>DATJIM010000225.1:0-2814 GCA_035493195.1 Caldimonas sp.
GCTGCAGGCGCCCGGCCACATGCAGGTCGACTTCGAGGAGCGCGTCGACTTCCGCCGCCTCCACGACTACCGGCTCGCGCGCACCCGCGACGCGCTCGCGCGCTCCGGCCTCGGCGCCCTGCTCTGCTTCGACCAGCACAACATCCGCTACACGACGAGCACGGTGATCGGCGAGTGGGCGCGCGACAAGCTGACGCGCTATTCGCTCCTGACCGGCAACGGCGACCCGTACCTCTGGGACTTCGGCTCGGCGGCGAAGCACCACCGCCTCTACACGCCGTGGCTGTGCAAGGACCACTGCAAGGCGGGCCTGCTCGGCATGCGCGGCGCGGTCGGCGGCGACGGCAAGCTCTTTCGCAGCGCCGCGCGCGAGATCAAGGCGCTGCTCGAGGAGGAAGGCGTCGCCGACATGCCGCTCGGCGTCGACGTCGTCGAGGTGCCGATGATGCTCGAGCTGCAGAAGCTCGGCATCGAGGTGCGCGACGCGCAGCAGACGATGCTCGCGGCGCGCGAGATCAAGAGCATCGACGAGCTGATGCTGCTCAACATGGCGGCGGCGATGGTCGACGGCGTCTACCACGAGATCGCCGCGAACCTCAAACCGGGAGTGCGCGAGAGCGACATCGTCGCGCTGGCGACGATGCGCCTCTACAGCATGGGCTCGGACTGCGTCGAGGCGATCAACGCGATCTCGGGCGAGCGCTGCAACCCGCATCCGCACAACTTCACCGACCGCCTGATCCGGCCCGGCGACCAGGCGTTCTTCGACATCATCCATTCGTACATGGGCTACCGGACGTGCTACTACCGCACCTTCAGCGTCGGCCGTGCCACCGAGCCACAGAAGGATGCCTACAAGAAGGCGCGCGACTGGATGGACCGCGCGATCGCGCTGCTCAAGCCCGGCGTCTCGTCGGACGTCGTCGCGCGCTCGTTCCCGACCGCCGAGGACATCGGCATCGCCGGCGAGATGGAGGCGTTCGGACTCAACTTCTGCCACGGCCTCGGCCTCGGCCTGCACGAGCGACCGCTGATCTCGCGCCTCAGCTCGCTCGACGAGCCGATCGAGCTGAAGACCGGGATGGTGTTCGCCGTCGAGACGTACTGCCCGGCGAGCGACGGCTTCTCGGCGGCGCGAATCGAGGAAGAAGTGATCCTGACGCCGACCGGGCCGAAGGTGATCTCGCTCTATCCGGCGCAAGAGCTGCCGATCGCCAACCCGTATTGAGTCGCACACGATGAAAACTCGCAACGACACGATCGGCTGGATCGGCATCGGCCGCATGGGCTTCGCGATGGCCGAGCGCCTCGCCAGGGCCGGCGCCGATCTCACCGTCTGGAACCGCACCCGCGCCAAGGCCGAGCCGCTCGCCGCGCGTGGCGCGAAGATCGCCGACGCGCTCGTCGACCTCGCCGCGTGCGACATCGTCTTCGTCATGGTCTCGACGTGGGACGACGTCCGCGAAGTCGTTGCCGGGCCGCAGGGTCTCCTGAGCGGCGCACGCGCGCCCAGGCTCGTCGTCGAGTGCTCGTCGATCTCGCTCGAAGGCTCGGCCGAGCTGCGCGAGCTTCTCGCGGCGCGCGGCGTCGCGCTGCTCGCAGCGCCGGTGTCGGGCAACGCCAAGGTGATCAAGGCCGGGCGGCTCTCGTTCGTCTGCTCGGGGCCGCAGAGCGCGTACGACGCCGCGCTGCCGTGGCTGCGCGCGATCGCGCCGGCGGCGAGCTACGTCGGCGAAGGCGAGCTCGCGCGGATCGTCAAGATCTGTCACAACGTCTTCCTCGGCGTCGTCACCCAGTCGCTCGCCGAGATCACGGTGCTCGCGCAGAAGGCCGGCGTGCCGCGCCACGCCTTCCTCGACTTCATGAACCAGAGCGTCATGGGCTCGACGTTCTCGCGCTACAAGAGCCCGGCGTTCGTCAACCTCGACTTCAAGGTGACCTTCACGCCGAAGCTCCTGCGCAAGGACCTCGACCTCGGCCTCGACGCCGGCCGCCGCCTGGAGGTGCCGATGCCGCTCGCGTCGCTGACGCGCGATCTCGTGCAGTCGCTGATCGGCCGCGGCATGGACGACGAGGACTTCGCAAAGCTGATCGTCCAGCAGGCGTTGGCGTCGGGCCTCGAGCTCGCGTCGGAGAACATCGCCGTCGACGACGGCCTCGCGGAGGAGCCGCGATGAGCGCCGCGTCGGCATCGCCGCTCGCCGGCCAGGTCGCATGGATCACCGGCGGCGGCAGCGGCATCGGACTCGCTGGCGCGGTCGAGCTCGCGAAGGCGGGCTGCCGCGTCGTGATCTCGGGCCGCGACACGGCCAAGCTCGAAGAAGCAGTCGCGTCGGCCGAAGCGCGCGGCGCGGCGCGCGGATCGATCGAGCGCGAGCCGCTCGACGTCGCCGACCTCGCCGCGGTCGCGCGCGTCGCCGCCGCGGTCGAAGCGCGCCACGGCGGCGTCGACATCCTCGTCAACAGCGCCGGCGTCAACGTGCCGAAGCGCTACTGGAAGGAAACCGACCCGGCGACGTTCGCTTCGGTCGTGGCGATCAACCTCAACGGCGCGACCGCGTGCACGATGGCGGTGGTCAAAGGCATGCGCGCGCGCCGCCGCGGCACGGTGATCAACGTCGCGTCGTTCGCCGGCTGGGTGCTCGGCTATCTCACCGGCCCGGCGTACACGGCGAGCAAGGCCGGGATGATCGCGCTCAGCCACTCGTTCAACATCGAGGAATGCGTCAACGGCCTGCGCGCGACCGCGCTCTGCCCGGGCGAGGTCGCGACGCCGATCCTGAAGAAGCGGCCGGTCGAGCCGAGCGCCGAGGA
>DATJIM010000226.1:0-11955 GCA_035493195.1 Caldimonas sp.
TCGACTACGGGATGGGCAATCTCGGCTCGATCCGCAACATGCTGAAGAAGATCGGCGCCGACTCGGAGATCACCGCCGAACCGGCCCGGATCGCGGCCGCGACCAAGCTCGTGCTGCCGGGCGTCGGCGCGTTCGACGCCGGCATGGAGAACCTCGACAAGAGCGGCCTCGTCCCGCTCCTGAACGAGCGCGTCCGCCGCGACGAGGTTCCGGTGCTCGGCATCTGCCTCGGCATGCAGCTGATGACGCACAGCAGCAGCGAAGGCGAGCGCCCGGGTCTCGGATGGGTCGATGCGAAGGCGGTGCGCTTCGTTCCCGCCGACGCCACCCTGAAGGTTCCGCACATGGGCTGGAACATCGCGCGGCCGGTGCGCGACGACGCGCTGCTCGAAGGTCTTCCCCGCGAGTCGCGCTTCTACTTCGTCCACTCGTACTACGTCGCGTGCGAGCGCCGCGAAGACGTGCTTCTGACGACGTTCTACGGCGCCGACTTCGACAGCGGCTTTCGCCGCGGCAATGTCTGGGGCGTGCAGTTCCACCCCGAGAAGAGCCATCGCTTCGGCATGCACCTTCTGCGCAACTTCGCGGAGCGCTGCTGACATGCTGAAGACGCGCGTCATCCCGTGCCTGCTCCTACGCGGCGCCGGCCTCGTCAAGACGACGCGGTTCAAGGATCCGAAGTACGTCGGCGACCCGATCAACGCGATCAAGATCTTCAACGACAAGGAGGTCGACGAGCTCGTCCTGCTCGACATCACGGCGACGCGCGAGGGCCGTGGGCCTTCGTTCGCGAAGATCGAGGAGGTCGCGAGCGAGTGCTTCATGCCACTGGCGTACGGCGGCGGAATCGCGAGCGTCGACGACGCCCGTCGCATCCTCAAGCTCGGCGTCGAGAAGGTCGTATTCAACACGGCGACGTGGCGCGCCCCGGACGTCGTCCGCGACGCGGCGCGCGAGTTCGGCGCCCAGGCGGTCGTCGCGTCGATCGACGTGCGCCGCAAGATGTTCGGCCGCCACGAGGTCTTCGTCGAATGCGGCACGCGCGGCACCGGCGTCGATCCTGTCGATTACGCTCGCCGGATGGAAGACGCCGGCTGCGGCGAGATCTATCTCACCTCGATCGATCGCGACGGCACGATGAAGGGCTACGAGCTCGACCTCATCGCGAGTGTGACCGCGAAGGTCGGCGTGCCGGTGATCGCCGCCGGCGGCGCCGGTGCGGTCGCCGACTTCGGCGCCGCGGTGCGCGAGGGCGGTGCCGCGGCGGTCGCAGCAGGAGCGATGTTCGTCTTCCACGGGCCGCACCGCGCCGTTCTCATCACGTACCCGAGCCCAGGCGAGCTCGAGGCGGCGCTGCGATGAGAGCGCCGCGCGTCCGCGCCGACGTCGCGATCGCCGCGATCGCGCTGCTCGCGCTCTTCGGTGCGATCTTCCTGGCGACGGTCGGGATCGACGCCCTCGAGCTTCGCAACGACTTCCAGTTCTTCGCCGACTCGGAGACCTACCACGATGCTGCGCGCGGCGATCTCCCGCTCGAGACGCTCGGCGACATCGTCGGCATCGCTGGCAACTTCCTCGGCCCCTTGATCGTGCTCCGGCTCACCGGCGAGAGCTACTACGCCGTCCTGATCGTGAATGCCGCATTGCTCGCGTTCAGCGTCATCAGCCTGGCGCGGTCGCTTCGCGTCGACGCACCCAAGCTCCTCTTCGTGCTCCTGCTGAACCCGATCACCGTGTCGAGCGTGCTCTCGGTCAACAAGGAGATCCTGGCGGTCGCGTTCATCGCGCTGCTCGTCCGCTTCTATGCGGCGAGGTCGTTGACCGCGCTCGTCTGCGCCGCGCTCGTCTCCGTGCTCGTGCGCTGGCAGATGACGCTCCTTCTGCTGGTGACGCTGGCGCTCCTGTCGCCGCTCAATCCCGTCCACCGACGGCGGGTGACGACGCTGGTCGTCCTCCTCGCGACGCTGTCGATCCTCTACGTCCTGCTCGAGGAGACTCTGGCGCCGATCCGCCTCAACTTCGAGTCGGCCGCCGCCGACTACGAAGGGTCGGGTCTGTACGAGCAGCTCGTCAACCTGCAGAACCAGGGCTGGTACTGGGCGATCTTCCCGGTCAAGGCGGCGCACCTGCTGTTCGGGATGGGTCTCAGGCTCGACCGTCTCGTCGCGCCGACCAATTGGTACAGCGACGTCTGGCAATTGCTGCACTCGACATCGCTGCTCGTGCTGTTCGTGGTGCTGTTGTGGCGCGGTCGATTCACGACGAAGAACGACCTCGTCTACCTGAGCCTCGTCTACATCGCGGTGTTCGCGATCACGCCGATCTACACGCCGCGCTACTTCTATCCGGTCTACGTGTTCTGGGCGGCGGCGCTCTGCACGCGCGACCCCCTGTCGCCCATCCTGGCCCGACGACCGACTCCGCGAGCGCGCCGCCGGCCCGTGCAGCTCGCACCCTCTCCTGCTCGATGACCGTGCTCGCTCCCGCCCGCGCCCGCCAGACGTGTGTCCGCTGCATCATGGACACCACCGACCCCGACATCGTCTTCGACGACGCCGGCGTGTGCAGCCACTGCCACCGCTACGAGCGCGTCGCGCGCGAGCGGCTGATCCCCGCAGAAGAGCGCAAGCCGCGCCTCGACGCGCTCGTCGCCGAGATCAAGGCCGCCGGACAAGGGAAGCCCTACGACTGCGTCATCGGCGTCAGCGGCGGCGTCGACAGCACGTACGTCGCCTGGCTCGTCAAGGACCTCGGCTTGCGCCCGCTCGCCGTCCACCTCGACAACGGCTGGAACTCCGAGCTCGCGGTCGCCAACATCGAGAAAACGCTGAAGACGCTCGGCATCGACCTGCACACGCACGTCATCGACTGGGAGGAGTTCCGCGACCTCCAGGTCGCGTTCCTGAAGGCATCGACGCCCGACGGCGAGGTGCCGACCGACCACGCGATCTTCGCGCTGCTCTACGAGATGGCGGCGGCGCACGGCGTCCGCCACGTCATCACCGGCACCAACGTCGCGACCGAGGCGGTGTTGCCCGAGAAGTGGGGCTACGGCTACTTCGACTGGCGCTACGTCAAGGACGTCCACCGTCGCTTCGGCACCAGGCGGCTCTCGACATATCCGCACTTCTCGCTGCCGAAGCTCTTCTGGTACGTCTTCGGGCGCCGCATCCGCATGGTCTCCGTCCTCAACTACATCGAGTACGACAAGACCAAGGCGATGCAGCTGCTGCAGGACAAGCTCGGCTGGGTCTACTACGGCGGCAAGCACTACGAGTCGATCTACACCCGCTTCTATCAGGCGTACCTGCTGCCGCGCAAGTTCGACATCGACAAGCGCAAGGCGCACCTGTCGACGCTGATCCTCTCCGGCCAGACGACGCGCGAGCAGGCGCTCGCGGCGATGCAGGAGCCGGTCTATCCCGAGCGCGCCCTGCTCGAGGACCGCGACTACGCGATCAAGAAGCTCAACCTGACGAGCGAGCAGTTCGAGGCGATCCTGGCAGCGCTGAACAAGACCTTCCTCGACTACCGGACGAGCCACGGCATCTTCGAGACCGCCAAGCGCATCGTCAACGCGGGCCGCAGGTCGATCGGATGAAGCCGCTGCGCGTGCTCTACCTGCACATGATCGGACCGTTCGGCGGCGCGTCGCGCAGCCTCTTCGAGGCGGTCGGTGCGTTTCCTGCGGGCACGGTGCAGCCGTTCTTCGTCACCCAGCGGGGCAGCGTGACGCGCTTCTTCTCGCGGCTCGGCGAAGTCGTCGAGGCGCGCGGCATGAGCCAGTTCGACGACACGCGCTACAGCCGGTACCGGGGCGTGCGCTGGCTCGTGCTGCTGCGCGAGCTCGCGTACCTGCCGTTCACGGTCGCCGCGCTCGCCGAGGCGAAGCGGCGCTGGCGGCGCGTCGACCTCATCCACCTCAACGAGTTCACCGGCCTGGTGCCGATGCTGATCGCCCGCAAGCTCTTCGGCGCGCCGGCGCTCGTCCACGTCCGCTCGGTCGCGGCGACCGACGCCGCGTCGCGGCGCACGCGCTGGGTGCAGCGCACCTTGCGAGCAGACGCCCGCGCGGTCGTCGCCATCGACGAGACGGTGCGCGAGAGCCTGCCGGCAGACCTGCCGGTCGACGTCATCCACAACGCGTTCTCGCCGCAGGCGGCCTCCGGGGTCGACGCGGCGCTCGAGTCACGCCTGCAGGTGCTGCGACCCGAGTCGTTCAAGGTCGGCTTCGTGGGCAACCTGCTGCGCGTCAAGGGCATTCACGAGCTCGTCGAGGCGGCACGGATCACGCGCGAGCGCGGCGTCGACGTCGAGTTCCTCGTCGTCGGCGACGACGCCGCGCCGTCGCACGGACTGAAGGCGCAGATCGTGAAGGCGCTCGGGCTCGCGCAGAACGTCCGCGCCGACGTCGAGGCCGTGCTCGACCGCGACGCGCTGCGCGACCGCTTCCACCTGCTCGGCTTCAGCGCCGAGATCGGTCGCGCCTACCGACGGATGGACGTCCTCTGCTTCCCGTCGCACTACGACGCCCCGGGGCGACCGATCTTCGAAGCCGCGTTCTTCGGCGTGCCGAGCATCGTCGCGGTGCGCAAGCCGCGCGCCGACACGCTCGTCGACGGCGTCACGGGAATAGCGTTCGCGCCGGGCGACGCGGTCGCGCTCGCCGACGCGATCGAGCGGCTCGCGCGCGACCGCACGCGCACCGCCGCGATGGGCCAGGCCGCCCGCGAGATGGCCGAGCGCACCTTCGACGTCCACGCCAACGCGAGCGCGCTGCTCGCCGTCTACCGGCGCGTATGCGCCGCGCCGGCATGACCTCGATCGCCGACCGCTCCGCGTGGCGCAAGCTCGTCCGTTTCGTCGCGATCTACGGGCCTGGGCGAACGCTGTTCAAGGCGGCGAGCCGGCTGCGCCTCGACCTCGCGCTGCCGTCGTCGCGAAGGGTGCCGTGCGACGTCGCCATCGTCGGCTGCGGCCAGTTCGCGTTCGCGACGATCGGCTACTACCTCAGAAGCGCCGCGCACCACCGCATCGCGGCGTGCTTCGACGTCGACGCGGAGGCACGAGAGACGCTGGCGCGCGCGTTCGCCGTGCCGAACGTCGCCGACAGCTTCGAATCGCTGCTCGCGACGCCCGGGCTGCGCACCGTCTACATCGCCTCGAACCACGCGTCGCACGCGCCGTACGCGGTCGCGGCGCTGGCGCGCGGGCTCGACGTCTACGTCGAGAAGCCGATCGCAGTGAGCTTCGAGCAGCTGGTGCAGCTCGAGCGCGCACGCCGCGCCGCGCGCGGGCGCCTCTTCGCCGGCTACAACCGGCCGTTCTCGGCGGCGATCGCCGACCTGCGCCGAGCGATGCCGATCAGCGATGCACCGTTCACGATGCAGTGCTTCGTCGCCGGCCACGTCCTGCCTGCCGAGCATTGGTATCGCAGGCCCGGCGAGGGCACGCGCGTCTGCGGGAACATCGGTCATTGGCTCGATCTCTTCGTCCACGTTCTCGCCTGGCGAGCGCCACCCGACCGGCTCGAGATCGTCGTCGCATCGTCCGACCCGCGCGAGCCCGACGACAATCTGAGCATCGCGATCACGAGCGACCGCGGCGACCTCTTCTCGGTGACGCTCAGCGCGCGCTCCGAGCCGTTCGAAGGCATCAACGAATCGATCCACGTCCAGCATGGCGAGACCCTCTGCAAGATCGACGACTTCCGGCAGAGCACCGTCTGGCGCGGCGAGCGCGTCCTGCGCCGGCGCTACTGGCCGAAGGACGTCGGCCACCGTGCCGCCCTGCTGCAGCCGTTCGACGATTCGCGCCGGCGCGACTGGAGCGAGGTCGCCGCGTCGACGCTGCTGATGCTCAGGATCGCCGAGATGGTCGAGCACGGCACGCGCAGCGCGACGTTCTCGTTCGCCGACAGCACTGCGCGTCTCGCACGCGCGGTCGAGGCGCCATGAAGCAGGTCCTGCAGCGCCTTCGCGACGGCACGACCGAGGTCGCCGACGTCCCCTGCCCGGCGGCGGGACGCGGCCAGCTCCTGATCCGCACGTCGCGCACGCTCGTCTCGGCGGGCACCGAGCGGATGCTGGTCGACTTCGGCAAGGCGAGCTGGATCGACAAGGCACGCCAGCAGCCCGACAAGGTGCGGATGGTGATCGACAAGATCCGCACCGACGGCCTCGGGCCGACGCTCGACGCGGTGCGCAACAAGCTCGACCAGCCGCTGCCGATGGGCTATTGCAACGTCGGCACTGTCGTCGAGGTCGGCGCAGGAGTGAGCGGATTCGCCGTCGGCGACCGCGTCGCGTCGAACGGCCGGCACGCCGGGATGGTCGCGGTGCCGGCGAACCTGTGTGCCAAGGTGCCCGACGCCGTCGGCGACGACGACGCCGCGTTCACGGTGCTCGGCGCGATCGCGCTGCAGGGCATCCGCCTCGCGCAGCCGACGCTCGGCGAGGCGGTCGTCGTCACCGGCCTCGGCCTGATCGGGCTCGTCGCAGTGCAGCTGCTGCGCGCGCACGGCTGCCGCGTCCTCGGCATCGACTTCGACCGCGACAAGCTCGCGCTCGCCGCGCGCTTCGGCGCCGACGTCGTCGATCTCGGCGCCGGCGAGGATCCCGTGCGCGCCGCCGAGGCGTTCTCGCGCGGACGCGGCGTCGACGCCGTCCTCATCACCGCGGCGACGCGCAGCAACGAGCCAGTCCACCAGGCAGCGCAGATGTGTCGCAAACGCGGCCGCATCGTGCTGGTCGGCGTCGCCGGCCTCGAGCTCGCGCGCGCCGACTTCTACGAGAAGGAGCTGACGTTCCAGGTCTCGTGCTCGTACGGCCCCGGCCGCTACGACCCGGCGTACGAGGAAGGCGGCAACGACTACCCGGTCGGCTTCGTGCGCTGGACCGAGCAGCGCAATTTCGAGGCCGTCCTCGACATGCTCGCCACCGGCGCGCTCGCGGTCGCACCGCTCGTCTCGCACCGCTTCGCGATCGCACGCGCCGAGGAGGCTTACGCGCTCGTCGGCGGCAGCACGCCTTCGCTCGGCATCGTGCTCGAGTATCCGGACGAGGGCGGCGCAGCGACGGTGCGAACCGTCGCGGTTGCGCAGCGCGACTCGGCGCCCGCAACCTCCGCCACCGCTGTCGCCGCTTCGCCGTCGTCCGCCGCGCCGACGCTCGGCTTCATCGGCGCCGGCAACTACGCGACCGCCGTGCTGATCCCGGCGTTCGCCGCCAGCGGCGCGCGACTGCACACGGTGGCTTCGGCGGGCGGCGTCAGCGGTGTCCACGCCGCGCGCAAGTTCCGGGTCGCGAACGCGACGACCGACACCGCGGCGCTGCTCGCCGACCCGGCGATCGACAGCGTCGTCGTGACGACGCGCCACGACAGCCATGCACGCTTCGTGCTCGCCGCGCGCGACGCCGGCAAGCACGTCTTCGTCGAGAAGCCGCTCTGCCTGACGCTCGACGAGCTCGAGGCCATCGCCGCCGCATACCGCGAGCGCTCGCCGCTCCTGATGGTCGGCTTCAACCGGCGCTTCGCGCCGCACGTGCAGAAGATGCACGCGCTGCTCGCCTCGACACCGGGGCCGAAGTCGATCGTCATCACCGTCAACGCCGGCGCGATCCCGGCATCGCACTGGACGCAGGACCTTGGCATCGGCGGCGGCCGCATCGTCGGCGAAGCCTGCCACTTCATCGACCTCGCACGCCATCTCGCCGGCGCGCCGATCGACGGCCACAGCGCGCACGCGCTCGCGTCGAGCAGCGGCGACAGCGCGACGATTGCGCTCAGCTTCGACGACGGCTCGATTGCCGCGGTGCACTACCTCGCCACCGGCAGCAAGGCGTTCCCGAAGGAACGCGTCGAGGTGTTTGCCGGCGGTCGCGTGCTGCAGCTCGACAACTTCCGCCGCCTCACCGGCTTCGGCTGGCCGACGTTCGCGTCGATGCGCCTGTGGCGGCAGGACAAGGGCCAGCGGGCGTGTGCGCAGGCGTTCGTCGACGCGGTGAAGGGCGCCCGCGTCGCACCGATTCCGCTCGCCGAGCTGCTCGAAGTTTCCCGCGTCACCATCGAGATCGCCGAATCGCTGCGATCGACCCAGGCATGACGGCGCCGCGGGTCGACATCGTCGCCGGCGCGCGACCGAACTTCATGAAGGTCGCACCGATCATCCGCGCGCTGCGCGAGCGCGCGGCCGCCGGCGGGACGCTGCGCTACCGGCTCGTCCACACCGGCCAGCACTACGACCAGCGCATGTCGGGCGACTTCTTCGCCCAGCTCGAGATTCCCGAGCCCGACGTCAATCTCGAGGTCGGCTCGGGCAGCCATGCCGAGCAGACCGCGGCGATCATGGTCGGCTACGAGCGGCTGCTGGTCGCCGACCGGAGCGACCTGTGCCTCGTCGTCGGCGACGTCACGTCGACGATGGCTTGCGCGATCGCAGCGCAGAAGCTCTGCGTTCCGGTCGTGCACGTCGAGGCCGGAATCCGTTCGGGCGACTGGTCGATGCCCGAGGAGATCAACCGGATGGTGACCGATGCGATCACCAACCACTTCTTCACGACGAGCGAGATCGCGAACGCGAACCTGCGCCGCGCCGGCGTCGGCGACGAGCGGATCCACTTCGTTGGCAACACGATGATCGACACGCTGCTCGCGCAGCGGTCGCGGTTTCGTCCGCCGACGTTCTGGGATTCCGCCGGTCTCGTGCGCGGCAACTATTTCGTGATGACGCTGCACCGGCCGGCCAACGTCGACTCGCCGGCGTCGTTCGCTGGCCTGCTCGCCGCCGTTGCCGAAGCGACGCGCGGCCTGCCGGTGGTGTTCCCGGCGCATCCGCGGACGCTGAAGACGCTCGCGCAGATCGGCGCCATCGCGCCGCGCCTCATCGTCGTCGAAGCGCAGCCGTACCTCGAGTTCAACTTCCTCGTCGCCAACGCGAAGGCGGTGATCACCGACTCGGGCGGCGTCACCGAGGAGACGACGGTGCTCGGCATCCCGTGCGTGACGCTGCGCGACACGACCGAGCGGCCGGAGACGGTGACGATCGGCACCAACGAGCTGATCGGGACCGACCCGTCGCGCCTGAAGCCGGCGCTCGATCGGCTCTTCGCGGGCCAATGGAAGAAAGGTGCCATTCCCGATCTGTGGGACGGCAGCACCGGGCCGCGCATCGTCACCGTCCTCGAGCGGCTGCTCGCCGCGAACGCGCGCGCGTGACCGGCCCGGCGACCTACTGGCGGACCGTTCGCCATCTGAAGCTCGGCCAGATCACCGGCCGGATCGCGTTCCGCCTGCATCGCCCGCGCGCCGACGTGCGTCCGCCGCCGCCGCGGGCCGACGTGAGCGGGCGGTGGGTCGCGCCGGCGCAGCGCGGCCAGAGCCTGCACGCGCCGGCGACGTTCGATCTTCTCGGCGAGCGCCACGCGCTCGACGAGGTCGGCTGGAACGGCGCCGGCGTCGCGCGTCTGTGGCGCTACCACCAGCACTACTTCGACGACCTCGGCGCGCTCGGCGCCGAAGAGCGCACCGCGCTGCACGCAGCGCTGATCGAGCGCTGGATCGCGGAGAACCCGCCGGGTCGCGGCGCCGGCTGGGAGCCGTATCCGCTCTCGCTGCGCGTCGTCCGCTGGATCCAGTGGCTGATCGCCGGCCACGCCGCGCCGCCGGCGATGGTCGAGAGCCTCGCGGTGCAGGCGCGCTGGCTGGCGCGACGGCTCGAGACGCACTTGCTCGGCAACCACCTGTTCGCCAACGCGAAGGCGCTCGTCTTCGCCGGCCTCTTCTTCGCCGGCAACGAGGCGGTCGCGTGGCGCCGCATCGGGCAGGAGATCCTGCTGCGCCAGCTGCCCGAGCAGATTCTCGCGGACGGTGGTCAGTTCGAGCGGAGCCCGATGTACCACGCGCTCGCGCTCGAGGACGTCCTCGACCTGATCGACGCGATCGACGCATTCGCAACCGGTGATGCCGAGGTCGAGCCGTTGCGCGACGCGCTGGCGGACCGCGTACCGGCGATGCTGCGCTGGCTCGGCGCGATGACGCACCCCGACGGCACGCTCGGGCGCTTCAACGATTGCGCCGACGGCATCGCACCGGGCAATGCCGAGCTGTTCCGCTTCGCCGGCGAGCTCGGCTTCGCGTCGGCGGCAGACAACGGCGAGCGCGGCGTCGTCGCGCTTGCCGAATCGGGCTACGTGCGCGTCGAGCGCGACGGCGCGACCGCGCTGCTCGATGTCGCGCCGATTGGCCCCGACTATCTGCCCGGCCACGCACACGCCGACACGCTCTCGTTCGAGCTTTCGCTTGGCGGCCGCAAGGTCGTCGTCAACGGCGGCACGTCGCGCTACGGCGAGGGTGCCGAGCGCCAGCACGAGCGCGCGACGGCGGCGCACAGCACGGTCGAGGTCGAAGGCCGGAGCTCGTCCGAGGTCTGGGCCGGCTTTCGCGTCGGCCGTCGCGCCCGGACGGAGACGCCGCACATCGCGCACGGCGCCGCCGGCGCGGTCTCGGTCTCGTGCGCGCACGACGGTTACGCGCACCTCGCGGGACATCCCATTCACCGCCGGCGCTGGAGCTTCGACGACGCGACGCTCACCGTCGACGACACCGTCTCGAATCCGGCGTCGTACGCGCTCGCGCGGTTCCATCTCGCGCCCGGGCTGACGCTGCAGGCGAGCGGGCCGCGACGCTGGCTGGTCGAGGAAGGCGACGCGACGCTCGCCGTCGTCGACGTCGTCGCGGGCGACGCCCACGTCGAGCCTTCGGGGCACGCGCCGCGCTTCGGCGTCGTCGAGCCGACCGTGTGCCTCGCCGTCGCGCTCGCCGACGGCCGTGCGCTGACGCGCTGGACGTGGCAGCGCTGAGGCGGCGGTGCACATCCTCTTTCTCACCGACAACTTTCCGCCCGAGGCGAACGCGCCGGCGAGCCGGACGCACGAGCACTGCAGGGCGTGGGTCCAGGCCGGGCATCAGGTCACGGTCGTCACCTGCGCGCCGAACTTTCCGAAGGGTGAGGTCTTCGCGGGCTACCGCAATGCGTGGCGGCACGAGGAGACGATCGACGGCATCCGCGTCCTCCGCGTCTGGTCGTACATCACCGCCAACGAGGGCTTCGCGCGCCGCATCCTCGACTACCTGAGCTTCATGGCGACGGCGTCGCTCGCCGGGCCGTTCGTCGCCGACGTCGACGTCGTCGTCGGCACGTCGCCGCAGTTCTTCACCGCGTGCGCCGCGTGCTTCGTCGGTGCGGTCAAGCGCCGCCCGTGGGTGTTCGAGCTGCGCGACCTCTGGCCCGAGTCGATCCGTGCCGTCGGCGCGATGCGCGACTCCTGGCTGCTGCGCGCGCTCGAGCGTCTCGAGCTCTTCCTCTACCGCAGCGCCGCGCTCATCGTCTCGGTCACGCATTCGTTTCGCGGCAACCTGACGTCGCGCGGCATCGACGCAGCCAAGGTCGCCGTCGTCACCAACGGCGTCGACATCGCGCGCTTCTCGCCGCGGCCGAAGGACGAGGCGCTCGTCCGCTCGCTCGGCCTCGAAGGCAAGTTCGTCGCCGGCTACGTCGGCACGCACGGAATGGCGCACGCGCTCGAGACGCTGCTCGACGCCGCCGTGCTGCTGCGCGACACGCCCGACGTCCGCATCCTGCTGCTCGGCGACGGCGCCCGCAAGGACGCGCTCGTCGCCCGCGCTCGCGAGCTCGGCGTCGACGGCAGCGTGCTCTTCGTCGATTCGGTGCCGAAGAGCGAGGTCGCCCGGTACTGGTCGTTGCTCGACGTCTCGATCATCCACCTGCGCCGCACGCCGCTCTTCGAGACGGTCATCCCGTCGAAGCTGTTCGAGTGCATGGGGATGGGAATCCCGGTCCTGCACGGCGTCGCCGGCGAGTCGGCGGCGATCGTCGAGCGCGAAGGCGCCGGCTGGGTGTTCCAGCCCGAGGACGCGGGCGCACTCGCCGCGCTC
>DATJIM010000227.1:0-4692 GCA_035493195.1 Caldimonas sp.
CAGAGCTGCATCGCCGGCAAGCGCTTCGTCGTCGTCCGCGCGGTCCGCGGCGCCTTCGAGGACGCGTTCGTCGCCGCGATGCGCGCGTACGAGCCCGGCGACCCGCGTGACCCGAAGACGAAGCTCGGGCCGATGCAGAGCGTCGCGGCGCGCGACCAGGTACACGCGCAGGTCGAGGCGAGCGTTCGCGCGGGTGCAAAGCTGCTCCTCGGCGGCGTCGTTCCCGATCGTCCGGGAGCGTGGTATCCGCCGACCGTGCTGACCGACGTCGCGCCCGGCCAGCCGGCGCACGACGACGAAGTCTTCGGGCCGGTCGCTGCGATCATCGAAGCCGACGACGAGGCCGAAGCGATTGCGATCGCCAACGCGAGCGAGTTCGGTCTCGGCTCGGCGGTGCTGACGCGCGACCTCGATCGCGGCGAACGCATCGCCGCCGAGGAGCTCGACGCCGGCCTCGCGTTCGTCAACGACAACGTCCGCTCCGACCCGCGCATGCCGTTCGGCGGCGTCAAGCACTCGGGCTTCGGCCGCGAGTGCGCAGGCTACGGGATCCGCGAGTTCGTCAACATCAAGTCGGTGCACGTCAACGCGTGAGCGGCACGAAGCCGCGCGCGCCTCGCATCAGCCGCCACGAACGCCGGCGAGCATCGGACCGCCCACGGCGCCGTCGACCGGGTAGATCCTCACCGGCCGCGTCGCGACCGGGAACCCGGCCGAGCCGAGCGTCGCAGCGATCGCCTTGTTGGTGTCGAAGTAGACCTGCCAGTAGTGGTCGCTGTGGCAGTACGGCCGAACCGCGAGCTTCGGCCCGAACTCGTTGAACTCGAGGATCTCGACGTCGACCGCGGGCGTCGCCGCGGTGTTCGGGACCTTCGCGACCGCTTCCTTCAGCAACGCCATCGCGCGCGCGACGTCGGCGCCGCCGGCGAGCTGCGCGAACAGCTCGACGCGGCGATACGGGTTCGCCGTGAAGTTCTTGATGTCGTTGCCGATCACCTTGGTGTTGCCGACGACGGTGCGCACGTTGTCGGGAGTGTTGAGCGTCGTGCCGAAGAGCCCGAGCTCGAGCACGGTGCCGTCGACGCCGCCGACGTTGACGTAGTCGCCGACCTGATAGGGCCTGAGCACGAGGAGAAAGATCCCCGACGCGAAGTTGCCGAGCAAGCCGCTCCACGCCGCGCCGATCGCGACCCCGGCGCCGGCGACCAGCGCCGCGAACGACGTCGTCTCGACGCCGAAGTAGCCGAGGATCGCAACGACGAGGACGATGTTGAGCGCGATCGAGACGAAGCTGACGATGTAGTGCTGCACGGTCGAATCGACGCGCTGCTTCGACATCGCGCGGCCCATCAGCGTCGCAGCGAGGCGGATCAGCCAGCGGCCGACGATGAAGACGACGATCGCACCGATCACCTTGAAGCCGAACGCGATCAGGATCGGCTGCATCTGCTCCCACCAGCCCACGACTCTCGTAGTGTCCATGCCCACCTCCATCAGCGACGGACGGTCACTCTAGGCGCGCGCGACGCGCGCGTTCATTGGCCCAAGGACCTATCGACACCGGCCGGACGGTCGAGCCCAATGGCAGGCCCCTCGCCCGCCACCCGGTTGCGGCGACTCTCCAGGAGAACGACCTTGTCACGCCTGACGACCTTGCTCGCCGCCGCTTGCCTCGTCCCGACGCTCGCCTTCGCGCAGACCGCGACGCCGATCGACGGCCGTCTGAAGAAGATCCGCGACACCAAGACGATCGCGGTCGCGTACCGCACCGACGCGCTGCCGTTCTCGTTCGAGGACGCCGACAAGAAGGCGGCCGGCTACACGGTCGACCTCTGCCGCGCCGTGATCGGCGTGATCGAGCGCCAGCTCGGCGCCGGCTCGCTCAACGTCCAGTGGGTGCCGGTCACGTCGCAGAATCGCCTCGCGGCGGTCGCGAGCGGCCAGGCGGACATGGAGTGCGGAGCGACGACGGTGACGCTCGGACGCATGAAGGAGGTCGACTTCTCGTCGCTGACCTTCGTCGACGGCACCGGCCTCCTTGTCAAGAAGACGACCGGCGGCCACTCGCTGATCGACCTCGCCGGCAAGAAGATCGGCGTCATCGCGGGGACGAGCAACGAGCGCGCGATCAACGATGCGCTCAAGGCCAAGGTCATGAGCGCGACCGTGGTGCCGGTCAAGTCGCGCGACGAAGGACTGGCGCAGCTCGAGTCGGGCGCGATCGACGCGTTCGCGAGCGATCGCATCCTGCTGCTCGGTCTCGCCGAGAAGGCGAAGGAGCCCGGGTCGCTCGCACTGATGGTCGATGCGATCTCGTTCGAGCCGTACGCGATCGTGCTGCCGCGCGGCGACTGGGCGCTCAAGCTCGCGGTCAATTCTGCGCTCGCGCAGATCTACAAGAGCAGCGCGCTGCCCGAGCTCTACAACCGCTGGTTCGCGCAGCTGGGCCGTCCGAACAACGACCTGCAGGTCATCTACGGGCTCGGCGCGTTGCCGGAGTAAGGGTCTTCAAAGAGCCGGGCGCGCAGCACTCGCGGCCCGGTGAACCACCCGGCGCCCCCCTGCCAAGAGGGGGCGCGCCTCGCACCCCGGCTTCCAGAATTTTCGCCTGACCTCGCTCGAGGTCCGAGGGCCGCAGGCCCGCGCGAACAACATCTGGGAGCCATCCTTGACCCGTCGGAAGAACCAATCCCGTCGAGCCTTCGGCCAAACGCCGCGCCTCGCCAACCTGGCCGCAGCGATCGCTGTCGCCGTTCCGGGCGCTGCGCAAGCGTTCGAGATCCCGACCGACAACCCTGACCTGGCGGTGCGGTTCGACAACACGATCCGCGCCAACTACGGCCTGCGCGTCGAGTCGCGCGACCCGAAGATCGGCAACTCGGTGCTCGCCGACGAAGGCGACTACAGGTTCGACAACAACGACGCGGTCGCCAAGAGGATCGACCTGCTGTCGGAGCTCGACATCGTCTACCGCAAGCGCTACGGCATGCGCGTCAGCGGCGCGGCGTGGTACGACGGCGCGTACAGCAGCGGCAACAGCGGCTTCAATCCGGCGTTCGCCAACCTCTCGAGCTACATCAACCACCAGTACAGCGACACGACCAAGCGCTTGTACCGAGGCCCGAACGGCGAGATCCTCGACCTGTTCGTCTTCGGCGCCGCCGATCTCGGCGACGTCCCGGTGCGGGCCAAGCTCGGCCGCCACACGGTGTACTGGGGCGAGTCGCTCCTGCTCGGCGGCCACCTGCACAGCGTCTCGTACGCGCAGGTCCCGCTCGACCTGCAGAAGGGCTTCGCGACCCCGGGAACCGAAGCCAAGGAGCTGTTCCGGCCGCTGAACCAGCTGTCGGCGCAAGCCCAGCTGACCGACACGCTGTCGCTGTCGGCGCAGTACCTCTTCGAGTGGGCACCGGCGCGCTATCCCGAAGGCGGCACGTATCTCGGCCCGGTCGACTTCGTCTTCAACGGCCCGAACCGCCAGTTCCTGTCACCGGCGCTCGGCTTCGCCAGCAACGCCGGCGCGGTCGAGCCGCGCCAGACCGGCGAGTACGGCGTCTCGGCGCGCTGGAGCCCGAATTGGCTCGACGGCACCGTCGGCGTGTACTACCGCAGCTTCGCCGACAAGCTCCCGCAGGTGCTGCTCACGAAGGTGGGCCCGCAAGTCAGCCAGTACAACCTGATCTACGCCGACGACATCAAGCTCTACGGCGCGAGCATCACCAAGAACATCTTCGGTGTCAGCACGAGTGCGGAGATCTCGTACCGCGAGAACACGCCGCTGAACAGCCAGACGCTCGGGGTCGCTCCGGGTCTGCCCGAGCGCGGCGACACCAAGGGCGCGCGCGGCGATACCTGGCACGCAGTCTTCAACGCGATCGGCACCGTCGCCAAGACGCCGGTGTTCGACTCGGCGAGCTGGATCGCCGAGCTGAGCGCGTCGCGCTGGGTCACGGTGCGCAGCGGCGCCAACCTGTTCAACGCGATCGGCTACGCGCCTTGCAACGGCAAGGACAAGTGGGACGGCTGCGTCACCAAGAACTACGCCGGCATCGGCGTCGGCTTCACGCCGAACTGGTACCAGGTCTGGCCCGGCGTCGACCTGTCGGCGCCGGTCACGTACGCGATCGGCCTGACCGGCAACGCCGCGACCACGTTCGGCGGCAACCAGGGCCTCGGCAACTACACGATCGGCGTCTCGGCCGACGTGCAGCAGAAGTACCGCTTCGATCTCAAGTACGTCGACTTCGTCGGCCACTACAAGGACAACGGCACCGCCGTGACCGCGGTGAACGGCCTGACCACCTACCTGAAGGACCGTGGCTTCCTGAGCCTGACCTTCAAGACCACCTTCTGAGGAGACCACTCATGCACATTCGACCCACGCGCCTCGCCGCGCTCGTCGTCGCCGCGTTCGCGGCCACGACGTCGCACGCCGCCGTCACCGCCGACGAAGCCAAGGCGCTTGGCACCACGCTGACGCCGATCGGCGCCGAGAAGGCCGCCAGCAAAGACGGCATCATTCCCGCGTACACCGGTGGCCTGACGACGCCGCCGGCCGGCTACAAGGCCGGCGACGGCATCCGCCCCGATCCGTTCGCTGGCGAAAAGCCGCGCGTCGCGATCGACGCCAAGAACATGGCGCAGTACTCGGGCCAGCTCACCGAAGGCACGAAAGCGCTGCTGCAGAAGTAC
>DATJIM010000228.1:0-2130 GCA_035493195.1 Caldimonas sp.
GGCCAGCTCTTCTTCATGTACGCGACGATGCTGATCGCGGTGCCGACCGGCGTGAAGGTCTTCAACTGGATCGCGACGATGTGGCGCGGCTCGATGACGTTCGAGACGCCGATGCTCTGGGCGGTCGGCTTCATCTTCGTCTTCACGATGGGCGGCTTCACCGGCCTCATCCTCGCGATGGCGCCGATCGACATCCAGCTCCAGGATACCTACTACGTCGTCGCCCATTTCCACTACGTGCTGGTCGCGGGGTCGCTGTTCGGCATGTTCGCCGGCTTCTACTACTGGGCGCCGAAGTGGAGTGGCCGGATGTACGTCGAGGGGCGCGGCAAGTTCCATTTCTGGACCTCGCTGATCTTCTTCAACGTCGCCTTCTTTCCGATGCACTTCCTCGGCCTGGCCGGCATGCCGCGCCGCTACGCCGACTACCCGATGCAGTTCACCGACTTCAACATGATGGCGACCATCGGCGCGTTCGGCTTCGGGCTGTCGCAGGTGTACTTCCTGTTCGCGGTCGTGCTGCCGATGCTCCGCGGCAAGGGCGCGATCGCGCCGCAGCAGCCGTGGGAAGGCGCCGAGGGCCTCGAGTGGGAGGTGCCGTCGCCGGCGCCGTTCCACACCTTCGAGACGCCGCCGCTGCTGAACGCCGCCGGCACCAAGATCATCGGCGCGGCGCCGGCCGGCAGCGCCGGGCACTGAGCGGAGTGGGCGTCGTGGTCGACGAGCGGCGAAGCAAGGCGAATCTGCGCCTCGCGCTGATCCTGGCGTCGATCGCGATCGTCTTCTTCGTCGGCTTCATCGCCAAGATGGCGTTCTTGGGCTGACCGCGATGAAGCCGGCACGGATCGCGAGCCTCGTCGCCGACAACCGGCGGATGGTCGGCAAGCTCGTCGTCGTCGTCGCGATGATGTTCGCCTTCGGCTACGCGCTGGTGCCGATCTACCGCACGATCTGCGAAGCGCTCGGCGTCAACGTGATCGCGCGTGGCGAGCAGCAGGGCGTGAGTGACGCGCCGTCGAGCACGCAGGTCGACCTCTCGCGCACGGTCACGGTCGAGTTCGACGCCAACGCGCGCGGGCCGTGGGACTTCAAGCCCGAGACGGCGCGGGTCGACGTCCATCCCGGCGAGGTCGTCACGGTGATGTACGAGTTCCGCAACCGCCAGGACCGCACGATGGCTGCGCAGGCATTCCCGAGCTACGCGCCACAGGCAGCGGCGCCGCACTTTCGCAAGCTCGAGTGTTTCTGTTTCACCGAGCACGTGCTGAAGCCCGGCGAGTCGAAGCGCTGGCCGGTGGTCTTCGTCATCGACAGGAAGCTCCCGAAGGACGTGCGGACGATCACCTTGTCGTACACGTTCTTCGAGGTCGGCGGCAAGACTCCCGTCGAGCCGGCACGCTCTGCCGCGCTGCCGGCAACGCCGGGAGCGAAGGCGTCGTGAGCGATGACGAACGTCGGGCCGGGGGTGCGCTCGGCGAACGTCCGGAGCGGCGCCGGCCGGCGTCGTTCAAGCGGACGCTGCTCGCCGTGCTCTGGTCGTTCTTCGGCGTTCGCAAGTCGAAGGATCTCGAGCGCGACGCCAACGAGCTCAATCCGCTGCACGTCGTCATCGTCGGCGTCATCGTCGCGGCGGTGTTCGTGGGCGTGCTGTTCGCGCTCGTCCAGTGGGTGATCAGAAGCGGCATCGCTGCGTGAGCGGGCCGAGACGATTTCGGAATTGGCAGGAGACCATCACATGTCGGCAGTGACCCCGGCGGGCGGACAGCCCTACTACTTCGTCCCCGCGCCGTCGCGCCATCCGGCGTCGACGGCGTTCGGGATGCTGCTCGTCATCTTCGGCGCGAGCCAGTGGGTCAACAGCCACGACTGGGGAATGTGGGTCTGCTTCGCCGGCCTCGTCATCTGGGCGTTCGTCATCCAGCAATGGTTCCGCCAGGCGATCGGCGAGAGCGAGGGCGGCTCGTACGGCAAGCGCGTCGACGTCTCCTTCCGCTGGAGCATGAGCTGGTTCATCTTCTCCGAGGTGATGTTCTTCGGCGCGTTCTTCGGCGCGCTGTACTGGTCGCGGTTGCACTCCGTTCCCGACCTCGGCAGCCTCGACAACGCGATCCTGTGGCCCGACTTCAAGGC
>DATJIM010000229.1:0-5238 GCA_035493195.1 Caldimonas sp.
CAGCCGCAATGGCCTCGTCCTCGCGCTCGACCTCGACGACGGCGTCGGCGACTGGGTCTGCGACGTTCGCAAGCTCAAGCAGATCGTCATCAACCTGCTGTCGAACGCCGTCAAGTTCACGCCGCCCGGCGGCCGCGTGACACTGCGCGCGACCAAGCTCGAGCACGCCGTCGAGATCGCCGTCGTCGACACCGGCGTCGGCATCGCCAAGGACCAGCAGGCGCTCGTCTTCGAGGAGTTCCGTCAGGCCGGCGGCGACTACCTGAGGAAGGCCGAGGGCACCGGGCTCGGGTTGTCGCTCGCCAAGCGCTTCGTCGAGCTGCACGGCGGCTCGATGCGGGTGGAGAGCGAGCCCGGCCGCGGCGCGACCTTTGCATTTATTCTTCCCGAGCGCGTTCTCGAGGCGGTGTAGAGGGAGTGCCGATGAAAACCATCCTGATCGTCGAGGACAACGAGAAGAACATGAAGCTGGTGCGCGACATCCTGCGCCACCACAAGTTCGAGACGGTCGAGGCGGTGACCGGCGAGGACGGCGTACGTCTCGCGATCGGGCGCAACCCCGACCTGGTGCTGATGGACATCCAGCTGCCCGACATCGACGGCATCGAGGCGCTGCGCAGGATCCGCCTCGAGCGCGCGCTCGACGCGATCCCGGTCATCGCGGTGTCGGCGTCGGTGATGCCCGACGACCAGCAGAAGATCGTCGCTTCGGGGTTCGACGCGTTCGTCACCAAGCCGATCAATCTCAAGCAGTTCCTCGCCACCGTGCAGCGTCTGCTCGCCGAAGGGCGCGCGTCGCCATGAGCATCGCCGGCGGCCGCGCCAGCGCCGGCATCGGCCGTCGCAGCGCGCTCGCGCTCGCCGGCGCGCTCGCCTTCGGCACGCGCGCCGCCGACGCGCCGAAGCCCGCTCGCGCCGTCACGATCGGCTTGCTCGGTCTCTTCGCGCCGCCGCCGCCGCCGAACGCCGACCCGGTCGAGGTCGGCTTCATGCAGGGCCTGCGTGAGCTCGGCTACGTCGAAGGCAAGACGCTCGTCGTCGAGCGGCGCTGGGCCGACGGCAGCACCGATCGGCTCGCCGCGATGGCTGCCGAGCTCGCGCGCACGAAGGTCGACCTGATCGTCGCCGCGGGGCAGCCGGCGCGCGAGGCGGCGCGAAAGGCGACGTCGACGATCCCGATCCTGACGCTGTCGGGAAGCGATCCGGTCCGCGAAGGCTGGGCGCAAAGCCTGGCGCGCCCGGGCGGGAACGTCACCGGGCTGACGTTCACCCTGCCCGAGCTCGGGCCGAAGCGGCTCGAGCTGCTGAAGGAAGCCGCACCGGGCGTGGGCCGCGTGGTCGTGGTCATCGATCCGGTCGAGGTGGTCGACGCGGCCGACGTGATCCGCGAGACCGAGGATGGCGCCGCGCGCCTGGGGATGCAGCTGCAGGTCCTCGAGGTGCGCGGCGCCGAGGGCCTCGATCCGGCGTTCGCCGCGATGCGGCGGAATCGCGCGCAGGCGCTCTTCCCGATCGCGATGTACGCGCACCGCGACCGCGTCGCTGCGCTCGCGTCGCGCGACAAGGTGCTGACCGTCGGCGAGTCGATCGCCGAGGCGCACGCCGGCTACCTGATCGCGTACGGTGTCGACGTCGACGACATCGTTCGCCGCGGCGTCGCGAAGGTCGACAAGATCCTGCGCGGCGCGCGCGCCGGCGACGTGCCGATCGAGCGGCCGGCGAAGTTCCGCCTCGGCGTCAACCAGAAGACCGCGCGCGCGATCGGCGTCACGCTGCCGAAGTCGCTGCTGCTGCGCGCCGACGAGGTGATCGCATGAGCGGTGCCGGCGCACAGGCGGACGCCGCCAAGATCCTCGTCGTCGACGACGTCGCGCTCAACGTCAAGCTGCTCGCCGACCTGCTCGGCGCGAAGGGCTACCGCACATGCACCGCGGCGTCGGGTGCCGAGGCGCTCGCCGCGCTCGACCGCGAGCGCCCGGACCTCATCCTGCTCGACGTGATGATGCCCGGCATGAGCGGCTACGAGGTGTGCGAGGCGATTCGCGCCGAGCCGGCGCACGCGATGCTGCCGATCGTCCTCGTCACCGCGCTCGACCCGGCGAAGGAGCGCGCCAAGGGGCTCGACGCCGGCGCCGACGACTTTCTCAGCAAGCCCGTCAGCCAGCACGAGCTGCTCGCGCGCGTGCGGTCGCTGCTGCGAATCAAGTCGCTCTACGACGAGCTGCTGCGCCAGAAGAGCGAGCTCGCCGAGCTCAACCGCACGCTCGAGCAGCGCGTCGACGACGGCGTCCGCCAGCTCGAGAAGGTCGGCCGCCTCAAGCGCTTCTTCTCGCCGGCGCTCGCCGAGCTGATCGTCGCCGGCGGCGCCGCCGATCCGCTGAAGAGCCACCGCCGCGAGATCACCGTCGTCTTCCTCGACCTGCGCGGCTTCACCGCGTTCACCGAGACCGCCGACCCCGAGGACGTGATGGCGGTGCTCGGCGAATACCACGCCGCGGTCGGCGCGCTCGTGCTCGAGCACGAGGCGACGCTCGAGCGCTTCACCGGCGACGGCATCATGGCGTTCTTCAACGACCCGGTGCAGGTTCCCGACCCGGGTCTGCGCGCCGTCAGGATGGCGCTCGCGATGCAGCGCGAGGTGCACCGGCTCGCCGAAGGCTGGAAGAAGCGCGGCCATGCGCTCTCGATGGGGATCGGCATCGCGCAGGGCTTCGCGACGATCGGCGGCATCGGCTTTCCGGGGCGGATCGATTACGGCGCGATCGGCACCGTCACCAACCTCGCGGCGCGCTTGTGCGGCGAAGCGCAGGGCGGCGAGATCCTCGTTTCGCAGCGCGTCCAGGCGTCGCTCGACGGCGCGGTCGCGAGCGAAGGCGCCGGCGAGCTCGTGCTGAAGGGCTTTCACCGGCCGGTGCCGGCATTTCGGGTCGTCGCCGCTCGCGAGTGAACTTTGCCACCGCGTCGCAGTGGCAAGGGTCTCTGGCTGCAGCGTCGGCGTTGCAGCCATGCTTCGCAAGTGGAGGAGCTGCCATGAAGAGACGCCGCTTGCTGTTCGCTGCCGCTGCTGTCGCCGCGCTGCCGGGCCTCTGCGTTGCGCAGGCGCGCACGGCGCGGATCGGCTGGCTGACGGCGCAACGGCCGCCGAGCCTGGAGCCGTTCGTCAAGGCGTTCCGCGACGCGCTCGCCGCGCTGGGCTTCGTCGAGGGCAAGAACCTGACGATCGTCTTCCGCTACGGCGATGACGACCTCGGCAAGGTGCGCGGGCTTGCCGACGAGCTGGCGCGCGCGCCGGTCGACCTCATCGTCGTCCAGGGCGAAGCGGCGCTCGAGATCAAGTCGATGAACCTGCCGACCCCGGTCGTCTACGCGTACAGCGCCGATCCGGTGATCGCCGGGCTGGCGCAGAGCCTCGCGCGCCCGAACGCCAACATGACGGGTCTGACGTACATGGCGGTCGAGTTGAACGGCAAGCGGCTCGAGCTGCTGCGCGAGATGACCCCTGGCGTGCGGCGTGTCGCTCTCCTTGCCAACCCGGCGTATCCCGGCCAGGACAACGAACGGTCCAGCTCGGAGTCGACGGGCGGCCGGATCGGTCTCGACGTCCGCTACACGCCGGCGCGCACGTCCGACGAGCTCGCGGCCGCCTTCGCGAAGATGGCGGCCGACAAGGTCCAGGCGATCTCCGTGCTCGCCGACAGCTTCACGGTGCAGAACCGCGACAGCATCATCGCCTTCGGCATGCAGCAGCGCATTCCGGTCGTCGCGAGCTGGCCGGTGTTCGCCCGCAGCGGGGCGCTCTGCTCGTACGGGCCGCGTCTCTCGGATTCGTACCAGCGGCTCGCGTACTACGTCGACCGCGTCCTGCGCGGCACGAAGCCCGCCGAGCTACCCATCGAGCAGCCGACGACGATCGAGACGACCGTCAACCTGAAGACCGCCGACGCGCTCGGTCTGCAGGTGCCGCAGGCCGTGCTGGTGCGCGCCGACCAGGTGCTGCGCTGAGGCGAACGCAGAGGCAGGCGCCGATCGACGCGCCGCCGTGCGAGCGCAGGTCACCGCGGGCGCGGCCGGCCAGCAGGATTGTCAGGCGCCGAGCCCGCGCAGCGCGCCCCGCGCGGCATCGACCCCCTGCCCGACGATCTTCTCCTTCCACTCGTCGGTGTCGACGTAGAAGGCGTCGCGCAGCTGCTTCTTGATCGCCGCGCGCGTCGCGCCGTCGGTCTCGGGATGGTTCTCGAGCCACTGGTCGGCGCGCAGCGCGAGCATCACGTCTTCCTGCGGCAACGTGCCGTACTCGAGCGCGATCCCGGTGTACTCGGCCTGCGGCGACTCCTCGTACGCCGCGTTGAACATCAGCCCGGTGAGCACCGCCGACGTCGAGCTGCCGTCGTAGAACGACGTCACCTCGCCCCACCACGCCTTGGCGCGCGCGAGCGCGGCGGCGTCGTCGCGGCAGGCGAAGATGCGCTCGCCGTGGCCGCTCGGGCCGAGGCCGGTGTGCAGGTCGATCCAGCCGAGGCGGGCGCAGCGCGTCGCGTGGCGATGGAGCACCTGGCGGAGCGTCGCGTGGCTCCATGTCGGCGCGTGGCCGCCGAAGAAGAGACCTTGCGGGTGCGCGTACTGGCCGCCCGAGATCGCCTGCTGCAGCGCGCGATCGCCGTGCTCGGCGACGAACGCGTCGAGCGACGCCGTCGTCGCTGCGTCCGGCGGCCACGTCGACGGGACGATCAGCGCCGCGAGCTGGTCGTAGTGCGTGTTCGCAGGCGCAGCAGCGGCGAAGTCGCGGAAGTTGCGGTTGAGGTCGACGTTCTCGTTCGTCGTCCGCCGCCACCACGAGAAACCGTACGGATTGAGGCCGTGGACGTAGAGCACGGCGACCCCTGCGGCGGCGGCTTCGTCGTGGAAGGCGGCGTCGCCGAGCAGCGCGACCTGCACGCCCGAGCCGCAGAAGCCTTCGACGCCGTGGCACGCGCTGCTGACGACGAGCACCGACGGCGCCGCGAGATCGCCGTCGCGGGCGACGTCCATCGCGAGCATCTCGCCGTCGCGGCCAGGCAGCGGATGCACGTGCGTCTCGACGCCGAGGCCGCGCGAGCGCGCCGCGACGAAGAACTTGTCGCGTGCCTCGGCGTAGGTCTGGGCGAAATGGCGCGATGCGCCGGTCTCGCCGGGTGGCCGCGGCGGGCGCGACGGCCGCGGCGCGGCGCGGCGCTCGCGGCGCGGCGCCTTGCGCTGGTC
>DATJIM010000230.1:0-6361 GCA_035493195.1 Caldimonas sp.
CCGTGGCGCTTCTGCAGCTTGACGAGGAGCCCGGCGAGCAGGTCGACCGGCTTGATCTCGTGCAGGCTGCCGTCCTTCTTGCCCTTGCCGCGCGGCGTGCGGACGGCGTCGAAGATCATGGCGTGCGGCATCGTTCGCTCCCTGGTGGCGCAGCGGCCGGCGCGTCACGCGCCGCCGCGATTGACAAGCGATTATCCGGGTGGGCACACTGGCCGACAACCAAGCAAGTGCTTGGTTGAATCGGGAATCCTCACTTGGCCTCGACGGGCGCCTATCGATCGGTCTTCGCACCCGGGCTGCTGCGCGGCCAGGTCGCGCTCGTCACCGGCGGCGGCTCGGGGATCGGCCGCTGCACCGCGCACGAGCTCGCTTCGCTCGGCGCCGCGGTCGCGATCGTCGGCCGCACCGCCGCCAGGCTCGACGCCGTCCGCGACGAGATCGAGCGCGCCGGCGGCGTCTGCGCGACGCACGCGTGCGACATCCGCGAAGAGGCGCAGGTGCAGGCGACCGTCGCCGCCGTGCTCGCGCGCTTCGGCCGCATCGACGCGCTCGTCAACAACGCCGGCGGCCAGTTCCCGGCGCGGCTTTCAGCGATCAGCGCCAAGGGCTGGGATGCGGTCGTTCGCAACAACCTGACCGGCGGCTTTCTCGTCGCGCGCGAGTGCGTCAACCAGTGGATGCTGAAGGACACCGGTGGCAAGCCCGGTGGCGCGATCGTCAACGTCGTCGCCGACATGTGGGGCGGCATGCCTGGCATGGGCCACTCGGGCGCGGCGCGCGCCGGCATGGTCAACTTCACCGAGACGGCGGCGCTCGAATGGGCGCCGGTGCGCGTCAACGCGGTCGCCCCCGGCTGGATCGCGTCGAGCGGGCTCGACCGCTATCCGCCCGAGATGGCCCAGACGATCCGCACCATGCCGACGCTCGTGCCGCTGCAGCGGCTCGGCACCGAGAGCGAGGTCGCGGCGGCGATCGTCTTCCTGCTCACGCCGGCGGCGGCGTTCATCTCGGGTGCGTGCCTGCGCGTCGACGGCGCGGCGCCGAACGCCAAGCGCATCTGGCCCGAGGTCGGCAGCGGCGGTTCGACGACGCCGTTCGACGGCTTTCATCTCGCGACGACGCCGCGCGTCCTGCGCGACGACTGAAGGACGCGGTGCCTGTCCTCGCGAACGATCTCGACGTGCGCAGCGACGCGTTCGCCGCCAACCGCGCGCACACGCTTGCGCTGATCGACGACTGGCGCGCGCTCGAAGCGGCGACGCGCGCGGCGAGCGCGAAAGCGGCGCCGCTCTTCGAGCGCCGCGGCCAGCTGCTGCCGCGCGAGCGCGTCGCGCGATTGCTCGACCCCGGCGTGCCGTTCCTCGAGCTGTCGACGCTCGCCGGCTTCGGCCACGACGGCGCGGGCACCGATCGCCCGGTCGCGGGTGGCGGCGCGGTCGTCGGCATCGGCGTCGTCGAAGGCGTTCGCGTCCTCGTCGTCGTCGACGACGCCGGCATCGACGCCGGCGCGCTGCAGCCGCAAGGGCTCGAAAAGCTCTTGCGCGCGCAGCAGGTCGCGCTCGACAACAAGCTGCCGTTCTTGCACCTGATCGAATCGGCGGGAGCGAACCTGCTCAAGTACCGCGTCGAGCAGTTCGTCCGTGGCGGCGCGCTCTTCTGCAACCTCGCGCGGCTGTCTGCCGCCGGGCTGCCGGTGATCGGCGTCGTGCACGGCTCGTCGACTGCGGGCGGCGCATACATGACCGGGCTGTGCGACCACGTGATCATGGTCCGCGGCCGCGCCCGCGCGTTTCTCGCGGGGCCACCGCTCCTGAAGGCGGCGACCGGCGAGGTCGCGACCGACGAGGCGCTCGGCGGCGCCGACATGCACGCGACAGTCTCCGGGCTGGCCGAGCACGTCGCCGACGACGACGCGAGCGCGCTCGCGAAGGCGCGCGAACTCGTCGCCGCGCTCGGCTGGCAGCCGCGCGCGACGTGGCCCGACGGGCCGCCGCCGCGCTTCGATGCCGGCGAGCTGCTCGGCGTCTTCGGCGCGGATGCGAAGAAGCCGGTCGACATGCGGCACGTCATCGCGCGCATCGTCGACGCCTCCGAGTTGCTCGAGTTCAAGGCAGAGCACGGTCCGCACACCGTGTGCGGCCATGCGGCGATCGCCGGCTTTCGCGTCGGCATCATCACCAACAACGGGCCGCTCGACCCCGCCGGCAGCACCAAGGTGACGCACTTCGTGCAGGCGTGCTGCCAGCTCGGGCAGCCGATCGTCTGGTTGCAGAACACGACCGGCTTCATCGTCGGCAGCGAAGCCGAACGCGCGGGGATGATCAAGCACGGCTCGAAGCAGATCCAGGCGCTGTCGAACGCGACCGTGCCGCAGATCACGGTGCAGTGCGGCGCGTCGTTCGGCGCCGGCAACTACGGCATGTGCGGCCGCGCGTTCGGGCCGCGCTTCGTCTTCAGCTGGCCGACCGCGAAGACGGCGGTGATGGGCGCCGAGCAGGCCGCCGGCACGATGGAGATCGTGATGCGCGAAGGCGCGGCGAGGAAGGGCGAGCCCGTCGACGAAGCGCGGCTCGCCGCGCTGAAGGCGCAGATCGTCGCCAACTTCGAGCGCCAGTCCGGCGCGTTCCACACGTCGGGGCTGCTCCTCGACGACGGCATCATCGACCCGCGCGACACCCGTCGCGTCCTCGCCCTCGCGCTCGCCGTCTGCGACGAGGCGGCGCGGCGCACGCTCCGCCCGATGCAGTTCGGCGTCGCGCGGCCGTGAGCTGACGACAGGATTCGGAGAGACACCATGCTGATGACGCACGAGCACCACGAGATCCAGCGCACCCTGAAGCGCTTCATCGACGACGAGGTCAATCCGAACGTCGACGCGTGGGAGGCGGCCGAGGAGTTTCCGGCGCACCAGGTCTTCAAGCGGCTCGGCGAGCTCGGGCTGCTCGGCCTGACGAAGCCGGAGAAGTACGGCGGCATGGCACTCGACTACTCGTTCTCGATCGCGATGGCCGAGACGCTCGGCCACATCCACTGCGGCGGCGTGCCGATGGCGATCGGCGTCCAGACCGACATGTGCACGCCCGCGCTGGCGCGCTTCGGGAGCGTCGAGCTCTGCCGCGAGTTCCTCGTTCCCGCGATCGCCGGCGACGCCGTCGGCTGCATCGGCGTTTCCGAGCCGGGCGCAGGCTCGGACGTCGCCAGCATCAAGACGACCGCGAAGAAGGTCGGCGGCGACTACGTCATCAACGGCGCCAAGATGTGGATCACCAACAGCCTGCAGGCCGACTGGATGTGCCTGCTCGCGAACACTTCCGAAGGCGCGGCGCACAAGAACAAGAGCCTGATCATGGTGCCGATGACGACGCCGGGAGTCGTCAAGGCGCAGAAGATCCGCAAGATCGGAATGATGTCGAGCGACACCGGCCTCATCCACTTCGACGACGTCCGCGTCCCGCAGACGAACCGGATCGGCGAAGAGGGAATGGGCTTCACCTACCAGATGATGCAGTTCCAGGAGGAGCGCCTCTGGGCGGCGGCGCACGCGATCCAGGCGCTCCTCAACACGATCCAGCAGACCGCCGACTACGCGCGCGAGCGGCAGATCTTCGGCAAGAGCGTCCTCGACCACCAGGTCGTGCACTACCGGCTCGCCGAGCTGAAGACGGAGGTCGAGTCGCTGCGCGGGCTCGTCTACATGGCGACCGAGAAGTACGTCGCCGGCGAGGACGTCACCGAGTGGGCGTCGATGGCCAAGCTGAAGGCGAGCCGGCTCGGCCGCATGGTCCCCGACGCGTGCATGCAGTACTGGGGCGGCATGGGCTACACGTGGGACAACCCGGTGTCGCGCCACTTCCGCGACGGCCGCCTCGGCTCGATCGCCGGCGGCGCCGACGAAGTGATGCTCGGCATCATCGCCAAGTACATGCACACGCTGCCGGGACGGCGCTGAACGCCCGATGCTCGGACCGCTCCTGATCGCCAACCGCGGCGAGATCGCCGCGCGAGTCGCGCGCAGCGCGCGCCGTCTCGGCATCGCGACGGTCGCGATCGCATCCGACGCAGATCGCGATGCACCTTACCTCGCGAGCTGCGACACCGTCGTCGCGATCGGCGGCGCGCACGCGGCCGACTCGTACCTGCGCATCGACAAGATCGTCGCCGCGGCGCGAACGAGCGGCGCGCGCGCAGTCCATCCCGGCTACGGATTCCTGAGCGAGAGCGCGGAGCTCGCCGACGCGGTCGAGGCGGCAGGACTCGTCTGGGTCGGGCCGCCGCCCGACGCGATGCGGGCGATGGCCGACAAGGCCGAGGCGCGCCTCCGGATGGCCGCCGCAGGCGTGCCCGTGCTCCCGGGATACGACGGCGCCGACCAGACGCGCGCGACGTTTGCTGCACAAGCGCGACGGATCGGCTTCCCGCTGATGGTCAAGGCCGCTGGCGGAGGCGGCGGTCGCGGCATGCGCCGCGTCGCCGACGAGCGCGAGCTCGATGCCGCGCTCGCTGCGGCGGCATCGGAAGCGCTCGCTGCGTTCGGCGATTCGCGTCTTTTGCTCGAGCGCGAAGCCGTCGGCGCGCGCCACGTCGAGATCCAGGTTTTCGCCGACGCGCACGGCAACGTCGTCCACCTCGGCGAACGCGACTGCTCGCTGCAGCGAAGGCACCAGAAGATCGTCGAGGAAGCACCGTCTCCGGCAGTGTCGCCCGCGCTCCGACGAACGATGGGCGACGCCGCCGTCGCGGTTGCGCGCGCCGTCGGCTACCGCGGCGCCGGCACGGTCGAGTTCCTGCTCGATCCGAGCGGCGCGTTCTGGTTCATCGAGATGAACACGCGGCTGCAGGTCGAGCACGCGCTGACGGAAGAGCTGGTCGGCGTCGATCTCGTCGAGTGGCAGCTGCGCGTCGCAGCCGGCGAGCCGCTGCCGCTCGCGCAAGGCGAGCTGCTCGCGCGCTTCGAAGCCGGCGGACACGCGGTCGAGGCCCGCCTGTGCGCCGAGGATCCTGCCGTCGGCTTCGTTCCGCAGTCGGGACGGATCGTTCGCTGGCGCGCACCGATGGGCGTGCGGGTCGAGGCCGCGCTCGCCGACGGCGCCGACGTCCCGCAGCACTACGACTCGATGCTCGCCAAGGTCGTCGCGCACGCGCCGACGCGCGCTGCCGCGCTCGCGCGCCTCGCTGGCGCGCTCGACGACACCCTGTGCTGGGGCGTGACGACGAACCGCGCATTTCTCGTCCGCGTCTTGCGCGACGCCGACCTCGTCGCCGGCGACGTCGACACGGCGTTCCTGGCCCTCCGGTGGAGCGACGATGCGTCGCGCGCGACGCCGGCGCCGTCGTGGCTCGAAGCGGTCGCCGCGGCGTCGCTCGCGCTCGTGCCGCGTTCGCCGCTGCCCGCGCTCTGGAGCGGCTGGTCGTCGTCGCCGGCGATCGAGACGACCGCCGAGATCGACGTCGCCGGAACGACCAGCCGGTGGCTGCTCGCCGGCACGCGCACTGCGTTCGACGCTCGGTCGGCGAGCGCGACGCACCGGATCGAGCGGCTCGCGTGCCGCGCAGGCGCGATCGACGTCGTCGTCGACGGCCGCCTGCGACGCATCGACTTCGCGATCGACGACGCGGGGCGCGGCCACTGGCAATGCGAAGGCCTCGAGCTCGCCGCGAGCGACCTGCGCCTGCGCGGCGCGGCGCGCAAACGCGGCGAGGCGTCGGGCGTTCTCGTCGCGCCGATGCACGGCCGCGTCACGCAGGCGTGCGTCGCGGAGGGCAGCGAAGTCGTCGCCGGTGCGCTGCTCGTCGTGATCGAGGCGATGAAGATGGAGCACCAGATCCGCGCGCCGCACGCCGGCCGCGTCGCGTCGTTGCACGTCCGCGCCGGCGACCAGGTCGCTGCGCGGCAGCCACTGGTCGAGGTCGCAGCGTGAGCGCGACCGCGGTCGCCGACAGCGACGAACGCGCAGCGCGCGATGACTTTCGTGCGAGCGTTCGCCGCTTCGTCGAGCGCGAGATCGCGCCGCACGTCGCGACGTGGGACGAAGCGGGAAAGTTTCCGCGCGAGCTGTACGCGAAAGCCGCCGAGGCGGGACTCCTCGCGCTCGGCTACCCCGAGCACCTCGGCGGAACGCCGGCCTCGATGGCGTGGCGGCTGATCGTCAGCGACGAAGTCGCGCGCGCGGGCAGCGGCGGCCTGCTCGCGAGCCTCTTCTCGCATTCGATCGGATTGCCGCCGATCGTGGCCGCCGGCAGCGCCGCGCTGCAGCGGCGGGTCGTCCCCGACGTCCTCGCCGGCCGCAAGATCGCCGCGCTCGCGATCACCGAGCCCGGCGCAGGTTCGGATGTCGCGCGCATCGCGTGCCGCGCGCGTCGC
>DATJIM010000231.1:0-5713 GCA_035493195.1 Caldimonas sp.
CGGCATCCGCCTGCTCGTGATGCAACGCGTGCAGCGGCGGCGCGAGCGCGAGAACCGGCAGATCAACGAGCGGCTGAAGACGCTGATCGCCGCGTACAAGACGCTCGGCGGGTCGTTCACCGGCGATCTCGCCGTCGATCCGAGCCATCTGCGCGACCTGCGTGCGCGCGCTGCGACGGCTGATTCGTCGTCCGACGGCGATGCCGCGCACGGCTCTTCGCACGGCGATCGCCGCCGCCGCGTGCGCGACGCGGTCGAGGCCGCGCTCGCCGACGTCGTCCTGCTCGGCACCGGAGAGCAGGTGCGGCTCGCGGTGCGCGCCGCCGACGAGATGGTCGCCGGACGCAGCGTCGAGATCGCCGAGCTCGTCGTCTCGCTGAGGACGTTCATCCGCGCTGCGCTCGACCTCGAGCCGGTGCCGCCCGAGCTCGTCGTTCCGCGCCAGGGTCCGCTGCGCACCATCGGCGCTGCGCGCGGCGGCGGCGATCGCGGCGGCGCGCGCGGTGGTGGCAGCGGCGGAATGGGCGGCGGCGGTGCCGGCGCGGGGCTCGGCGTCGGCGTCGGCCTCGGCGGGGCCGTGCACCATGCCGGCGTCGCCGACGCCGACAGCGACGATCCGACCGCACGATGATCGACCGCGCCGCCGAGCTCGTCCGCGCGCGGCTGCTCGCGCCGCGCCGGGTCGACGCCGCGCAACGCGGCGCGGGCGCGTAGCGCTCGTCCCTGCCCGCGACGCGATCGCCGCGATCGCGCACACTGCGGACCATGACCGCCGCCGCCGCGTTCCGCTTCGACAATTCGTACGCACGCGACCTCAAGGAGTTCGCGGTGCCGTGGCGTCCGGCCGCGGTTCCCGAGCCCGAGTCGCTCTTCTTCAACCGCGAGCTCGCGGCAGAGCTCGGGCTCGACGTCGACGCGCTCGCCGGCAGCGCCGGTGCCGCGCTCTTCGCCGGCAACGCGTTGCCCGAAGGCGCCGAGCCGATCGCACAGGCGTACGCCGGCCACCAGTTCGGCGGCTTCTCGCCGCAGCTCGGCGACGGCCGTGCGGTGCTGCTCGGCGAGGTCGTCGACCGCAACGGCCGGCGCCGCGACATCGCGATGAAGGGCTCGGGGCGGACGCCGTTCTCGCGCGGCGGCGATGGCAAGGCGGCGATCGGGCCGATGCTGCGCGAGGTCGTCATCGGCGAGGCGATGCACGCGCTCGGCATCCCGACGACGCGCGCGCTCGCCGTCGCCGCGACCGGCGAGCCGGTGTTTCGCGAGGAGGTGCTGCCGGGTGCCGTGCTGACGCGCGTCGCGGCGAGCCACATCCGCGTCGGCACGTTCCAGTTCTTCGCGGTGCGCGGCGACGTCGAGCGCGTCCGCCAGCTCGCCGAGTACACGATCGCGCGCCACGATCCCGGGCTGGTCGGCTCGCCGCGGCGCTTCCTCGGGCTGCTCGAGAACGTCGCCGAGCGCCAGGCACAGCTGATCGCCCAATGGATGAACGTCGGGTTCATCCATGGCGTGATGAACACCGACAACATGACGATCTCGGGCGAGACGATCGATTACGGGCCGTGCGCGTTCGTCGAGGCATACGACCCGGCGGCGGTGTTCAGCTCGATCGACAGCCACGGCCGCTACGCGTTCGGCAACCAGCCCGAGATCGCGCGCTGGAACCTGGCGCGTTTCGCCGAGACGCTGCTGCCGCTGATCGCCGACGAGCCTGCCGACGCGGTGCCGCCCGCGATGGCGGTGATCGACGCGTTTCCGTCGCGCTACGCGCACCACCTGCTCGCGGGCGAACGTGCCAAGCTCGGCATCGAGGGCGCCGGCGCCGACGCGGTCGACGACGCCGCGCTCGCCACCGACTGGCTGGCGCTGCTGCAGTCGCAGCACGTCGACTTCACGCTCGCGTGGCGGCGCCTCGCCGACGCCGCCGCGGGCGACGACGCGCCGTTGCGCACGCTCTTCGTCGACGCCGCGTCGCTCGAGGACTGGCTCTCGCGCTGGCGCGAGCGTGCCGCGCGCGACGGCCGCGGCGCAGGCGAGCGCGCAGCGCGCATGCGCCGCGCCAGCCCGTGGATCATCCCGCGCAACCAACGCGTCGAAGAAGCGCTCGCCGCCGCATCGTCGAGCGACCGCGACCTCGCGCCGTTCGAGCGGCTGCTCGACGCCGTGCGGCGACCGTACGACGAAGCGGCCGAGCTCGCGTTCTACGCCGAGCCGGCGCCCGCGGACGTGACGGCGTGCTACCGCACCTTCTGCGGCACCTGAGCGACGAAGCACAATCGGCGCCGCAGGAGGGAGCGGCGGCGTGGAAAAGAATCGGCTCGAGGCGTTCAGCGACGGCGTCATCGCCGTCAACATCACGATCCTCGTCCTCGAGCTGAAGGCGCCGCACGGTGAAGGCATCGACGCGCTGCTGCCGCTGCTGCCGACGTTTCTGAGCGACGTGCTCAGCTTCGTCTACATCGGCAGCTACTGGAACAACCACCACCACATGCTGCGCGCCGCCGCGCACGTCTCCGGCGCCGCGCTCTGGGCGAACCTGCTGCTGCTGTTCTGGCTTTCGCTCTTTCCGTTCGCGACCGCGTGGATGGGCGACAACCACTTCGGCGCGACCCCGACCGCGCTTTACGGCGTCGTGCTGCTGATGGCGGCGATCTCGTACTGGGTGCTGCAGCAAACGATCATCGCCGCCGAGGGGCCGTCGTCGTTCCTCAAGGCGGCGGTCGGCGCCGACTGGAAGGGCCGCGTCTCGCCCGTGCTCTACCTGATCGCGATCGGCGCGGCGTTCTACGCGCCGTGGATCGCGCAGGCGATCTACGTGGTCGTCGCGTTGACGTGGCTCGTTCCCGATCGCCGCATCGAGCGCGCGCTTGCGGGGAAACCCCACCACGCTGAGTCCGGCGCTGAGCACCGCGGGTAAGGCTTGGGTCGCGCGCGCGGCGCGCGCGCGACAGTCCAGCGACTGAACGCAGCCGTCGTGGTTTTTTGCCAGCCGCGGCAAGGCACGCCGCGGATCGTTCTGCCAAGCTCCGCGCTCGCATTCCATTGGCGTCGCGTTCGCAGTCCGGACCGGCGCCTTCTCTTTGTCTCCGGAGCACCATGTCTGCACCAGCGTTCACCGAAGAGCAAGCCCGCGCCTACATGCACAAGCTGTTGGCGACGATGAGCCAGGCCGGCGGATCCGACCTCTTCATCTCCGCCGAGTTTCCGCCGAGCATGAAGTCGCAGGGCGCGATGAAGCCGCTGACGCAGCAAAAGCTCAACCCCGAGGTGACGCGCATCCTCGCCCACTCGCTGATGAACGAGGCGCAGCGCGCCGAGTTCGCCAAGGAGATGGAGTGCAACTTCGCGATCTCGATTCCCGGGATCTCGCGCTTTCGCGTCAACGTCTTCGTCCAGCAGCGCTGCACGGGAATGGTGATCCGTACGATCGCGAGCGAGATCCCGAGCTTCGAGAAGCTGAAGCTGCCGCCGATCCTGAAGGACGTCGTCATGACCAAGCGTGGGCTCGTGCTCGTCGTCGGCGCGACCGGCTCGGGCAAGTCGACGACGCTCGCCGCCATGATCGACCACCGCAACCGGACCTCGCCGGGCCACATCATCACCGTCGAGGATCCGGTCGAGTACGTGCACCCGTCGCAGATGTCGCTCATCACGCACCGCGAGGTCGGCATCGACACGCATTCGTGGCACCACGCGCTGAAGAACACGCTGCGCCAGGCGCCCGACGTCATCCTGATCGGCGAGATTCGCGACGCCGAGACGATGGAGCACGCGATCGCGTTCGCCGAGACCGGCCACCTCTGCCTCGGCACGCTGCACGCGAACAGCGCCAGCCAGACGATCGAGCGGATCATCAACTTCTTCTCCGAGGAGCGCAGGAAGCAGCTGCTGATGGACCTCTCGGCGAACCTGCGCGCGATCGTCTCGCAGCGGCTGGTGCGCCGCGAGGACGGCCAGGGCCGCTCGGCGGCGATCGAGATCCTGCTCAACACGCCGACGCTTGCCGAGAAGATCTTCAACGGCGAGTTCCACGAGATCAAGACGATCATGGCGCGCTCGCGCGAGCTCGGCATGTGCACGTTCGACGCGGCGCTGTTCGATCTCTACGACGCCGGCCTCATCGGCTTCGACGAGGCGCTGAGGAACGCCGACTCGACCAACGAACTGCGCCTGAACATCAAGCTGAAGAGCAGGCGCGGCGAGCCGAAGGCGACCGACTTCGGCGGCCTCGCGCTCAATCCGATGACCGAGCCGGCCGAGCTCGAGGAGGACCAGGAGACGCGGCGCAAGCGCGAGGAGGCCGAGCTGGCGGCGCTGCGCGAGAAGAAGCGCGCCGCCGAAGCGGCGGCAGCGGCGAAGGCGTCCTGACCGTCGCGCGGCCGCACGGCGCCGCTCGAATGCCGGCGGTGCGGCGGGCCGAAGCGCGAACAAAGCCGCGAATGGGCGGCAGATCGGTGCGCTGACGACGAACGGCTGGGCAACACTTGCGGGACCACCGTCCGCGAACGCGACGCCGATGAAGCCGACGACCACCGACCGCTCCGCCACGTACGTGCCGGCGTTCACGCTCGAGCCGCCGAAGCCCAAGGTCGAGGTCCACGACAAGCCCAAGGTCCAGGCGCCGAACTTCATCAACGACATCGCCGCCGGCAAGGTCGAGCTGCCGGTGATCCCGGCCATCGTCCAGAAGCTGATCGTCGCGCTGCGCGACCTCGAGGTCGACACCCGCAAGATCGGCGAGCAGATCGCGCAGGACCCGGTGCTGAGCGCGAAGGTTCTGCGCCTCGCCAACTCGTCGTTCTTCGGCGGCCAGCGGTCGATGGCGTCGATCGACGCCGCGATCGCGCTGATCGGCTTTCAGGCGCTCAACCGCCTCATCGTCGCGAGCGGCGTGTCGTCGTCGTTCGCCGAGATTCCCGGAATCGATTTGAAGAGCTTCTGGCGCGACGCGCTGCTCGCGGCGACGGCGGCGAACAAGCTCGCGCCTCGCCTCGGCGCCGATCCCGAAGCGGCCTACATCTGCGGCCTCCTGCACACGACGGGCCACCTCATCCTCTGCCAGACGTATCCCGACATCGCCAAGTTCATGTTCGCGGGCTACGCCAACGTGCGCGGCGCCGAGCTCGCCGCGATCGAGGCGGAGTCGTTCGGCATCGACCATCCGAATGTCGGCGCGCTCTGGGTCGAGACGATCGGCTTTCCGCAGCCGGTCGCCGACACGATCCGAAAGTGCGCGCAGCCGCTCGCTCCCGACGACATGCCGCTCGACCTGGCGCTGCGCGCCGCGCTCGCGATCGCCGCGGCCGTCGTGCAACAGAGCGACGCCGAAGCGGCATTCGCGACGCTGCCCGATGTGGTTCGCGCCAAGCTCGCCGGCGCCGACGGCAAGCCGGACTCGGGCTTCGTCAAGCTCTACGACAGCCTGCTCGAGATGCAGCCGACGTTCTGAGCGTCGGCCTTGGATCTCATTCTGGCCGCACGGGATCGGGACGGCAGGGCGGCCTGTTTTGCTCCATGTCCCCCGGGCCTGGCCTGAACGGCCGGCCCTCCTCCTCTACTTCCGCAAAGCAGGGGTGCCCTGCCGTCCCGATCCCACCGAGCACCATGAACCTGCGTTGCGTGTGTCTCGGCTCGCGCGCGGGTGGCGGGTGGCCGATTTCCGGAAGTAGAGGAGGAGGGCCGGCCGTCCAGGCCAGGCCCGGGGGACATGGAGCAA
>DATJIM010000232.1:0-4751 GCA_035493195.1 Caldimonas sp.
TTCTAGCCCGTGATAGCCGGCACTGCCGCCGGCAGCCCGGGTCGTACCCACCGCTCGCCGTCCGCGTGCAGCGCATCGCCTTCTTCACAGCGGAATGTTCGAGTGCTTGCGCCAGGGGTCGTCGAGCCTCTTCGACGCGAGCATCGCGAGTGAACGGCAGATGCGCCGCCGCGTCTCGTGCGGCTGGATGACGTCGTCGATGTAGCCGCGCGCGCCGGCGATGAACGGATTGGCGAACTTCGCCCTGTACTCGGCCTCGCGCGCGGCGATCTTGGCGGGGTCGCCCTTCTCGTCGCGGAAGATGATCTCGACCGCGCCCTTGGCGCCCATCACCGCGATCTCGGCGTTCGGCCACGCGAGATTGACGTCGCCGCGCAGGTGCTTCGAGCTCATGACGTCGTACGCGCCGCCGTAGGCCTTGCGCGTGATCACCGTGATCTTCGGCACCGTGCACTCGGCGTACGCGAACAGCAGCTTGGCGCCGTGCTTGATGATGCCGCCGTATTCCTGCGCAGTGCCCGGAAGGAAGCCGGGCACGTCGACGAACGTGATCACCGGAATGCCGAACGCGTCGCAGAAGCGCACGAACCGCGCCGCCTTGATCGAGCTCTTGATGTCGAGGCAGCCGGCGAGCACGAGCGGCTGGTTGGCGACGAACCCGACCGCGCTGCCTGCCATGCGCGCGAAGCCGATCACGATGTTCTTCGCGTGCTCGGGCTGGAGCTCGAAGAAGTCGCCGTCGTCGACCGTCTTCAGGATCAGCTCCTTGATGTCGTACGGCTTGTTCGGGTTGTCGGGGACGAGCGTGTCGAGCGAGAGGTCGACGCGGTCGGCCGGGTCGTCGCTCGGCAGACGCGGCGGCGGTTGGCGGTTGTTCTGCGGCAGGTAGTCGAAGAAGCGGCGCAGCATCGCGAGCGCCTCGACGTCGTTGTCGAACGCGAGGTCGGCAACGCCGCTCTTGGTCGTGTGCGCGAGGGCACCGCCGAGGTCCTCGGCGCTCACCTCTTCGTGGGTGACCGTCTTCACGACCTCGGGGCCGGTCACGAACATGTACGACGTGTCCTTGACCATGAAGATGAAGTCCGTCATCGCCGGCGAATAGACCGCCCCGCCGGCGCATGGCCCCATGATGAGGCTGATCTGGGGGATCACTCCCGAAGCGACGACGTTGCGCTGGAACACCTCGGCGTAGCCGCCGAGCGAAGCGACGCCCTCCTGGATGCGCGCGCCGCCCGAGTCGTTGAGGCCAATCACCGGCGCGCCGACCTTCATCGCCTGGTCCATCACCTTGCAGATCTTCTCGGCGTGCGCTTCCGAGAGCGCGCCGCCGAAGACGGTGAAGTCCTGGCTGAAGACGAAGACGAGGCGACCGTTGATCATCCCGTAGCCGGTGACGACGCCGTCGCCCGGCGGGCGGTTCTTCTCCATGCCGAAGTCGTGGCTACGGTGCTCAACGAACATGTCCCACTCTTCGAAGGAGTCCGGATCGAGCAGCAGCTCGATGCGCTCGCGCGCAGTCAGCTTGCCCCGCGCGTGCTGCGCGGCGATCCGCTTCTCGCCGCCGCCGAGCCGGGCCCGCGCGCGCTTCTCCTCGAGCTGCTGAATGATGTCGTGCATGGTCTCCCTCTCCGTTGTTCTTCAGTGGCGGCGTGCACTCGTCGGCGCGCCGACGGTGAACGCCGCGAGCAGTCGACGCGCCGCGACCGAGACCGGCAGCCGGCCCGAGTCGACCTCGGCGAGCGTCTGGTCGAGCTGCGAGCGCACGTCCGGATGGGCGCGAAACGTCTCGCGCAGCGCGCTGTCGATCCGCTCCCACAACCACACGCGCGCCTGGCCGCGGCGCCGCTCCTCGAGCGCGCCGCGCTCCTCCTGGGAAGCGCGAAACGCCGCGATCGCGTCCCAGATCGCGGCGACCTGCACCGGATCGAGCGCGCTCATCGCGAGCACGCGCGGCGCCGCCGCGCCGCCGCTCGGCCGCGCGACGAGCTGCATCGCCGACGCGACCTGCGCGACGGCACGCGTCGCCGCGCGCGCGTCGAGGTCGGCCTTGTTGACGACGACGAGGTCGGCGAGCTCCATCACGCCCCGCTTGATCGCCTGCAGATCGTCGCCTGCGTTGGGCAGCTGCAGCAGCACGAACATGTCGGTCATCCCGGCGACCGCCGCCTCGCTCTGGCCGACGCCGACGGTCTCGACGACGACGACGTCGTATCCGGCCGCCTCGACGACGCGGATCGCCTCGCGCGTCGCGGTCGCGACGCCGCCGAGCGTGCCGCGGCTCGGGCTCGGCCGCACGAACGCCGCGGGCTCGACCGAGAGCCGCTCCATCCGCGTCTTGTCGCCGAGGATCGATCCGCCCGAAATGCTCGAGCTCGGGTCGACCGCAAGCACCGCGACGCGGCGGCCGGTCGCGACGAGGTGCAGCCCGAGCGTCTCGATGAAGGTCGACTTGCCGACGCCGGGAACTCCGGAGACGCCGACGCGGAACGCAGCGCGCGATGGCGCCGGCAACGCGGTCAGGAACGCGTCGGCGCGCGCACGATGGTCGGCGCGGCTCGACTCGAGCAACGTGATCGCCTTCGCGACCGCGCGGCGCTGCGCCTGCGCAGGTGCTGCGAGCACCTTGTCGAGCAACGCCTGGTCGTCGGGCGGCAGCATCGCGAGCGCGCGCTTTCCCTCAGGCCGCGTGCAGCGATCGCTGGATCTGCTCGAGCACGTCCTTGGCGCTGGCCGGGATCGGCGTGCCCGGGCCGTAGATGCCCTTGACGCCCGCGTCGTAGAGAAACTCGTAGTCGGGCTTCGGAATCACGCCGCCGACGAAGACGACGATGTCTTCCGCGCCTTGCGCCTTGAGCGCATCGATCAGCGCTGGCACCAGCGTCTTGTGGCCGGCGGCGAGCGTCGAGACGCCGACCGCATGGACGTCGTTCTCGATCGCCTGGCGCGCGCATTCGTCTGCGGTCTGGAAGAGCGGGCCGATGTCGACGTCGAAGCCGAGGTCGGCAAAGGCGCTGGCGACGACCTTCGCGCCGCGGTCGTGGCCATCCTGGCCGAGCTTGGCGATCATGACGCGGGGCCTCCGGCCCTCGGCGGCGGCGAAGTCGGCGATCTCGCGCCGCAGCGCGTCCCAGCCGGCGGCGCTGTCGTACGCGGCCGCGTAGACGCCCGAGACCTTCTGCGTGTCGGCACGGTGCCTGCCCCACGCCTTCTCGAGCGCATCGCTGATCTCGCCGACGGTCGCGCGCGCACGCACGGCGCGGATCGAAAGCTCGAGCAGGTTGCCGTCGCCGCTGTCGGCCGAGTGCGTCAGCGCGTCGAGCGCGGCGTCGACCGACTTCGCATCGCGCTTCGCGCGCACCGCACGCAGCCGCTCAATCTGGCTGTCGCGCACGGCGTGGTTGTCGATGTCGAGCGTCTCGATCGGCGCCTCCTCGGCGAGCTGGAACTTGTTGACGCCGACGATGACGTCCTCGCCCGAGTCGATCCGCGCCTGCTTCTCGGCCGCGCTCGCCTCGATCTTCAGTTTCGCCCAGCCGCTCTGCACCGCCTTGGTCATGCCGCCCATCGACTCGATCTCTTCGAGGATCTGCCACGCCGCGTCGGCCATCTGCTGCGTCAACGCCTCCATCGCGTAGCTGCCCGCCCAGGGGTCGATCACCGACGTGATGTGCGTTTCGTTCTGGATCAGCAGCTGCGTGTTCCTCGCGATGCGCGCGCTGAACTCGCTCGGCAGTGCGATCGCCTCGTCGAGCGCGTTGGTGTGCAGGCTCTGGGTGCCGCCGAAGACCGCGGCGAGCGCCTCGATCGTCGTCCGCACGACGTTGTTGTACGGATCCTGCGCCGTGAGCGTCCAGCCCGACGTCTGGCAGTGCGTGCGCAGGATCGAGCTCTTCGCCTCCTTGGGCTCGAACTCCTGCATGATCCGATGCCAGAGCAAGCGCGCCGCGCGCAGCTTCGCGACCTCGAGATAGAAGTTCATCCCGATCGCGAAGAAGAAGCTCAATCGGCCGGCGAAGGCGTCGACGTCGAGGCCCTTGGCGATCGCGGTGCGCACGTACTCGCGGCCGTCGGCGAGCGTCAGCGCGAGCTCGAGCGTCTGGTTCGCTCCCGCCTCCTGGATGTGGTAGCCCGAGATCGAGATCGAGTTGAACCGCGGCATCTTCTCCGCGGTGTAGGCGATGATGTCGCCGACGATCCGCATGCTCGGCGCCGGCGGATAGATGTAGGTGTTGCGCACCATGAACTCTTTCAGGATGTCGTTCTGGATCGTTCCTGAAAGCTGGTCCTGGCGAACGCCCTGCTCCTCGGCGGCGACGATGTAGCCGGCGAGCACCGGCAGCACGGCACCGTTCATCGTCATCGACACGCTGACCTGGTCGAGCGGGATGCCGTCGAACAGGATCTTCATGTCCTCGACCGAGTCGATCGCCACTCCTGCCTTGCCGACGTCGCCGACGACGCGCGGATGGTCGCTGTCGTAGCCGCGGTGCGTCGCGAGGTCGAACGCGACGCTGATGCCCTGGCCGCCGCCGTCGAGCGACTTGCGATAGAAATCGTTCGACGCCTCGGCGGTCGAGAAGCCGGCGTACTGGCGGATCGTCCACGGCCGTCCTGCGTACATCGTCGCCTGCGGGCCGCGCACGTACGGCGGAAACCCGGGCAGCGTGTTCGTCGCGGGCAGAGCCGCGACGTCCGCCGCCGTGTAGAGCGGCTTGACGACGATGCCGTCGGGCGTCTTCCAGGCGAGCTTG
>DATJIM010000233.1:0-4119 GCA_035493195.1 Caldimonas sp.
GCGCCGATGCGCTCGCGGGGGATTCGCTTGCGATGAAGTCGCGATCGGCCTAGCGTGGTCGGTCCAGCGATGCCGGCAACGGCGCCGGCCATCGAACTTCACGGAGGCCATCATGTCCGAGCTCGACAACGTCATTCGCGAGGCCGTCGCCAACGAGAGCGTCCCGTTCCTCGTCGCCATGGTGGGCAATTCCGGCGGTGTCGTCTGGTCGGGCGCGGCCGGCGAGCGCAGCCCCGGGCGGCCGGCGACGCTCGACACCGTGTTCCGCATCTTCTCGATGACGAAGGCCATCGGCAGCACGGCGGCGATGATCCTGATCGACCGCGGCAAGCTGAGCGCCGACACCGTCGTCGAGACGATCCTGCCCGAGTTCGCCGAGCTGAAGGTGCTCGAGGGCTTCGACGAGAAGCGGCCGCGCCTGCGCGCGCCGCGCACCAAGGCGACGGTTCGCCACCTCGCGACGCACACGTCGGGCTTGGTCTACGAGTTCTGGAACACCGAAGTGCCTCGCTACATGGAGGCAACCGGGCACCCGACCATCCTCTCCGGCCTTGCCGTTGCGCTGAAGTATCCGCTCCAGTTCGACCCCGGCGAGCGCTGGGACTACGGCATCGGCATCGACTGGCTCGGCCGCGTCGTCGAGAAGGTCGACGGCCGCTCGATCGATCGCTTCTGCAAGGAGGAGATCTTCGACCCGCTGAAGATGGGCGACACGCGGTTCGAGGTCGAGGACCACATGAAGTCCCGGCTCGCGGCGGTGAAGATCCGAGGCGAGGACGGCAAGTTCGGCGATTTCGACATCGCGCCGCCGTCGAAGCCCGAGTTCTACGGCATGGGCCACTGCCTCTACTCGACGGCGCCGGACTACCTGCGCTTCCTGCGCATGGTTCTCAACAAGGGCGAGCTCGACGGCGCGCGCATCCTGAGCGAGAAGGGCATCGAGAAGATGCTCGCGAACCAGATCGGCGACATCCCGATCCCGCTGCTCAAAACCGCGGTTCCGGCGATCACCGCAGATTGCGAGCTCTTCCCGGGCGCGCGCAAGTCGCACAGCCTCGCGTTCATGCGCATCGAGGAAGACATCATCGGCATGCGCAACGCCGGCTCGCAGGGCTGGGCGGGCGTGCTCAACACGCACTTCTGGCTCGACCCGAAGGCCGACCTGGCGGGGTTGGTCATGACGCAATCGCTGCCGTTCGTCGAGCCGCGCTTCGTCGACACCTACGCGAAGTTCGAGCGCGCCGCGTATCGGCAGGCGGCGCGCTGACCGGCACGCGATCCGCGCCAAGCGACAAGGCCATGCGCTGCGGCGGTGCGCCGCAGCGCTGGCGCAAGGGTCTCGTCGACTGCATCACGGCGAGCGCTTCTCCCCAACGAGCGCGGGGCCGGCTCGCTTGGCTACACTGCGCCGGCTTCGATCCACGCCGCGCCCCTTGAGCACACGCACCGAGCCGCACCATCCGACGGCGATCACGCTGCACCAGCGCTCGCGCGTCCTCGAAGTCGGCTTCGACGACGGCAGGAGCTTTCGCATCCCCTTCGAGCTGATGCGCGTCTACTCGCCTTCGGCCGAGGTGCAGGGCCACGGCCCAGGGCAGGAAGTGCTGCAGACCGGCAAGCGCGAGGTCGAGGTCAACGCGCTCGAGCCGATCGGCAACTACGCAGTGCTGCCGCGCTTCTCCGACGGCCACGACACCGGCATCTACTCGTGGGACTACCTCTACTTCCTCGGCTCGCAACAGGCCGACCTGTGGAAGCAGTACGAGGAGCGGCTCGCGCAGGCGGGAGTCGATCGCGACGCACCGATGGCGATGGGCAAGGCCGCATCGTCGTGCGGCCACTCGCACTGAGCGAGGCGCAGCGATGAGCGACACCCACTTCGGCTATTCGAGCGTCGCCGAGGAGGCAAAGGCGGGCCGTGTGCGCGGCGTCTTCGATTCGGTCGCGCGTCGCTACGACGTCATGAACGACCTGATGTCGCTCGGCCTGCACCGCGCGTGGAAGGCGTACACGGTCGCCGTCGCGCGCATTCGTCCGGGAGACATCGTCCTCGACGTCGCCGGCGGCACCGGCGATCTCGCGCGCGCGTTCGCGAACCGCGTCGGCCCGCGCGGTCTGGTCGTGCTCAGCGACATCAACGAGTCGATGCTGCAGCAAGGCCGCGACCGGCTGCTCGACGACGGCGTGATCGTCCCGGCGCTGCTTTGCGACGGCGAGCAACTGCCGTTCGCCGACGCGACGTTCGACCTCGTCAGCGTCGCCTTCGGGCTGCGCAACATGACGCACAAGGAGAAGGCGCTCGCCGAGATGGCGCGCGTCCTGAAGCCGGGCGGCAGGCTGCTGGTGCTCGAGTTCTCGAAGGTCGCTCCGCCGCTCGCGAAGGCGTACGACTGGTATTCGTTCAACGTGCTGCCGCGCGTCGGGCGCTGGGTCGCCGGCGACGCCGACAGCTACCGCTATCTCGCCGAGTCGATCCGCGTCCATCCCGATCAGGAGACGCTGAAGGCGATGATGAAGACGGCCGGCTTCGGCCACGTCGACGTCCACAACATGAGCGCCGGCGTCGTCGCGCTGCACGTGGGGATCAAGTGCTGAGCGTTCCGGTCGTCCGGCTCCCGCGCCGCTGGCGCGCGCCGCTGTCGCTCGGCGTCGGTGTGCCGTTCCTGCTCGGCAGCACGCCGGCGGCGGCGGGATCGACCGGCTTCGTCATCGGCGGCGTGACGACATGGCTCGGCGTCGCCGCTGCGCTTTCGGCACTCCTCGAGCCCCGCCGGGCCGACGACTTCGCCGGTGCGGCGGCAGTGCTCGCGTTCGGCGCGTTGCTGACGATCGCGTGGGCCGGATGGCGCCGCAACGGCGGTCGCATGTCGGCACTCGCGGTGACCGGCGCTGCCGATGCAGCGCTCGCGGGCGTCGCGACGATGCGCACCGCGACTCCGCGGGCGTTGCCTGCGGCGCTCGACGGCGGCCAAGTCCTCGAGGCGGCGCGCGCGCGCTTCCTCGGCCTGCAGGCGGCGTGGGACGCCGGCGACGTCCAGGCCCTCGGGCACTTCACGACGCCCGACATGCTGCAGGAGCTGCTGCCCATCCTGACGAGCCGCTCCGGCGGCGCGAGCCGCACCGACGTCGTCACGCTTCACGCCGAGCTGCTCGACGTCGAGGAGCTCGGCGCCGCGTGGCTCGCGTGCGTCGAGTTCTCGGGCCTCATCCGCGAGTCGACCGAGCGCGGCGCGGTGCCGTTTCGCGAGTTGTGGATGCTTGCGGCGGCGAAGGACGGCGCGATGTCTTGGCGGTTGGCGCGGCAGCAGGCGCTGTTCTAGCTAGACGCTCGCAAGCGGCGCTGCTTGCGCACCGGCCCGGAGCCGCACATGCCGGCTCGCTGAAGACCTGCGCATGCGGTTGCGTTGTCCTGCTGTCAACTCCCAAGACGGATGATTCCGGAGTGACCCCACGACGGGATGTCGATTGGTGAGACGCCGGTTCAAAGTCGCGCAAAGCGGCACGTTCCGGGAGGCACGCCATGCGCAGGTCGACGTTCACGTGGGAGTTCCCGCAGTCCAACTTGATCAATGCGCGATGGCTGGTCGCGCTGCTCTTGGAGCTCGTCGCGTGCTTCGCGTTTGCGCAGACCGGACCCACACTGAGGGACGCAGCGCTCGGATCACCCGGCCCGGGTGCGGCACCGTCGGTACTCGGCGGCGGCACCGAAGGAGGCGCTCCGGCGCCCAAGACGTATTTCGAGCAGGGCATCCTGGTTCGCTCCGGCGAAGTCATCGAGGCGCTCGGTCCCAATCTCATGGGAGATTCGATCAACGAATTCAGCGGTGCGCTCGAATTCACGCAGATGGACGTCTCCTTGCCCGGGAACGACGCACTCTCGGTCGCCGTTGGTCGTCACCGCGCGGTGGGCGCGCCGCAGACCAACGGCGGCGGACTGTTCGGCGACTGGGATCTGGAGATCCCGCATCTGCACGCCGTCGCGACACAAGCCGAACCGAACTGGTACGGCGGCGGAAGTAAGACGAATTTCAACCGCTGCAGCCAGTTCTATTACCCGCCGATGACGACCGCTTACGTCGCCGGAGGTTTTCTTTCCTACACCTACAACGCCTTCTGGGA
>DATJIM010000234.1:0-32125 GCA_035493195.1 Caldimonas sp.
GACGGAGGCGCTCGTCGCGCTCACCGTCATGCTCGCGCTGAGCTTCCTGCGCGTGCCGATTGCGTTCGCGATGGGCCTGGTCGGCTTCCTCGGCCTGTGGTGGATGCGCGGCCTCGGCCCCTCGATGGCGTCGGTCACGACGGTGGTCTACGAATCGGGCTTCCAGTACACGTTGTCGGTCGTGCCGCTCTTCATCCTGATGGGCAACTTCGTCACGCGCGCCGGCATGTCGAAGGAGCTCTACCGCGCGGCCTACACCTTCGTCGGCCACCTGCGCGGCGGCCTCGCGATGGCCACCGTGCTGGCCTGCGCCGGCTTCGGCGCGATCTGCGGATCGTCGATCGCGACCGCCGCGACGATGACCAAGGTCGCGTACCCCTCGATGCGCGACCACGGCTACTCCGACGAGCTGTCGGTCGGCGCGATCTGCTCGGGCGGCACGCTCGGCATCCTGATCCCGCCGTCGACGATCATGGTGATCTACGGGATCATGACCGAGACCGGCATCGGCAAGCTGTTCGCCGCCGGCGTCCTGCCGGGGATCGTGGCCACGGTGCTGCTCTGTGGTGCGGTGCGCTACATCACCTGGCGCAACCCCGCCGCCGGCCCCGCCGCCGAGCGCAGCGGCTGGCCCGAGCGGCTGAAGGCATTGAAGGACGTCTGGGCCGTCGTGGCGCTCTTCGTCATCGTCATGGGCGGCATCTACGGCGGTGTGTTCACCGCGACCGAAGGCGCGGGGATCGGCGCGTTCGGCGCCTTCTGCTTCGCACTGGCCCGGCGCGTGCTCGACTGGAAGGGGCTGCTCGGGGTGCTCATCGAGAGCGCCCGGACGACGTCGATGCTGTTCGTGATCCTGGTCGGCGCGCTCGTCTTCGCCAACTTCGTCAACTACACGACGATGCCCGACGATCTCAAGGCGCTCGTCAGCCGCTACCAGATCAGTCCGATGACCGTGATGGTCGGCATCTGCGTCATCTATGTCCTCCTCGGCACGGCGATGGAGGAGCTGTCGATGATCCTGCTCACCGTGCCGGTGTTCTTTCCGCTCGTCGTCCACCTCGGCTTCGATCCGGTCTGGTTCGGGATCATCATCGTCGTCGTCGTCATGATCGGCCTGATCAGCCCGCCGGTCGGCATGAACATGTTCGTCGTCAAGAACATGCTGCCGAGCGTCTCGACGGCGACGATCTTCCGCGGCGTCACGCCGTTCGTGTTCGCGGAGGTCGCGCTGCTCGCGGTCCTGGTCGCGTTCCCGTCGATCAGCCTGATCCTGCCGCGGCTGATGAAGCTCTAGCGCGCGAGGAGCGACGACGATGGCGAGCGAACGGCGGCTGATCGGCTCGGGATCGACGTTCGAAGCCGAGATCGGCTATTCGCGCGCCGTCGTCGCCGGGCCCTGGGTCTTCGTCTCCGGCACGACCGGGTTCGACTATCCGACGATGACGATCCCGGGCGACGTCGTCGCGCAGGCCGAGCAGTGCATGCGGAACATCGCCGCCGCGCTCGCCGAGGCCGGAGCTGGCATCGCCGACGTCGTCCGCGTCCGCTATCTGCTTCCGGACGTCGCCGACTTCGCGCCGTGCTGGCCGGTGCTCAGGCGCTGGTTCGGCGAGGTGCGTCCGGCGGCGACGATGCTCTCGGCCGGGCTCGCCGACCCGCGGATCAGGATCGAGATCGAAGTGACCGCGCTGAAGCGGAGCTAGTCGTGGACGACCGGCTCGAGCGCAACAAGCGCAACGCCCGGGCGTTCTACGAGCTGATGTTCAACGAGTGCCGTCCGCGCGAGGCGATCGAGCGCTACGCGGGCGCCGAGTACATCCAGCACAACCCGCACGTCGCCGACGGCAAGCAGGCGTTCATCGACTACTTCGAGAAGATGGCGCGCGAGTATCCGGGCAAGCGCGTCGAGTTCAAGCGTGCGGTCGCCGAAGGCGACTTCGTCGTCCTCCATTGCCACCAGCGCTGGCCCGGCGACCACGACTACGCCGGCATCGACATCTTCCGCGTCGACGCCGACGGCAAGGTCGTCGAGCACTGGGACGTGCTGCAGGTCGTTCCCGCCGAATCGGCGAACGGCAACGGGATGTTCTGAGCCGCCGCGCGCTGCGCTTCAGCGGAAGCGCAGCCACGCCCAGCAGAGCGCGGTGACGAGCTCGAACGGCAGCGTCAGCACCGCAGGGACGTAGACCGCGGCGGCGAGCACCGGGCTCGACAGCTGCACCTCGAAGAAGAACGCGATCGCGAACAGCAGCGTCCCGGTGACGAGCCAGCGCAGCATGTACGTCGGCAGCCAGCGCGCCTGCTCGCGGTTGTGGCGCAGCGATGCGAAGCGCTCGAGCCAGTTGCCCTGGCAGGCATCGCGGAACAGCCAGCCGTAGAGAAAGTAGCGGTGCAGAACCGAATATTCACCGTTGCGGTGCATGGACGGAAACGTGCTGTCGAGCGGCCATCGTAGCGGCGACGCGCAGCGCAGGCGCGTCGCGCAGGCGCGCGTCCGCGCTCGCTTCGTGCCTTTGTGTGCTTTTCAGAACACGGGGTGGCCGGTGATCAGCGAGGGCAGCCACGTCGAGAAGACCGTGACGTAGGTCACCAGGTTGATCGCCACCCAGATCGCGAGGTAGTACGGCCACGCGGTCTTCGTCGCCTCGCCGATCGAGATGTTGCCGATCGCGCAGCCGACGAACTGCACCGTGCCGACCGGCGGATGCACGAGGCCGAGGGCGCAGTTGAGCAGCAGCATCATCCCGAACTGCACCGGGCCGACGCCCATCTGGATCGCCAGCGGCAGGAACAACGGCGTCGTGATCAGAATGTGCGCCGCCATGTCGAGAAAGATGCCGAGGAAGATCTGGATGATGTTGATGTAGAGGAGCATCAGCCAGGGCGACTGGGTGGCGTGCAGGAGCGCGGCCTGGATCGCATCGGGAATCTCGAGGTAAGCCATCTGCCAGCGCAGCATGTTCGAGACGCCGATCAGGAGCAGGATCACGCCGGTCGTCTTCGAGGCCTTGGCGAGCGACTTGTAGAGCTTGGGCCGGTCGAGGGTGCGGTAGACGAAGGCCGTGAGGCAGAGCGAATAGGCCACCGCGATGGCGGCGGCCTCGGTCGCGGTCGTCACTCCGCCCATCACGCAGCCGAGGATGACGACGATCACGAGGAGACCGGGGACGGCGGCAACGAAGCTGCGCAGCACCGCATACCAGCCCGGGAAGCACTCGACCATCGAGGTGCCGTCGGCGCGCCGCGGAAAGCCGCTCTTCACCGCCTGCCAGTAGGCCGCGATCAGCATGCAGACCATGATCCAGAACACCGGGATGAGGCCCGCGAACATCAGGTCGCCGATCGACACGCCGCGGATCGCGTGGCCGTCGATGACCCCCACCGCCCCCTGCGCGGCGAACGCGTAGATGATCATGTTGTGCGAAGTCGGCATGAGCGCGCCGGTGAGCGAGGCGTGCGTCGTGACGTTGACCGCGTAGCCGGCGCTGTAGCCCTCGCGCTTCATGATCGGGATCAACACGCCGCCCATCGCCGAGGTGTCGGCCACCGGCGATCCGGAGACGCCGCCGAACAGCGTGCTCGCGACGACGTTGGCGAGGCCGAGCCCGCCGCGCCAATGACCGACCAGGCTGCGCGCGAAATTCAGGATCTTGTCGGCGATGCCGCCGTGCAGCATCAGCTCGCCCGAGAAGATGAAGAAGGGAATGGCGAGGAACGAGAACACGTTCATTCCCGAGACCATCATCTGGATCGGGGTGGCCAGCGGCAGGCCCTCGACCGCGAACGTCGCCAGGCACGCCAGGCCGATGGCGAACGCGACCGGCACGCCAAGCACGAGAAAGAGCACGAAGCTCAGACAGAGAACGCTCAGCTCCACGGATTCAGTCGTCGTGCGGACGAAGAACGAGCTTGAGCAGGCGCTCGACGCAGAACAGGCCGATCAGCACGCTGGCGATGATCGGCGGCAGATAGCGGAAGGCCTCGGAGATGCCGAGCGTGGGAATCGTGTCGTGGCCGGTCGACTCGGCCATGTGCAGGCTGCCCCAGAGCAGCAGCGCGGCGAAGGCGAAAACGAGCACGTCGACGATGCCGCTCACCCAGCGCTGCGCGCGCGCCGGCAGCAGACGGACGACCGAGTCGAGTCCGATGTGGCCGGCATCGCGGACGCCGGCCGCAGCACCGAACATCGCCACCGAGATCACCATCAGCAGGGCGACCTGCTCGACGTACGACTGGGAATCGTTGAAGACGTAGCGCAGCACGACGCCGTAGATGACGACGCCGCCGAGCACGGCCAGGCAGACGCAGGCGACGACCAGCACCCACTTGGACAAGCGGGCGCTGACGGCGGTCAGCAAGTCCAAGTCGGGTCCGCTCTCGTCTACTTGACGTTGACGATGCTTTGCAGCAGCGACTTCAGCTCCGGCGTCGAGGCGAACTTGTCCCAGACGGGCTTCTCGACGTCGACGAAGCTCTTCTTGTCGATCTGCGACGCATCGATGATCTTCGCCCCGCCCTTGAGGACCGCCGCGCGTGCGTCCTTTTCCTTGGCTTCCCAGAGCTTGACGTAGTGCGGCACCGATTCCTTGGCGGCCTTGCGGATCGCGGCCTGCTCCAGCGGCGTCAGCGTCTCCCAGACCTTCTTCGAGAAGACCAGCACCTCGGGCGTCATCACGTGCATCGTCTCCGAATAGATCGGCGCCGACTCGTAGTGCTTGGTCTCCTCGTACGACGGGATGTTGTTCTCGGCGGCGTCGATGAGGCCCGACTTGAGCCCGGTGTAGACCTCGGCGAACGGCATCGGCGTCGGCGAGCCCCCCATCGCGTTGACCATGCCCACCATCAGGTCCGACGGCTGCACGCGCACCTTGAGGCCCTTCATGTCGGCGACGCTCTTGATGGGCTTCTTCGCGTACATCGAGCGCGCGCCGCTCTCGTAGAGGCACAGGCCGATGAAGCCCGCCTTGTCGAAGGCAGCGAGGATCTTGTCGCCTTCGGCGCCGTACATGGCTTTGCGGAAATGGTCGATGTCGCGGAACAGGAACGGCAGCGACGGAATCAGCGACTCGGGCACGATGCCGTGGAACGACGCGGTGCTGACGCGCACCATGTCGAGCGCGCCGATCTTCACCTGCTCGACGGTGTCTTTCTCGGAGCCGAGAGCGCTGTCGCTGAAGATCTTGATCTTGTCCTTGCCGCCGGTCGCCTTCGACAGCTGCTCGCTCATGTACATCACCGCCTGATTGGTCGGGAAGTCCTTGGCGTGCACTTCGGCGGAGCGAAAGTCGCGAGCGACCGCGGGCCCGGCGATCAGACCGGCCGCAGCGAGCGCAAGAAGACCGATCGAGACGCGGAATCGAGAGGTCATGCTGTTGTCTCCTTGAGTGGATGGCGGGTCATTCGTAGGGACCGCGCGTCACGAATGCGCCGCCCTGGAAGCGAACCGCGGGGTCGGTCGGATCGAGGTGCGGCTGACGTGCCTCGGCGGCGGCGCGAAACGGCTCCGAGCTGTCCTGCGCGCGATAGCCGAGGTGCGCAGCCGACGTGTTGTCCCACCAGATCGTCGCGTTGTCGGACATGCCGTAGACGACGCTGTGCCCGACCACCGGCGCCGTCAGGCTGGCGACGACGAGGCGCTCGAGATCGTCGTAGCTGAGCCAGGTGGCGAGCATGCGCCGGTCCTTCGGCTCTGGGAACGACGAGCCGATCCGCAGGCAGACGGTCTCGATGCCGTAGCGGTCGAAGTAAAAGCGCGACAGCAGCTCGCCGAACGCCTTGCTGATGCCGTAGTTGCCGTCCGGGCGCATCGGTTCGCGCGGCGAGACGACCTGGTCCTGGCGATAGAAGCCGGTGACATGGTTCGAGCTCGCGAACACGATCCGCCGCACGCGATGGCGGCGCGCCGCCTCATAGAGGTTGTGGACGCCGACGATGTTGGCCTGCAGGATCGGCTCGAAGGGACCTTCGACCGAGACGCCCCCGAGGTGCACGACCGCATCCACGCCGGCGAGGAGTTCGAGCACTGCGCTGTTGTCTTCGAGTCGTGCCGGGACGAGCTCCTCGCTCGCCGCTGCCGAGCCGAGCTCGGCGACATCGGAAACGCGCAGCGTCACGCACTGGCGCGCCAGCCGAGGACGCAGAACGCGGCCGAGCCCGCCAGCGGCACCGGTCAGAAGCAGGCGCTGGAACGGACGCGCCGGGGGAGCGAGCGAGGCGGCAGCGGTCACGGGCTAGGGGATTGCGGCTGCTCGTCAGTTGTCGTACAACATCGTAGGCCGGCAGCGACCCAAGTCAAGGTCGCCCGGCTCGGGGTTTTCCGCATGCCTGCAGCCACGCTCCAGCGCCGTCCGCCCAAGCTCGCGCATGAAATCGTCGAGTCGCTGGGCGTCCGCATTCGCTCCGGCACGCTCGCAGCGGGCGACAAGCTGCCGACCGAGGCCGACCTCATGGCCGAGTTCGCAGTCAGTCGCACCGTCGTGCGCGAGGCGATCTCGCGGCTCCAGGCCGCCGGCCTGGTCGAGACGCGGCACGGCGTCGGCACCTTCGTGATCGCGCCGCCAGGGCCGCTCAGCTTTCGCATCTCGCGCGAGCAACTGGCGACGCTCGAGGACGTGATCGCGATGCTCGAGCTGAGGATCGGCGTCGAGGTCGAGGCGGCGGGATTGGCGGCGCAACGGCGAACGCCGGGCAACCTGGCGCGGATGCGCGAAGCGCTCGATGCGTTCGTCGCAGCAACCGAGGCGAGGCGCAACGCAGTAGGCGCCGACTTCGAGTTTCACCTCGAAATCATGCGTGCGACCCAGAACGCCCACTTCGTGCAGCTGCTGCAGACGCTCGGCACTGCGATGATCCCGCGGGCCCGGCTCGACAAGGAAACCGTCAACGACGAAGCGCGTCAGAACTACCTGCGCCGCGTCCACGCCGAGCACGAGAGCCTGCTCGACGCGATCGTCAACCAGGACCCCGAGGCAGCGCGCGCCGCTGCGCGCACCCACCTCGCCAACAGTCGCGAGCGCTGGCGCCGGGCAGCGGCGCCGGCGGCCGGCGGCCCCGGGCAACCCGCGGCTGCGTAGGTCCTTTCGTCCGCGCGCCTTCCCGTCAAGTTGTACGATGACTGACCTCTCGCCTCAGCCACGCCCCAACCATGCATGCCTTCCGACGTCTCTTCCTGAGCTTCACCGCCGCGCTTGCCGCCGGCGTCGCCCTTCCCGCGCACGCCGCGTATCCCGACCACACGGTGACGATCGTCGTCCCGTTCCCACCGGGCGGGTCGACGGACATGATCGCGCGGACGCTGGCGGCGAAGCTGCAGGAGCAGCTGCACCAGACATTCATCATCGACAACCGCGCCGGCGCGACCGGAACGATCGGCATGGGTCAGGTCAAGCGCGCCGCAGCGGACGGCTACACGCTGATCGTCTCGTCGCTCGGCCCGTTCGTGATCGCGCCACACCTGATCAAGAACCTGACGTACGACATCAACAAGGACATCGATCTGCTCAGCGTTCTGGTGCAGGCGCCCAATGTTCTCGTCGTTCCGGCGTCGTCGCCGTACAAGAGCGTCGCCGACGTCGTCGCGGCGCTGAAGAAGACGCCGGACAAGCTGACGTTCGCGTCGTCGGGCAACGGCTCGTCGGACCACCTCACCGCCGAGCTCTTCTGGCAGCGCACCGGAACCAAGGGCCTGCACGTGCCCTACAAGGGCGGCGCACCGGCGATGAACGACCTGCTCGGCGGCGTCGTCGACGCGTCCTTCCAGAACATCAACGTCGTCGTCCAGCACGTTGCGGCCGGCAAGCTCCGCGCGCTCGCCGTCACGGGCGACAAGCGCTCGCCACTGCTGCCCAACGTGCCGACGCTCGCCGAGTCGGGCGTCAAGGGCGCCGACGTCTATTCGTGGCAGGCGATTGCCGCGCCGAAAGGATTGCCCGCCGACGTCAAGAAGACGCTCAGCACCGCGATCGTCGCCGCCATGAACGACCCGCAGGTCAAGCCCAAGCTGCTCGACCTCGGCTTCGAGGTCGTCGCCAGCACACCCGAGCAGTTCGCGGCGATGCAAGCGGCAGAGTTCGCGCGCTGGAAGACGGTGATCGAGACCGGCAAGATCACCGTCGACTGACGCGATGGCCGCTGCCTCCGCGCTTCGCGACGCCGCCGCCGCGAGCCCTGTCGTCCGCACGTTCCGCGTCGTTCCGGTCGCCGGGCGCGACTCGATGCTGCTCAATCTCAGCGGCGCGCACGCGCCCTTCTTCACGCGCAACCTCGTGATCGTCGGCGACAGCGCCGGCCACACCGGCGTCGGCGAGGTTCCCGGCGGCGAGAAGATCCGGCAGACGCTCGAGGAGGCGACGGCGCTCGTCGTCGGTCGACCGCTCGGCGAGGTCCAGCGCGTGCTCGCCGACGTCCGATCGCGCTTCGCCGACCGCGACGGCGGCGGCCGCGGCCTGCAGACGTTCGATCTGCGAACGACGATCCACGTCGTCACCGCGATCGAGTCGGCGCTGCTCGACCTGCTCGGCCAGCACCTCGGCGTTCCCGTCGCGGCGCTGCTCGGCGAGGGCCAGCAGCGCAGCTCGGTCGAGGTGCTCGGCTATCTCTTCTTCGTCGGCGACCGCCGCGCCACTGCGATGCCGTACGCGGGCGGCGAAGGCGAGAGCGACGAGTGGCTGCGGCTTCGCCACGAGCCGGCGCTGACTCCCGAGGCCGTCGTCCGTCTCGCCGAAGCCGCGCACGCGCGCTACGGCTTCAACGACTTCAAGCTGAAGGGCGGCGTCCTCGCCGGCGACGCCGAATGCGATGCCGTGCGCGCCTTGCACGAGCGCTTCCCGTCGGCGCGCGTCACGCTCGATCCGAACGGTGGCTGGCTGCTCGCCGACGCGGTGCGGCTGATGCGCGACATGCGCGGCGTGCTCGCCTACGCCGAAGATCCGTGCGGCGCAGAAGAAGGCTTCTCGGGCCGCGAGGTGCTCGCCGAGTTCCGCCGCGCGACCGGCCTGCCGACCGCGACCAACATGGTCGCGACCGACTGGCGCCAGCTCGCGCACGCACTCTCGCTGCAGGCGGTCGACATCCCGCTCGCCGATCCGCACTTCTGGACGATGGCTGGATCGGTGCGGGTCGCGCAGACGTGCCGCGACTGGGGCCTGACGTGGGGCTCGCACTCGAACAACCACTTCGACATCTCGCTCGCGATGTTCACGCACGTCGCCGCCGCGGCGCCCAGCCGCGTCACCGCGATCGATACGCACTGGATCTGGCAGGACGGCCAGGCGCTGACCAGACGGCCGCTCGAGATCGTCGACGGCCAGGTGCAGGTGCCGACCGCGCCCGGGCTCGGTGTCGAGCTCGACATGGCCGCGATCGATGCCGCGCATGCGCTCTACCGCCAGCAGGGTCTCGGCGCGCGCGACGACGCGACCGCGATGCAGCAGCTGGTTCCCGGCTGGCGCTTCGACCCGAAGCGGCCATGCCTCGTCCGATGAACACCGGAGCTTCGAGATGACCGCCCCGTATCGCCCCTTCCCGAACGCATTCAAGCGGCGCCTGCTCGCCGGCGAGACGCTGATCGGATGCTGGTGCTCGCTCGCCAATCCGATCACGACCGAGGTGCTCGGCATCGCCGGCTTCGACTGGCTGCTCCTCGACGGCGAGCACTCGCCGAACGACGTCCGCACCTTCATTCCGCAGCTGATGGCGCTGAAGGACAGCGCGAGCGCGCCGATCGTGCGGCCGTCGTGGAACGAGGCGGTCGAGATCAAGCGGCTGCTCGACGCCGGCTTCTACAACTTCCTGGTGCCGTTCGTGCAGACCGCCGACGACGCGCGCCGCGCAGTCGCGGCGACGCGCTACCCGCCCGAAGGCATTCGCGGCGTCTCGGTCTCGCAGCGGAGCAACCGGTTCGGCACGGTCGCCGACTATTTCCGCGACATCAACTCGCAGATCTGCGTGCTCGTGCAGATCGAAAGCCGCGCCGGCCTCGCCGCCGCCGGCGAGATTGCAGCGGTCGACGGCGTCGACGGCATCTTCGTCGGCCCGTCGGACCTCGCTGCGGCGTTCGGCCATCTCGGCAAGCCCGACCACCCGAGCGTGCAGGAAGCGATCGCCGAGATCTTCAGCAAGGCGAAGGCGGCGGGAAAGCCGAGCGGAATCCTCGCGCCCGTCGAGACCGACGCGCGCCGCTACCTCTCGATGGGGGCGAGCTTCGTCGCGGTCGGCAGCGACCTCGGCGTCTTCAGGAACGCAACGCAGCAACTCCGCGATCGCTTCGGGCGTAGCGGTTGAGCCAGCCGAGCATCTCGTCGAGCTCGTTCGACTTGTCGAACACCTTGGCGGCGCCGAGCTGCTGGCACTTGGCACGGATCTCGGGAGTCGCGTGGTTGCTGAGGACGACGCGCGCCGGCGCCTCGTCCATCTCGGCCAGCCCCTTGAGGACGCCGAGCCCGGAACCGTTCTTCAGGAAGATGTCGACGATCGCGAGGTCGCACGCGTGGCTGCGGTCGCGCAGCCAGCTGAGCGCCGTGCGCTCGTCCTCGGCGGTGCCGACGACCTCGATCGGGGCGTTCTCGTGCAGCGCGTCGATCAGGTTCTCGCGGATGACCGAGCTGTCCTCCACGAGGTAGATCTTGATGTTGTCCATCCCGCGCCTCCCATCGCCGCCGCCGAGCGATTTTGCTGGCAAGCGTCACGCCGATTGATCGGGCGCCAAGCGCGGACGTCGTCGGCCGATCACGCGGCGCAGCGTCGGACGACTCCGACGCGGCGCATCACCGCCCTTCGTAGAGGTCGCGGCCGCGCGCGAGCGCGCGGATCTTGGCATCGGCGATCGGGCGTTTGAGCATCCAGAACCCGCAGTCGGGATGGATGTAGCGGACACGACCGGCGCCGAGCGTCTGCTCGGCACGCTCGATCGCCCGGGCCACCGCGTCTGCCGACTCGACCTCGGTCGCCTTGATGTCGACGACGCCGAGGCCGAAGCCGATCGCGGGCTTGAGGCCCTTGAAGACCGCGAGCTCCTCGGCCGGACGGTGCGCGCACTCGAGAACGACGTGGTCGGCGTGGAGCGCGTTGAGGTACGCGAGCAGCCGATCCCAGGTGCCGTGCTGGACCGACTGGCCGCCGTAGTTGCCGAAGCACAGGTGCACCGCCGGGATCGTCGGCACTGCGTCGAGGACGCGGTTGATCGCCGACGCCGCCCACTCCCACTCGTCGGGGTGGCCGGGCAGGTTCGCCTCGTCGAGCTGGACGACGTCGGCATCGAGGTGGCGGACCTGCTCGGCGAGGACGTCGGCGATCGCATGCGCGAGCTCGGGCGTGCCTTCGTAGTGCCGGTTCAGCAGCGTCTTGGCGAGCATGTGCGGGCCGGTGACGGTGAACTTGAACGCGTGCCTCGCCAGCGCCTTGGCGCGCTGGCACGCGAGCGGCAGATCGAGCGTGCCGCTCGTCACCGGGCCGTCGACGACGCCGGGCGGACGCGTGCGAAAGCGCATCCCCGGCAGCGACCGGTACGCGGTCACCTCGTCGAACGTCAGCTCGTGGCGAACGCCGTGCAGCGGCCGCACGAAGTACTCGATCATCCCGTTCGTCTCGGGATGGTTGACGTCGAAGCGATACAGCTCGCCGTCGCAGACGACGTCGACGCCGGCCTGCTCCTGCGTTGCGATGACCACCCGCGTCGCGTCGACGAGTGCCTGCTCCGAGGGTGCGGCGACAAGCCACTCGGGAATCGGATACGAGCCGACGACGGTGGTCTGGATACGCGGAGCGGTCATGGTCGTCTTCGCGCGGCCGGGCCGCACCAAGTCACTTCGTCATCTTGATCGAGCGATCGAGAAACTCGTTCGTGTACGCAGTCTTGACGTCGTACGGCGTCTCGAGGCCGATGTAGGTCTTGACGAGGTCGTAGTCGGCGGCCATGCGGCCATCGTCGAGATAGCCGAGCGCGACCGTCTTCGAGAACTTGTCGCTCATCAGCACCTCGACCAGGCGCCAGTTCTGCAACTCGTTGTCGAACTGGAGCGCGCCGTTGGCCTCGACGAGCGCCTGAACGCACGGGTTCGCATTGGCGACGCACGCCGCGAACGCCTTCTGCGTCACCTTGACGAACGCGGCGACGAGCGGCTTGTTCTTCTTCAGGTAATCGCCGTTGACGATCACCGTGTTGCCGTAGGTGTTGAGGCCGGCGTCCTTCCACGCGACGAAGCCCATGTCGTCGCCGAGCTCCTTCTGGAAGATGTGGTGGATGTTGTAGAACGACGTCGTCGCGTCGATCGACTTCGCCTTCAGGGCGGCGAGCTTCGAGTTGGCGTCGATGTTGACCCACGTCACCGCGTTGGCGTCCATGTTGTTCGCCTTGGCGAGCGCCGGCCAGATCGTTCGCGCGCCATCGCCGGCGGGGTTGCCGATCTTCTTGCCGGCGAGGTCCTTCACCGACTTGATGCCCGAGCTCTTCAGCCAGTAGAGGCCTTGCGGCGAGTTGGCGTAGACGTTGAACACGCCCACGGTGTCGGCGCCCTTGCCGCGCAGCGTGAGCGCGTTCGCCATGTCGGCGAGGCCGATCGGATTGGCACCGGCGGCGACCTTCTGCACCGCAACCGCCGAGCCCTTGCCGGGCTCGAGGTTGAGGTCGATGCCAGCGTCCTTGTACCAGCCCATCTTCTTGGCGTAGTAGTACGGCGCGTGGTCGCCGCCGGGCACCCAGTTGAGGATGAAGTCGATCTTCTGCTGGGCGAGCGCCGGCGCCGCGGCGAGCGCGGACGCGGCGACGCCGGCGAGAAGGGCGATGCGTCGGGCGAGCTGCATGGGGTCTCCTGGAGGTGGTCGTCTTCGAGTCGCGGGGCAGTCTAGCAATCGTCCCTCCCGGGAAAGAGAGCATTGACCCCGAGGGGCGCGCCCCGATCATCTGCCGCGCCAGCCCGCCGCGCCATGACCTCGCTCGACGACCGCACGACCCGAACGCTGACCGCGGTCGCATCGCATCTCGCGCTCCTGCTCGTCTGGTACCTGTTCGTGAAGTTCGGCCACGTGCCGAAGTTCGTCATGCCGTCGCCCGACGACACGGTGAAGACGCTCTTCGCCGGCAATTACAGCTGGTGGACGAACACCGCGGTGACGGCGACCGAGATCTTCGGCGGCTACGTGCTCGCGCTCATCGTCGGCGTCCTGCTCGCGCTCGCCTTCACGTGGTCGAAGCCGCTCGAGGCCGCGATGATGCCGCTCCTCGTCAGCCTCAACATGATCCCCAAGGTCGCGCTCGGCCCGCTCATCATCGTCTGGTTCAAGTACGGGATCGTGCCGAACATGCTGATCGCGTTCTCGATCTGCGTCTTCCCGATCCTGCTGACGACGGTGCGCGGCCTGCGCGAAGTCGAGCCCGACCTGCTCGACCTCGTCCGCACGCTGCGCGGCTCGCGCTGGCAGGTGTTCACGAAGATCCAGCTTCCCGGAGCGCTGCCGTACATCTTCTCGGGGATGAAGGTGGCGGCGATCCTCGCCGTCGCCGGCGCGATCGTCGGCGAGTTCCTCGGCTCCGACAAGGGCCTCGGCTACCTGATGCTCCAGGTGCAGGTGACGCTCGACACCGCGGCGATGTTCATGGCGGTGCTGCTCATCACGCTGATCGGCATGGCGCTCTACGGCGCCGTGCTCGTGCTCGAGCGCGCGCTCGTCGTTCCCGACGCGCGCGTCGGCTGAGCTGCGGTGGCGACCGAGCCGTTCATCCACCTCGCCGGCGTCGCGAAGACGTACGGCCAGGGCGCGCGCGCGCACCAGGCGCTCTCGGATGTCACGTTCGACGTCATGCCCGGCGAGCTCGCGTGCCTCGTCGGCCCGTCGGGCTGCGGCAAGAGCACGCTGCTGAAGATCCTGGCCGGGCTCCATCCGCACGATGCCGGCACGGTGAAGATCGGCTCGGCCGCGGTGCCGTTCGATCCGAGCCGCGACGTCGGCATGGTGTTCCAGGCGCCGCTGCTGCTGAAGTGGCGGACGATCGTCGACAACGTCGTCCTGCCGGCCGAGATCCTCGGCCTGCCGGCGAAGGAAAGCCGCGAGCGGGCGCGCGAGCTGCTCGCGCTCGTCGGCCTTGCCGGTGCCGAGGACAAGCGTCCCTACGAGCTCTCGGGCGGCATGCAGCAGCGCGCGTCGATCGCGCGCGCGCTCGTCCACGATCCCAAGCTCGTGCTCATGGACGAGCCGTTCGGCGCACTCGACGCGCTGACGCGCGAGAAGATGAACCTCGAGCTGCTGCGGATCTGGAAGGAGGCCGGCAAGACGATCCTCTTCGTCACCCACGGCATCTCCGAGGCGGTCTTCCTCGGCACGCGCGTCGTCGTCTTCACCGCCGGCCCGGCGCGGATGGCCGACGACTTCGCGATCGAGCTGCCGCACCCGCGCACGCTCGACCTGAAGACGCACGAGACGTTCGGCGGCTACACGCGACGCATCTACAAGCTGCTCGGGATGGACTGAGATGGCGTCCTCGATTGCCCCGCGGCTGTGGCCGCCGCTCGCTCGGCTCGGCATCGCGCTCGCGTTCGTCGTCCCGGTGCTGATCGCCCAGATCGCGATCTGGGGCGTGCGTCGAGACATCGGAACGCTGCCGACGGCGCTTGTCTCGACCGCGATCGCGACCGTGCTCGGCTGGCTGGCATACCGCGCCTACGTGCGCCGCTTCGAACGGCGCGCGCTCGCCGAGCTCAGCGTTGCCGGCGGCGGCCGCGAGCTGTTCGGCGGAGTCGCGCTCGGGCTCGGCGCGTTCGCGCTGTCGATCGCGATCCTCGCGCTGCTCGGCGCGTATCGCGTCGTCGGCACGGGCGAGCCGCTTCCGGTCGTGCTCGCGCTGTTGTCGGCGATCGCTGCGGGAACGATCGAGGAGATCGTCTTTCGCGGCGTCGTCTTCCGTCTCGTCGAGGAGTGGGGCGGCACGTGGACCGCGCTCGCCATTTCGTCGCTGCTGTTCGGCGGCATCCACCTGCTCAACCCGCACGCCACCGCGCTCGGCGCGATCGGCGTCGTCTTCGAAGGTGGCGTCCTGCTCGCCGCCGCGTACGTGCTGACGCGGCGCCTCTGGCTGCCGATCGGCATCCACGCCGGATGGAACTTCGCCGAGGGCGGCATCTTCGGCGTTCCGACATCGGGTGCGCCGACGACCGGAATCGTGCGCGGCGAGATCGTCGGGCCGGAGTGGCTCTCGGGCGGCGTCTTCGGTCCGGAGGCGTCGATCGTCGCAGTGCTCGTGTGCGTCGTGCTCGGCACGGTGCTGCTCGTAAGTGCAGCGCGGCGCGGCCGCTTCATCGCCGCGCCCTCAACGCGAACGTCGACGACCGCCGCCGCCTGACCGCTCTGCCCGTCAGCTGATGCGCAGCTTCAGGGCGTGGTCGTACGGCAGCGCCGGCGTCGCGAACTCGACGCCGTTGCTGACGTAGTGCAGCGCACACGCGCGCCGCCAGCGCGCGCTGTGGTTCGGCCCCGACTGGTGGAACGTGTTGCCGTGGTGGAAGCTGACGCCGCCCTTTCTGACGGGTGCGGGCGTCATCGGCTGCTTGTCGAGAAGGTCCTGGGGCAGCTGCAGGTTGAACGGCTCGGCTTCGGGGGCGACGTGCGGGTAGACCGGGCCGAGGTTGGTTCCCTCGCCGAAGTAGAGGCAACCGTTCTCGAGCGTCGCGTCGTCGAGCGCGATCCACGCGGTGACGACGCCTTCGATGTCGGTCGGCCCGAAGTAGAAGTTGTCCTGATGCGCGGGCTTCGGTCCGCCGCCTTCGGGCGCCTTGAAGAAGATCTGGCTGAAGTAGACCGAGACGCCGGCGCCGAGCAACTGCTCGACCAGCCCGACGAGCCGCGCATCGCGCGCGATCGCCTGCACGTTGGCACGATGCGCGTGCGGGTTGTCGAGCTTTCGGAGCACCGTCTTCGCCTGCACGCCGCCGTCGACATACCACGCGCGCTGCTCCTTCGGCAGTGCGGCGAGGAACGATTCGCCCCACGCCTCGATGTCGGCGACGAGCGCGTCCATCTCGGCGGCGTTGAAGACGCCATTGACGGTCAGATGGCCCTGGTGGCGGAAGAAGCCGAGATCGATCGCATCCATGGTGCGGCCCTGGTCGAGTTTCGCGGTCATCGCGCGGCTCAGCAGTGCGGCGGCCTGCGGCCGAACCATGGCCGCGCCTGCTCGAGTTGCGCCGCGAGGCGAAAGAGCAGCGCCTCGTCGCCGTAGCGCGCCGCGAACTGCACGCCGATCGGCAGCCCCGCGTCGCTCCAGTGCAGCGGGATCGACGCCGCCGGCTGCCCGGTGACGTTGAACGGGTACGTGAACGGCAGGAACGCCGTCAGCCGCTCGATCCAGCGGTCGACGTCGGGCGAATCGATCTCGAACCAGCCGATCGGCAGCGGCGGCGACGCCAGCGTCGGCGTCAGCCAGGCGTCGTGGCGCTCGAAGAATCCGGCGATCGCGCGCGCCTGCCGGTGCAGGTTGTGCAGCGCGAGCACGAACTCCGTGGCGCTCAGCGCGCGGCCGCGCTCGGCCAGCGCGTGCGTCAGCGGCTCGACGACGCCGCGCTCGGGCAATGCGCCGCCTGTCGCGCGCGCGATGTTGGCCATGACGTTGGCGGAGAAGACGCGCACGAAGTCGCGCGTCAGACCTGCCCAGTCGCACTCGGGCGAGGCCTCCTCGACCCGGTGGCCGAGCGATTCGCACAGGCGCGCAGCGGCGTCGACCGCGGCGACGCACTCGGGCGCGACCGCGACGCCGCTCGGCGCACGGCGCGCGAACGCGATCCGCAACACGCCCGGGTCGGCGCCGACCTCGTCGAGATAGCGGCGCGAAGGCGGCGGAGCGCTGTACGGGTCGCCGGGAAGCGGCCCGCACGTCGCGTCGAGCAGTGCCGCGCTGTCGCGCACGCTCCGGCTGACGACGTGCTGCGTCGCGAGGCCGCTCAAGCCTTCGCCGCCTTCGGGCCCGGCGGTGATGCGCGCGCGCGTCGGCTTCAACCCGAAGAGGCCGCAGCACGACGCCGGAATCCGGATCGAGCCGCCGCCATCGGTCGCGTGCGCGACGGGGACGATGCCGGCCGCGACTGCCGCCGCCGAGCCGCCGCTCGAACCCCCCGGCGAGCGATCGAGTCGCCACGGGTTGCGCGTCACGCCGTACAGGTGCGACTCGGTCGAAGGCGACAGTCCGAACTCGGGCGAGTTCGTCTTGCCGAAGATCACCAGTCCGGCGCGGCGGAACCGCGCCACCACTTCGCTGTCGTGCGCGGCGACGTTGCCGGCGAAGAGGCGCGACGCCGCCGTCGTCGCCGCACCCGCGACCGACGCGACGAGCTCCTTGACGAGGAACGGCACGCCGCGCAAGGGCCCGGCCGGGAGCCCCGCCGCGATGCTCGCGCGCGCAGCGTTGTCGAGGCGGGTCACGACCGCGTTCAGCGTCGGGTGCAGCGCGTCGCTGCGCGCGATCGCCGCATCGAGCAGCTCGGTCGCGTCGACCTCGCCGCGACGGACGAGCTCGGCGAGGCCGAGCGCGTCGTGGCCCATGTAGTCCTTCGCATTCACGAGCGCTGCGTCACCTCTGCGGCGGCCATGCGGCGGCGGGCATCGGCGCCGTCGTCGAGAGGTCCGGCACGACCGAGCTGCCGAAGCCTGGGCAATCGAGCGAGCCGATCGCGATCCGGCCGTGCTCGATCCTCAGCCGCACGTGGCCGCGGTCTTCCCGGTAGAGATCGGGGTGCGCGTCGAGGAACGCGAGGCTCTCCTGCGCCGGCCGTCCGGCAAAGCCGTCGATGAAGTGGTGGCCGTTGCGCTCGACGTCGGCGAGGCCGAGGAGCCCGACGAGCGCGAGGTCCTGCTGGACGGCGAGGCCGGCCTGCGTCGTCAGATCCTCGCCGGACATGAAGTAGCCGCCGCCGTCGCCTTCGGCATTCCAGAGCCGGCAGCGCGCGAGGTTGACGATCGACTTGTAGAAGCCCTTGCAGTCCTTCGACGACACGCCGGCGTAGCCGAGCGTGCGGGCGCGCGGGAAGGCGTCGAGCTCGCCGTCCGACTCGTCGATGATGACCGGCCGCAGGCGCGCAAGCGGCGCGATGCTGCGCGAAAGCGCGACCTGGCGCTTGATCGGCTGCTCGATGAAGAGCGTCGCCGCGCAGAGCTTCTGCAGCGCCGGCTCCTCCTCCATCGTGTGCCAGAGCTCGGCGACCGACTCGACGTCCTCGTACTGCTCGTTGCCGTCGAGCGTGACGTGGAGCCCGTCGACGCGGTCGAGCACGGAGGCGATCCGCTTCAGCCGCTCGACGTCGCCGCGCAGCTCGCCGCCGACCTTGAGCTTGAAGCAGCGCTGGCCGTACGCGGCGACGACCTCGTCGAGCGTCTCGGGCAGGCCGTCGTCGACGCGCGTGCCCGACGCCTGGTCGGCAGCGGTGATTGGATCGACGAGCCCGACCGTGTGCCGCGCCTCGATGCTCGTCACCGGCGCGAGGCCGGCGAGGAAGCGATCGAAATCGAACGCACCGAGGTCCGCGATCGCCGGATGCGCCGTCATGCCGACGAGGTTGCTGCGCATCGCCGTCCAGAAGCTGACGCCGGAGAGACGGCACACCGCGTCGAGCACGCAGCGGTCGAGCATCGCGTTGCCGTAGCTCGCGACGAGCGGCGGCAGCTCGAGGCCGCGGCCGGCGCGCAGCTGATAGCGGTAGTGGTCGGCGAACAGATCGAACGCCGTCGCCGGCTGCGCTTCGCGATACGCGTCGGCCGCGATCTCGATCGCCTTGCGCAGCTGGTCGTGGTTCTGCGCGTCGGTCAGCGCCGGGTTCTTGTCGAACCACTTGGCCGCGAGCGCCTCGGCGGCGTAGCCGAAGCCCTCGCGGCCGTCGTCGAGGCGGACCTGCACGCGCACGATCGCCTGGCGACCTTCGGTGTGGGTGACCGCGCCGAAACGAAACGGCATGCGCAACCGGAACGGCTGCTCGAACGCCTCGACGCCGAGCACGCGGACCTTGGGAGCGCGCAATGCCGCGGACGATTCGGTCACCATGCACCGATTCTGCCGGGCGCCGCGCCTACGCGCGGCCGAGGGCCGATGCCGGCGCGCCGGTCAGCTCGTGGTAGATGGCGAGCGCGAGCGCGCCCGCCTCCGGCAGCGCGCGCGACTCCGCCGTGCGCGGGCGCGGCAACGGCACCGCGTGGACGCCGGCGACGCGCCCAGGGCGCGCAGTCATGACGACGACGCGATCGGCGAGGAACACCGCCTCGGGGATCGAATGGGTCACGAAGACGATGGTCTTGCGCTGCGCTGCCGAGGCGCCGACCTCGCCCCAGACGCGCAGGAGCTCGAGGTTCATCTCGTCGCGCGTCATTGCGTCGAGCGCGCCGAACGGCTCGTCCATGAGCAGGATCGGCGGATCGAGCAGCAGCGCACGGCAGAGCGACACGCGCTGCTGCATGCCGCCGGAGAGCTCGTGCGGCAGCTTGTCGACGAAGTCGGCGAGGCCGACCAGCGCGAGCAGCGAGCGAGCGCGTTCGCGGTGTGCCGCGACGTCGAGGCCGGAGAGCTCGGCCGGCAGCAGCACATTGGCCAGGATGGTTCGCCACTTCAGCAGCACCGCGGCCTGGAAGACCATGCCGACGTTGGCCATCGGCCCGGCGACCGGCCGCCCGGCGACGCGCACCGCGCCCGCCGTGACCGGCATCAGGCCGGCGACGAGGCGCATCAGCGTCGATTTGCCGCAGCCGCTCGGACCGACGATGGCGATGAACTCGCCGGCCCCGATCCGCAAGGAGACGCCGCGCAACGCCTCGACGGGACCGCTCGCCGCCGCATACGTGACCGACACGGCGTCGATCTCGATCATCGCGGGCGGCGCGGCCGCGCCGCCGAAGCCGGCGGCGGGGGCCGGTGTGCCGGTCACTTCACGGCCAGCGGCATCGACACCTTGGTCAGGAACTCGGTCGTGTAGACGGTCTTGCAGTCGACCTTCTTCGGCAGGCCCATGTAGGTGTTGACGAGCTCGACCGAGCCGCACATCTTCTTGTCGTCGATCCAGCCGATCCCCTTGTCGGCGTACATGCGCGTGCGCATCAGATCGAGGCCGAGCATCATGTTCGGCTCGATCAGCGCGAGATCGATCTCGGGGACGCGCTTCTTGAAGATCGCGAGCGATCCCTTCGGGTCGAGCATGACGTCGCGCCAGCCCAGGTAGGCGGCTTCGAGGAACGCGCGCAGCGCCTTCGGCCGCCCCTTCATCGTCTTCTCGCTGGCGATGATCGACATGCTGTAGAGGTCGAAGCCGGTGTCGGCCCACGGCATCATCACCGTGTTGCCGTTGCCGAGCGCGCGGTCGTAGAACGGCATGCCGGTGCTGTAGTCGGCGATCACGTCGACGCGCTTCTCGGCGAGCGCGGCCATCTTCGCGGTCGGCTCGATGTTGACCCACGTCACCTTGTCGCTGTCGAGGTGGTGCATCTTGGCGAACGCAGGCCACGCCTGACGCTGGCTGTCGCCCGGCGGCGCGCCGATCGTCTTGCCTTCGAGGTCCTTCGGCTTGGTGACCGCGGCGTCCTTCCTGCTGAAGAAGTTGAGCGGCGTCTTGTCGAACACCATGCCGACGATCTTCACGCTCGCGCCGCGCGCGTCGGCGCCGATGACGGGCACCGTGTCGGCCAGGCCGGCGTCGGCGCGGCCGGTGTCGACCTTGGCGATGGCGTCGCCCGAGCCCTTCGAGTTCTCGAGCGTGACGTCGAGCCCCCTCTGGGCGAAGTAGCCTTTGTCGAGCGCGACCCAGTACGCGGCGTGGTCGCCGACCGCGAACCAGTTGAGCGCGAAGACGAATTTCTCGGGCGCTTGCTGCGCGCTCGCGGCGGCGCCGGCGAGCCCGAGCGCGGCAGTCGCGGCGGCACGCAGCAGCAGGCGACGAACAGGGCGGTTCATGCAAATCTCCTTGGTGGATGGATGCCGGTCGACGACGGCGTCAGACGTCTCCGGCCCACGGCACGAGCGCACGCGCGAGCACCGCGACGAAGCCGAACAGGGCGAGCCCGAGCACCGAGATCCAGACCAGCGCGGCGAACGCGGCGGGCGTGTTCATGCTGCTTTGCGTGGTGATGATGACGTAGCCGAGGCCGCGCTGCGACGAGACGAACTCGCCGACGATCGCGCCGACGACCGCTGCGGTCGCCGTGACCTTCAGCGCCGAGAGAATGTAGGGCATCGCATTCGGAATGCGGATCAGGACGAACACCCGCCACTTGGGCGCGTTGAACACGCGGCCGAGATCGACCAGCGCCGGGTCGATCTGGGTCAGGCCGACGGCGGTGTTGACGACGACCGGGAAGAAGCCGATCAGCGCTCCCATCAGCATGTTGGGAACGATCCCGTAGCCGAGCCAGATCAGGAACAGCGGCGCGACGGCGACCTTCGGCAGCGTGTTGATGAAGACGAGGAACGGCGTCAGCGCCCGCGCCATGAACGGCGACCACGCGATCGCGACGCCGAGCACGACGCCGGCGATCGCCGCGAGCACGAACGCGCCGACGATCTCGAGCGCCGTGACCCAGGTGTGCCGCGCCCACGGCACCTCGTCGGAGAGCATCGCGCGCACCACCGCGCCCGGGCTCGGCAGCAGGTACTCGCGGATGCCGAGCACCGAGACGGCGAGCTGCCAGACGGCGACGAAGACGACGAAGACGCCGATCGCCGGCAGATGATCGACCGCCCAGGACGGGACGCGCCGCCGCCGAGCTTCGCCCAGCGCACTCATGCCGACAGCCAACGCTCCAGGTTCGCGCGCACGAACGCGTCGTCGGCGAGATCGGCGTGCTCGACGAGGACGCGGTCGATCTCGCGCGCCTGGCCGGGCCCGAGGCCTTCGTGCGGGTCGAGGCAGCGGATGCTCTCGAGCAGGCCCTGGCGGCGCAGCACCTCGTGGCAGCCGGCGATGCAGCCGGCGAAGTCGTTGGCGACGTCGAAGAAGGCGCTGTTGCAATCGGTGACGCGGCTGTCGAGCGCGAGCAGCTCGGCATCGACGCCGCGTCCGCCGGCGTCCTCGGCGGCGACGCCGGCCTTGCAGCGCGCGAGCAGCTCGACCGCGCCCTTCGTCCACACCGACCAGTGGCCGAGCAGGCCGCCGCGAAAGCGGACGCGAACGCGCTCGCCGCCGCGCACGACGTCGAACGGCGTCACCAGATCGAGCACGATGTGGTCGTCGTTGCCGGTGTAGAGCGCGACCCGCCGCTCGGCGCGCGCGGCGACGAGGCCGCGGACGACGTCGAGCGTGCGGTAGCGGTGAAACGGCGCGACCTTGATCGCGACGACGTTCTCGATTGCGGCGAAGCGCGCCCAGAACGACGACGGCAGCTCGACGCCGCCGACCGCCGGCTGCAGGTAGAAGCCGATCAGCGGCAACTCGGCGGCGACCGCCTCGCAGTGCGCGATGCGCTCGTCGTCGCTCGCGTTCTTCGTCGCCGCGAGGCTGAGGAGGACGGCGTCGTAACCGAGCGATCGCGCGGTGCGCGCTTCGGCGACCGCCTGCCGCGTCGGCCCGACCGCACCGGCGACGAGCACCGCCCGCGCCGTGCTGCCACCGAGCGGCTGCCATTCGCGTGCAGTCTCTGCGGCGAGGCCGAGCACGTCTTCGAACAGTCCGGCTTCGCGGATCGCGAATTGCGTCGTGTGCACGCCGACCGCGAGTCCACCGGCCGCCGCGTCGAGGTAGTAGCGCGACAGCGCACGCTGGCGCCGGCGGTCGAGGCGTCGCGACGCGTCGAGCGCGAGCGGATGGGCAGGAATCGCGATGCCCGCGAAGAGCCGCTCGCGCAGCGCATCGGCGGAGAGTCGCTCAGCAGCGGCGGCCATGGCTCAACCGAACTCCGGGCCGGCGAGCGCGAACGCGCGCGCGCTGGCGTGCAGCGCCCGGGTGTCGCCGAGCGCCATGCGGATGAACGACCGCTGACGGACGAAGCCGCGTTCGCCGAGCGCGGCGGCCAGCGACGCTGCTGCCATCGGAACGTCGATGAAGACCGCGCCCGGCGCAGCCGCGAGCGCTCCGTCGAGCAACGCGATCGCCGACCGTTCGCTCGCCGCGACGATCGGACCGAGATGCTCGGCGCGGCGGCCGGCGCGCAGCACGGCGAAGCCGCTCGCGTCGGCGGCGAGCCAGGCGCGCGTCGACGGCCGCGCAAGGAACGCGCGCAAGAGCGTGGCGCGGTCGAGATCCCAGAGCGAACGGTCGAGCGCGACGAGCGCGTCGCGTGCACGCGCGTCGACGGCTGCGGCCCGCTCGGCGCCCTGATCGGCTTGCGCGGGTGACGGGCGCGTCGACCCGGCGGCGTCGCGCTGCCAACGCTCGAACGCGAAGCCGGCGACGAAGCCGTGCTGCCGGTAGACGGCAGCACCGTCGGGCGTCGCATCGAGCACGGGCGTGCGACCGGCGCTGCGCAGCGCCTCGACGCAGGCGGCGAGCAGCCGCGTCGCGTGGCCGCGATGCCGGTGGCGCGCATCGACGAGCACCATCGAGATCCAGCCGACCGCCGCGCCGTACGGCAGCGCGGCTGCGGTGGCGATGAGGCCGTCGCGATCGTCGCGGATGCCGAACGCGTCGCCGGCGCCGATGAAGTGCGCCCAGTCGTCGCCGGTCTGGTTCCAGCGCGCCGCATCCGACAGGCGCAGTCCGCCCTCGACGTCGGCGGCAGCGAGCCGCTCGATCGCGAGCGCTTCAGAAGGTGCCATCGCGGACCTCGAACTTGGTCGGCTTGCCGAGGCTCGGGCCGCCGCGCTGCACCCAGTCGGCGACCCAGTCGAGCATGCGGGCGAGCGGAACGAGCGGATAGCCGAACAGCGCCGTCGCGCGCGTCGTGTCGGAGAGGAGCGCGGTCGGCGCTTCCTGGCCGACGACGTTCGCCGTCGTGCCGAGTCGCACAGCGAGCTGGTGCGCGAGCCAGCGCACCGAGATCGTCTCCGGGCCGGTGACGTTGAGCGGCGTCGTCGGCGTCGTGCAGTGCGCGAGACAGCGCAGCACCTGGGCGTTCGCGTCGCCCTGCCAGATGACATTGACGAAGCCCATCGTGACGTCGACCGGGTCGCCGCGGTGCACCTTCGAGGCGATGTCGAAGACGACGCCGTAGCGCATGTCGATCGCGTAGTTGAGGCGGACGATCCGCCCCGGCGTGCCGTGCTTGGCGGAGAAGTGTTCGAACATGCGCTCGCGGCCGAGGCACGACTGCGCGTACTCGCCGACCGGCGCCGGCGCCGTCGTCTCGCTCGCGCCGGCGTGGCCCGCCGGCGCGAAGCCGTAGACGTTGCCGGTCGAGAAGGCGACGATCCGCGACGCGCGGAAGTGCTCGGCGACGAGCGCCGGCACGTGCGTGTTCATGGCCCACGTCAGCGCCGGCGCGCCGCTGGCGCCGAACTTGTGGCCGGCAGCGAAGACGATGTTGGCAATGGCGGGCAGCGCTTCGATCGCCGCGCGATCGAGCAGGTCGCACGCGATCGTCTCGACGCCGTGCGCGGCGAGCTGCTCGCGCACCGCGGCGTCGCTGAAGCGGGCAACGCCGATCACGCGCCGCGCGGGCGATGCGCGCTTGGCGAGGCGGGCGAGTGTCGGCCCCATCTTGCCGGCGACACCGAGGATCATCAGGTCGCCGTCGACGCGCTCGAGGTCGGCGACGAGCGCGCGGCTCGGCCGCGTCATGAACTCGTCGAGCGCGTCGACCGATGCGAAGCGCTCGGGCAGGTCGGTGGGGTCGAGAAATTCCACGGGCTCGATGGGTGACGGATCAGTGTAGCGGCGGGTCGACTCCCCCATCGCCGCCGCGAGTTGCTACGCTTCGCCGACGACCACGGGAGATGGCATGGCGGCCGAGAAGATCGTTCGCATCGGCGGCGCGTCGGGCTTCTGGGGCGACAGCCGCGTCGCCGCACCGCAGCTCGTCGCCTCGGGCCAGGTCGACTATCTCGTCTTCGACTACCTCGCCGAGACGACGATGGCGATCCTCGCGGGAGCGCGCCTGAAGCGCCCCGAGCTCGGCTACGCGACCGACTTCGTCGACGTCGCGATGCGCTCCGTGCTCGGCGATCTCGCGGCGAACAAGATCAAGGTCGTCAGCAACGCCGGCGGCATCCACCCGCGCGCGTGCGTTGCCGCGCTCGAGAAGATGATCGCCGACGCCAAGCTGCCGCTGAAGGTCGCGCTCGTCGAAGGCGACGACGTCTCGGCGCAGGTCGGCGCGCTCGCCGCTGCGGGAACTCGCGATCTCGCGACCGGCGCGCCGTTGCCGGCGCGGGTGGTCAGCGCCAACGCGTACCTCGGCGCGCTGCCGATCGCCGCGGCGCTTGCCGCCGGCGCCGACATCGTCGTCACCGGCCGCGTCGTCGACAGCGCGCTCGCGCTCGGGCCGCTGATGCACGAGTTCGGCTGGGGCGCGACCGACTACGACCTCCTCGCGGCGGGCAGCCTCGCCGGCCACATCATCGAGTGCGGCTGCCAGGCGACCGGCGGCCTCTTCACCGACTGGGAAGCCGTGCCCGACTGGCCGACGATCGGCTATCCGATCGCCGAGTGCCGCGCCGACGGCGTCTTTCGCATCACCAAGCCGATCGACACCGGCGGCGTCATCGCTCGCGGCGCGGTCTGCGAGCAGCTGCTCTATGAAATCGGCGACCCCGGCGCGTACGTGCTGCCCGACGTGATCTGCGACTTCCGCGACGTCACCGTCGTGCAGGACGACCCGCGCCACGTCCGCGTCCACGGCGCGCGCGGGCTGGCGCCGACCGACACGTACAAGGTGTCGGCGACGGCGCTCGACGGCTTTCGCTGCACCGGCTCGCTCGTCATCGTCGGCATCGACGCCGTCAAGAAGGCAGAGCGCACCGGCGAGGCGATCGTCGCGCGGACGCGAAGGCTGCTGCGCGACGCCGGCCTCGCGGACTACAGCGCGACCCACGTCGAGGTGCTCGGCGCCGAGACGTCGTACGGCCCGCACTCGCGCACGCGCGCGAACCGCGAGGTCATGCTGCGCGTCGTCGCCGACCACACCGACCGGCGCGCGCTCGAGCTCTTCGCGCGCGAGATCGCACCGGCGGGGACGTCGTGGTCGCCGGGGACGACCGGCGCGGGCGGACGGCCGCAGGTCTCGCCGCTCGTCAAGCCGTTTTCGTTCCTGCTCGACAAGCACACGGTGCCGGCGACGTTTGCGATCGGCGACGAGCGCCGCGACGTCGCAATGCCGCTCGCCGGCGGCAGCGTGCCGCGGCCTTCGACGCCAGTCGTCGCGCCGCTCGAGACCGCCCCGCTCGTCGTCGAGACGGCGGAGCGCGTCCCGCTCGTTCTGCTCGCGTGGGCGCGGAGCGGCGACAAGGGCGACCTCTCCAATGTCGGCGTCGTCGCGCGGCGCGCCGAATGGCTGCCGCTGCTCTGGGACCGGTTGACGCCGATGCGCGTCAAGGCCTGGCTCGGCCATCTCGTCCTCGGTGAGGTCGAACGTTTCCATCTGCCCGGCATCGCGGCGATCAACTTCGTGCTGCACCAGGCGCTCGACGGCGGCGGCATGTCGTCGCGCCGTCTCGATCCGCTCGGCAAGGGAATGGCGCAGATGCTGCTCGACATGCCGATCGAGGTGCCGCGATCGATCGCACGCGACGCACGTGAAGAAACGTGAAGCGGCATTCGTCGTGCCGACGACATTGAGGAAACTCCCGAGTCGCAAATCCTGAGACAGGAGCGTGCGTTGCCACTCGGCGCTCGCGTTCCCGCACACAGCGCCGCGCACGGCGCGCACTCAGGAGACTCATGTGAAGAGGTGTCGCTCTCTACCGGCAGCATTTGCTGCGGTTGTCGTTTCTGCCGTCCTCGCCGCTTGCGGCGGCGACGACAACAACGGCGCCGGCAATGCGCCGACCATCACCACCTTGTCGAACCGCGCCGACCTCGTCTCTGGCGGCGACGTCCTCGTCGAAGTGAAGATGCCGCCGGTCGGCTCGGCGTCGAGCCTGAAGGTCGACGTCAACGGCACCGACGAAAGCTCGGCGTTCACGAAGCGTTCCGATGGCCGCATCGTCGGCCTCGTCACCGGCCTCAAGGACGGCGCCAACACGATCACCGCGAGCGCGAGCGACGGCAGCTTCGGCAGCGCGCGTCTCACGGTCACGAACCATCCGAAGGGCGGTCCGATCCTGTTCGCGTCGCAGACGATGCCCTGGATCTGCGCGACGCCGGTGCCGACGGCGGCGACCGCGAGCTCGCCCGCGACCAACGCGAGCGGCCTGACCACGACCGCGACCGATGCGCAGTGCAACATCGCGACCGAGACCAAGTTCTTCTACCGCACCCTGACGCCGGTCACGGTGACGGCGGGCGACGGCGGCTGCTCGTTCGTCGTCCCCGATCCGTCGCCGACGATCGCCAACCCGAACCCGACGACGCCGGCGAACTCGTGCCTGCAGCCGTACGTCGCCGGCACGACGCCGGCGGCCTCGGTCGCCTCGACGACGACGAGCAATGGCGTCACGCTGCCGTACATCGTCCGCCTCGAGCGCGGCACCATCAATCGCGGCATCTACGACATCGCGGTGCTGTTCGATCCGACCAAGCCGTGGACCGCGAACTCGCCGCAGGCGCAGTGGAACGGCAAGATCAGCTACACGTACGGCGCGAGCGCCGGGCAGCCGCGGCTGCAGTTCCGCAGCGAGCAGAACTGGGTCGTCAACGGCATCACCGGGGTGTTCGACGACTCCGCGCTGCGCATGGGCTTCATCGTGGCCGACAACAGCCTCACCGACCAGCTCTACAACGCCAACGCCATCCTCGCCGCCGAGACGACGATGATGATGAAGGAGTACATCGTCGAGCACTACGGCGAGGTCAAGTTCACGATGGGCAACGGCTGCTCGGGCGGCTCGATCCTGCAGAACAGCGTCGCGTCGGTCTATCCGGGCCTGCTCGACGGCATCCAGGTCGAATGCGACTACCCCGACGCGGTGACGACGCTGCTCGAGGTCGCCGACTGCGTGCTGCTCGTCAACGCCTACCAGAGCCCCGAGTGGGCCGCGCTGCAGAGCGGCCTGACGCAGGCGCAGATCAACGCCAAGAAGACGGCGATCAATGGCCACCTCGATCAGGTCGGCTGCCAGTCGTGGAACAACTCGTTCGGCTTCATCAACAAGCCGGGCAACTACGTGCCGTTGCTGGTCGTCGACCAGAACACCGGCGCACTGGCACCGACGGGGGCGCCGCGCAACAACTGCCTACTTCCCGCGTCGCAGGTCTACGACCCGGTGACCAATCCGAACGGCACGCGCTGCGGCCAGCCCGACCTCTCGGTCGCGGTCTGGGGAACGACGGCAGGGATCCCCGCGGGCAGCACACGCGCCGTTCAGCCGTTCGACAACATCGGCATCCAGTACGGCTTGAAGGCGCTGCTCGCGGGGACGATCTCGCCCGAAGAGTTCGTGACGCTCAACGAGACGGTGGGCGGCATCGACGCCGACTCGAATCGGTCGACGACGCGCAGCACCGCCGACCCGGCGGCGCTCGACATCGCCTACCGCAGCGGACTCGTCGGCAGCGGCAAGCAGCTCGGCAAGCTCGCGATCATCGACTGGCGCGGCTATGACGAGCAGGGCATCCACTACATCTGGCGGAGCTTCTCCGAGCGCGCGCGCATCGACGCCGCCTACGGCGACCACAACAACCAGGTGATGTGGCGCTTTGGCACCGGCCTCACGCCGCCGCTCGCGTCGCAGATCATGCAGACGTCGCTGACGGTGATGGACACGTGGCTGACGACGCTGATGAACAACGCCCCGAAGGCGTCGCTCAACGACGAGCACAGCCACGACCAGGTCGTCGCGGCGAAGCCGGCGACCGCGTTCGACTTCTGCTACCTGACGAGCGACACGACGTTCTCGAACAAGATCACCGACTTCGCGACGTGCGACACCGACCCGCACCTGAAGGCGAACGCTTCACCGCGCCAGGTCGCGGGCGGCCCGATCGCCGAGAACATCCTGAAGTGCCAGCTGAAGCCGCTCGTCTTCACCGATTACACCGGCATCACGTTCACGGCGGGGCAGCAGGCACGCCTGAACGCGCTGTTCCCGAACGGCGTCTGCGACTGGTCCAAGCCTGGCGTCAGCCAGCAGGATCCGGCGTCGCCGCTGACGTACGCGGCCGGCCCGGGCGGCGCGGCCCTGCCGGCAGCGCCGACCTCGGTGCCGATCTGACGGTCGCCAACGATGAACGAAGGCCCCGCGTCGCGGGGCCTTTTTTTGGTGCTCGGCGCGATCAGCCGCGCGCGGCGCGGTCCGGATCCGGGTAGACCAACGCGCGCAGGCCCGAGCGGTCGAACGGCTGCCATTCGCCTTCGGGCTGCGCGAGCCGGTCGGCAATCGCATACAGCACCGCCGGATGCGCGCCGAGGCCGCAGTGGCTGCCGTCGACCTCGATGCTCTCGCTGGTCGCGGTCTTCGGCTCGACGCTGCATTGCCAGGCGACGACGCCGTCGCTGCGGCTGAAGATCGCGGTCGTCGGCACCGGCGGCAGCGCCGGGTCCGGCAGCTCCAGCGTCGGGTCGTCGACGCTCTGCCCGCTCGCGAGCTCGTAGATTCGCCAGGCGTTGGTCGAGCGCGGATGGCCGTGGATCGGCGAGCCGAGCATGATGCAGCTGCGCACCGCGTCGGGCAGCTCGGCCGCGATCTCGCGCGCGTAGACGCCGCCGAGGCTCCAGCCGATCAGGCTGACCTTGCGGCCGGTTTCCTCGTGCAGGTCGCGCACGGCGGCGAGCATCTTGTCGCGCAGGCCTTCCTTGAGGCCCATGTTGCGGCCGAGGCCCCAGCCGCGCGCGTCGTAACCGCGACTCGAGAGATACGCGCGCAGCAGCTGCGTCGAGGTGTCGCTCGCGATGAGTCCGGGCAGAACGAGGACGGGATGGCCGTCGCCGCGCGGCGCGCGCTGCAGGAGCGGCATCAGCGCGAGCGAGGCCGACAGCTCGCCGAACGCACGCAACTCCATCCACTGGAGGAGCCGCGAAGGCGGACGGTGAAAGGTTCGGCTGTGGTTGGGATTCAGGGTGGCGGCTGCTGCGGTCATGAGAGCGATCGGATGTCTTGAATCCGATCAGTTTCTCTTGCCGCTCGCTTGCCGGCCATCGGCGCGGGCGCGGAAGTCGTGTAGCAGTTGTCCGACATCACGACTCGCCTCGAGAGTAGACGCCATGCTGTCTCCCATGCGACACACAACTGCAGCCATCCGACGTTGTCGATTGGCGCGCCCGGCAGGGATCGAACCTGCAACCCCTGCCTTCGGAGGGCAGTACTCTATCCATTGAGCTACGGGCGCAAGCGCGTTCGCAGTCTACCAGCGCGTCGCGTGCGGACCGGGCGTGCACAGCGTCGCCCCTATAATTTCCGGTTCGACGCGAATCGGCTCTCTGTAGCGGCGCATGCCGCCTCGTCGCGTCGTCGATTTCCCTTCGAGGACCGGATGAGCGCAGTGCACGAACCCGAAGAACTGGACGGCCCGCACGAAGGCCCGATCAAGACTCCCAAGCAGCTGATCCTCACTGTTCTCTTCGCCTTCGTGGTGCCGATCTTCGGCATCGTGCTGCTCGTCATGTTCGTCACCGCGGACAAGCGGCCGGCCGCGGGCAGCAGCGCGATGACGCCGGCGGCGATCGCAGAGCGGATCCGGCCGGTCGGCGTCGTCGAGGTCAAGGACGCTTCCGACGTCGCGTCGATGAAGACGGGCGAGCAGGTGTTCGCTGCGCAGTGCACGGCGTGCCACGCGACCGGCGCGCTCGGCGCGCCGAAGTTGGGCGACGTCGCCGCGTGGGGTCCTCGCATCAAGTCCGGCTTCGACGCGCTCCTGCATTCGGCGCTCGCAGGGAAAGGCCAGATGCCGCCGCAAGGCGGCGGCGACTTCAGCGACTTCGAGATCGCGCGCGCCGTCGTCTACATGACGGGCAAGGCGGGCGGCAACTTCCCCGAGCCCGCGCCGCCGGTGACGCCGCCGGGCGGTGCCGCGGCGACGACGACGACGGCAGCGACCGCGGGCGCTGCGCCGGCAACGCAAACCTCACCCGAGACGGCGACGGCCGCCGGCATGCCGAAGTCCGACGCCAACGCCGGCCGACCCGAGGCGACCGCGACCGCGGCGCTCAACGCGCAGGTGCGCGAGGCGACGCCGAACGCGGTGCCGACGCCGGCGCAAGGCCCGACGACGACCACGGCCGCGGCAACGACTTCCGGTCCGCCCGCGCTCTACAACCAGGTCTGCAGCGCGTGCCACGCGACCGGCGTCGCCGGGGCGCCCAAGGTCGGCGACAAGGCTGCGTGGGCGCCCCGTGCCGCGCAAGGCATCGACGCGCTCACCGCGAGCGCGATCAAGGGCAAGGGTGCGATGCCGCCCAAGGGCGGGTCGAGCGCGAGCGACGCCGACATCAAGAGCGTCGTCACCTACATGGTCGGCGCATCGAAGTAGCGGCCGCGGCGCTGCCGAAGAAAGGCGGCCACAGGCCGCTTTTCTTTTGGTCGGGCCGCTACGCGTGCGCTGCGGCCGGGCTCAGGCGAACGCCGAAGCGATCGACGAGCGCATCGAACGCGACCTCGCGCGGCCGCCAGCTGCCGCGCTCGACGACGTCGCTCGCGGCTTGCATGTCGAGCGTGTGGACGATGCCGATGCCGAGATCGCAGACGAGGAAGAGCCTGCCGCTCTCGTCGACGAGCGCTTCGCCGGCGAACGCGGCGGGCAGCCCGGTGTGGCTGGTGACGACGACCGACGACGTCGGGTCGGGCTGCAGCCGCCAGACCCACGGTGCCGCTTCGAGCTCGACGTAGACGCGCTGCGGGCCGTTCTGGAAGAACCACGCGCCATCGGTGTCGGCGGCGTAGTTGCGGCCGATGAACTCGCGCAGCTTCTCGTGGTCGATGCGGCTGCCCTTGACGCGCGGGAACGGACCCGCCGCCTGGATGCGCGCGTCGCGCATGTACCAGTCGCCGCGCGCGTCGAGCGCGAGCCAGCCGTAGCAGTGCGGCACGTTCGGCCACTTCCTGAGCGCGGCGGCGACGATCTCGTCCATCGGCCGCGATTCTGAGCGCTCAGCCGAGCCGCTCCGCGAGCCACCCTGCGACCGCCTCGGGAAACCGCCGCAGGTGGCC
>DATJIM010000235.1:0-20833 GCA_035493195.1 Caldimonas sp.
TCGCTGCCGTCGCAGATGTCGCCCCACGGCTGGTCGACCATGCGCCCCGTCAACGCGCCCTCGGCGATCTCGAGCACGTTGCTGCGGGTGAAGTCGATGCCGAGACGATCGCGGACGCGATCGCTGAAGAACGTGAACCCGCCCGAGACGAGCAGCGTCTTCAGCCCCGCTGACCTGCACGCGGCGACGAGCTGCTCGGCACCGGGATTGAACCGCAGGCGCTCGTCGTACACCGTCTGCAGCGCCGATGCGGGGACGCCGCGAAGGAGCGCGACGCGGCGGCGCAGGCTCTCCTTGTAGTCGGCGATCTCGCCGCGCATCGCCGCTTCGGTGATCGCCGCGACTTCGGCCTTCTTGCCGGCGACGCCCGCGATCTCGTCGACGCACTCGATCGAGATCAGCGTCGAGTCCATGTCGAACGCGATCAGGCCGAAGTCGGCGAGGCGGAGCGGCGTCGCGATGCCGCGGACGACGAGCCCCGGCGCGACCTCGCGCTCGCCGGCCGCGCTCATGCCGCCTCGAGCACCTTCGGCTGGCCGAGCGAGCGCAGGATGTCGCGGACGAGCTGGACGCGGTCGCGCACCGTCTTCGCGCCGACCTCGATCCGCAGCTTGTCGTTGCCGGCGAAACGCACGAACCGGTTCTTCTGCACGAGCTCGATGATGCGCGCAGGATCGACCGGCGCGTTGGCAGCGAACGTGATCGTCGTCACCGCGTCGCCGGCGTCGATCTTGGCGACGCCGTAGCTCTTGGCGAGGACGCGCAGCCGATGGACGTCGAACAGCGCCTGCGCCTGGGGCGGGAGCTTGCCGAAGCGGTCGGTGACCTCGTCGAGCATCGCCTCGATCTGCTCGGCACGCGTCGCGCTCGCGAGCCGCTTGTAGAGCGAGAGGCGGATGTGGACGTCGCCGCAGTACGCGTCGGGCAGCAGCGCAGGGGCATGCACGTTGATCTCGGTCACCGCCGAGAGCGGCGCGAGCAGGTCGGGCTCGCGGCCGCTCTTCAGCGACCGCACCGCCTCGGCGAGCATGTCGTTGTAGAGCTGGAAGCCGACCTCCTGGAGGTTGCCGCTCTGGTGCTCGCCGAGCACCTCGCCGGCGCCGCGAATCTCGAGATCGTGCATCGCCAGATAGAAGCCCGAGCCGAGCTCCTCCATCTGCTGAATCGCCTCGAGCCGCTGCGCCGCCGCCTTCGACAGGCCCTCGACGTCGGGAACCATCAGGTACGCGTACGCCTGGTGGTGCGAGCGGCCGACCCGGCCGCGCAACTGGTGCAATTGCGCGAGGCCGAACTTGTCGGCGCGGCTGATGACGATCGTGTTCGCGCTCGGCACGTCGATGCCGGTCTCGATGATCGTCGAGCAGAGCAGCACGTTGTGGCGCTGGGCGACGAAGTCGCGCATGACGTGCTCGAGCTGGCGCTCGGGCATCTGGCCGTGCGCGACCGCGATCCGCGCCTCGGGGACGAGCGCCTGCAGCGTCTCGCGGCGATGCTCGATCGTCTGCACGTCGTTGTGCAGGAAGTAGGCCTGGCCGCCGCGCTTCAGCTCGCGCAGCACCGCCTCGCGGATCGTGCTCGAGCCCTCGGTTCGGACGAACGTCTTGATCGCGAGCCTTCGCTCGGGCGCGGTCGCGATCACCGAGAGGTCGCGCAGGCCTTCGAGCGCCATCCCGAGCGTGCGCGGGATCGGCGTCGCCGTCAGCGTCAGGACGTCGACCTCGGCACGCAGCGCCTTCATCTGCTCCTTGTGACGGACGCCGAAGCGGTGCTCCTCGTCGATGACCAGAAGGCCGAGGCGGTTGAACTTGACGTCGCTCGAGAGCAGCTTGTGGGTGCCGACGACGATGTCGATCGTGCCGTCGGCGAGGCCGTCGAGCGCTGCCTTGACTTCCTTGGTCGAGCGGAAGCGCGACAGCTCGGCGACCTTGACCGGCCACTTGCCGAAGCGATCGGCGATGTTCTGGTAGTGCTGCTCGGCGAGCAGCGTCGTCGGCGCGAGGATCGCGACCTGCTTGCCGTCGTTGACGGCGACGAACGCGGCGCGAAGCGCCACCTCGGTCTTGCCGAAGCCGACGTCGCCGCAGATCAGCCGGTCCATCGGGCGCGGCGAGACCATGTCCTGGATGACCGCGTGGATCGCTGCGTGCTGGTCGGCGGTCTCGTCGAAGCCGAAGCTTGCCGCGAACGCTTCGTAGTCGTGCGGCTGGAAGCGGAACGCGTACCCTTCGCGCGTCGCCCGCCGCGCGTAGATCGCGAGCAGCTCGGCGGCGGTGTCGCGGACCTGCTCGGCGGCCTTGCGCTTCGCCTTCTCCCACTGCCCGGAGCCGAGCTTGTGGAGGGGCGCCTCTTCCGCGCTCACTCCGGTGTAGCGCGCGATCAGGTGGAGTTGCGCGACTGGAACGTAGAGCGTTGCCTTGTCGGCGTACTCGAGCTGGAGGAACTCGCCAGGCTCCTCGTCGGCGCCGCCGAGCGCGATCGTCGTCAGCCCGAGGTAGCGGCCGATGCCGTGGTTGACGTGGACGACCGGATCGCCGACCGCGAGCTCGGAGAGGTCCTTGATCAGCGCGTTGACGTCGCTCGTCTGCTCCTGGCGGCGCCGGCGGCGTGCGGTCGGTGCGATCGCGAACAGCTCGGTCTCGGTGACGAAGTCGATCGTCTGCGCGTCGGCGCCGCCGTCGATGCGCGCGGCGAAGCCCTGCGCAAGCGGCGCGACCGCGATCGCGAAGCGCTCCTCGCCGGCAGTGAAATCGGCGAGCGTGGCGACGCTCGGCGGCTCGATGCGGCTGTCGCGCAGCAGCTCGAGCAGGCTCTCGCGCCGTCCCTCGCTCTCGGCGACGATCAGGACGCGGTGCGCAGTCGACGCGACGTGCCCCTGCAGCCGCCTGAGCGGGTCGGGAGCGCCGCGGTCGACGCCGAGGTCGGGCAGTGCGGTCGCCCACGCGTCGCCGTCGCTCGTCGTGCCGCGCAGCGCGAGCGTCGCGTGCGCATTGCAGCGCGCAAAGAACTCCTCGGGACGCAGGAAGAGCGCCTCCGGCGCCAGCACCGGCCGCTCGCGGTCGTGCTGGAAGAAGCGGTGCCGTTCGCGCGTGTCGGCCCAGAAGCGCTGCAGCGACTCGTCGAGCTCGCCGTGCAGCGCCAGCGTCGCGCTTGCGCCGAGGTAGTCGAAGACCGTCGCGGTGTCGTCGAAGAAGAGCGGCAGGTAGAACTCGATTCCCGCGGTCGCAATGCCGGCGCCGATGTCCTTGTAGATGCGGACCTTGGTCGGATCGCCCTCGAAGCGTTCGCGCCAGCGGGCGCGAAAGGCGTTCCGCGCCGCCTCGTCCATCGGAAACTCGCGGCCGGGCAGGAGGCGCACCTCGGGAACCGGATACAGGCTTCGCTGCGTGTCGGGATCGAAGGTGCGGATCGAGTCGATTTCGTCGCCGAACAGGTCGACGCGGTACGGCACCGCCGAGCCCATCGGGAAGAGGTCGATCAGGCCGCCGCGCACCGCGTATTCGCCCGGTGAGACGACCTGGCTGACGTGGGCGTAGCCGGCGAGCGTGAGCTGCGCCTTCAGCGCCGCCTCGTCGAGCCGCTGCTTGGTGCGGAAGTGAAACGTCGTTGCCGCGATGAAGCTCGGCGGCGCGAGGCGCACCAGCGCCGTCGTCCCCGGCATGAGGACGACGTCGACCTCGTGTCTGCCGATCCGCCACAGCGTCTCGAGCCGTTCGGAGACGAGGTCCTGGTGCGGCGAGAACGCGTCGTACGGCAGCGTCTCCCAGTCGGGGAAGACCGCGATGCGCAATTGCGGCGCGAAGAACGCGATCTCGTCGGCCAGGCGCTGGGCGTCGGCGGGCTCGGCGCTGAAGATCGCGACGGGAGCGCCCTTCGCACGCTCGCGCTCGGCGAAGCGCGCGAGCAGCAAGGCGTCGGCAGAGCCCGGGGGACGGGGCAGCGCGAAACGCTTGCCGGTTGCGATGTCGGGGAGGAGCATGACGGCGGCAGCCTGCCGCGCGCGACGAAAGTCCCGATTTTAAAAGCCGCGCCGCGGCGGCGCGGATCGCCGGCTTATCCTTCGCCCGCCGCGCTCGTTCCGATGCCGACCCCCGCACCCGCTCCCGCCCGCCGCCGCGTCTTCGCGCTCGTTCCGTGCGCCGGCAGCGGCAGCCGCGCCGGTGCGCCGGTCGCCAAGCAGTACGTCGAGGTCGCCGGCCGCCCGCTGGTCGTGCACACGCTCGCGGCGCTCGCAGCAGTCAAGCGGTTCAGCAAGATCCTCGTCGTCGTCGCACCCGAAGACCAGCACTACGACAAGCTCGCCTTGCCCGACGACGCGCGCCTCGCGCTCGCGCGTTGCGGCGGCGACACGCGCGCGTCCACGGTTGCCAACGGGCTCGCCAAGCTCGCCGGCTTCGGCGCGTTGCCGAACGACTGGGTGCTCGTTCACGACGCGGCGCGCTGCCTGGTGCGCGCCGAATGGGCCGACGCCCTGATCGATGCCTGCCGCGAGGACCGCATCGGCGGTCTGCTCGCGCTGCCGGTCGCCGACACGCTCAAGCGCGCCGAGGCCGGGCGTGCTGTCGCGACACTCTCGCGAGAAGACGTCTGGCAGGCGCAGACGCCGCAGATGTTTCGCTTCGGCGTCCTCGCCGACGCGCTCGCGCGGATGCCGCAGGCGACCGACGAAGCGTCGGCGATCGAGGCGATCGGCCTCCGGCCGCTGCTCGTCAGCGGCTCGGCCGAGAACATCAAGGTCACCCATCCCGACGACTTCGCGATCGCCGAGGCGCTGCTCGCGCGGCGCGCCGCTGCGGCCTCGACGACAACGACATGAGACCGCGCGGACCGCTCTGGCGCATCGGCGAAGGCTGGGACACGCACGCGCTCGTCGAAGGGCGGAAGCTCATCCTCGCCGGCGTCGAGATCGCGCACACCCATGGGCTGCTCGGGCACTCCGATGCCGATGCGCTCTGCCACGCGATCACCGATGCGCTCTTCGGTGCCGCCGCGCTCGGCGACATCGGCCACCACTTCCCGGAGAGCGACGCGCAGTACCAGGGCGCCGACTCGCTCGCGCTGCTTTCCGAAGCGGCGCGACGCGTCCGCGGCGCCGGTTGGCACATCGGCAACGTCGACTCGACGGTGATCGCGCAGGCGCCGCGCCTCGCGCCGCACGTCGCGGCGATGCGCCAGCGCATCGCCGGCGCGCTCGGCGTCGAGATCGACCAGGTCAGCGTCAAGGCGAAGACCGCCGAGAAGATGGGGCCGGTCGGCCGCGGCGAATCGATCGAGACGCGCGCGGTGTGCCTCGTCTGGCGCGGCGGCGGCTGAGAGCATGCAGTCATACACCTTTCGTGCCGAAGGCGACGGCGTCGTGCTCGAGCGGCGCGAAGTGCCGTTGCCCGATCCCGCGCCCGGGCAGCTGCTCGTCAAGATGCATGCTGCCGCGCTGAATCGCGGCGAGCTGATCCCCGGCGGCCTCGTCAAGGCCGGTGCAGCGCGCCCCGCGGGTCTCGAAGGCGCAGGCGAGGTGGTCGCGCTCGGTCCGGGCGTCGGCGATCCGCGGCCGGGCAGCATCGTCATGGGACGTTGCGCAGGCGCATTCGCCGAGTACGCGGTGATGGACGCGCGCGAAGCGATGCCGGTGCCTCCGGCGCTCGCGATCGCGGAAGCTGCGTCGGTGCCGCTCGTCTTCCTCGTCGTCCACGACATGCTGATCGCGCAGGGGCGTCTGCGCGCCGGCGAGTGGCTGCTCGTCTGCGGGGTCTCGTCGGGCGTCGGCGTCGCGGCGCTGCAGGCGGCCAAGGCGCTCGGCGCGCGCGTGATCGGCACCTCCGGTTCGGCGGAAAAGCTCGCGCGCCTGCGTGCGCTCGGCCTCGACGTCGCCATCGAGACGCGCGCGCCGACGTTCGCCGATGCGGTGCTGGAGGCGACCGACGGTCGCGGTGCCGACCTCGTCGTCAACGCAGTCGGCGGCTCGGTGTTCGCCGAGTGCCTGCGCTGCATGGCGTTCGAGGCGCGGCTGGCGACGGTCGGCTACGTCGATCGCGTGCTCGGCGCCGAGATCGACCTGCAGGCGCTGCACGCCAAGCGTCTCGTCCTGTTCGGCGTCTCCAACAAGCTGCGCAACGCCGACCAGCGCGCCGCCGGCGTGCCGGCGTTCTGCGCCGACCTGCTGCCGGCAATCGCCGACGGTCGCATCCGCCCGCTCGTCGACCGCGTCTTCCCGTTCGACGCGCTCGACGCGGCGCGGGCGTGCATGGAAGAGAACCGCCATCTCGGCAAGATCGTGCTGCGCATCGGCCGCTGAGGCCACCAGCCGCAGCGGAGAAGAGAAGACCCCATGTCTCGCCCCCGGCCGGCTTCGTGCACGCGACGTCGCGCGCTTGCTGCGGCAGGTGCGCTCGCGCTCGACGTCGTCGGCGCCGGCCGCGCGCACGCGCAGGCGTGGCCCGCGGCCAGGCCGATCCGCCTGGTCATCGGCTTCGCTCCCGGCGGCGCCGCCGACTACGTCGCGCGGACGCTGAACGAGCCGCTCGCGCGATCGCTCGGCCAGGCGGTCGTCGTCGAGAACCGCGCCGGCGCCGGCAGCAGCCTCGCCGCCGACTTCGTCGCGAAGGCGCCGGCCGACGGCTACACGCTCCTGATCGCGAGCCCGAGCTCGATCTCGGTGAACCCCTCGCTCAATCCGAAGCTGACGTACGCGAAGGACCTGCTGCCGGTGACGAAGCTGACGTCGTCGCCACTCGTTGTCGCGGTCCATCCCGACCTGCAGGTACGCTCTCTGCAGGACCTCGTCGCGCTCGCGAAGAAGAAGCCGGGTTCGCTCAACTACACGTCATCGGGCAACGGCTCGGCGCCGCACCTCGGCGCGGCGCACTTCAGCGCGGTGACCGGGGTCGAGATGGTCCACATCCCGTACAAGGGCGGCGCACCGGCGATCGCCGCGGTCGTCGCCGGCGACGCCCAGCTCACGTTCGGGACGCCGCCGTCGGTGCTGCCGATGGTGCAGGCGGGACGCCTGCGCGCCATCGCGGTGACGAGCCCGAACCGCACGCCGCTCGTGCCCGGCGTGCCCGGCACGGCGGAGTCGGGGCTGCCGAACTACAGCCTCTCGTTCTGGTACGGCCTCTTCGTCCCGGTCGGAACGCCGCCCGAGATCGTTCGCAAGCTCTTCGACGCCGCTCAGGACGCGTTGCAGCGCGCCGACGTCAAGGCGGTGCTCGCGCGCGAAGGCGCCGACATCGCGCCTTCGCGTTCGCCCGACGAGTTCGCCGCGTTCCTCGAAGCCGACAACCGCTTCTGGGCCAAGCTCGTCAAGGACGCCGGCGTCAAGCCGGAGTGAAGGAGAAGCGGATGGACAACCAGCGACGATTCCTGGCCACGACGATCCTCGGCTGCGCCGCCGGCTCCGGCAACTCTGCGGCGTTCGCCGCGCGTCCCGTCGCGAGGAGCGCACCGGGGCCGACATTGCTCACCGTCAGCGGCGCGATCGGCACCGGCAATCGCGGCCCCTTCGATCCGGTGCTCGACCAGCTGATGGCCAAGCAGAAGGTCACGTTCAGCAAGGCGCAGACGTTCGACTTCGCAGCGATCGCGGCGCTGCCGGCGGTCACCATCAAGCCGACGCTCGAGTACGACGGCAAGCAGCACGTCCTCAGCGGCCCCCTGCTGCTCGATGTCGTCAAGGCGTGCGGCGCCAGGGTCGGCGAGAAGACGGCATTGTTCGTCCGCGCGATCGACGGCTACGCTGCGCAGATCGGCGCGGCCGACGCGCTCCGGCGTCGCTTCATCGTCGCCACCCACCTCGACGGCAAGCCGATGGCGCTCGGCGGTCTCGGCCCGCTGTGGACGCTCTTCGAAGCCGATGCGTTTCCCGACACCGCCGCGCTCCCGCTCGGTCAGCGCTTCGCCGGCTGCCCGTGGGCGACGTACCACGTCGAGGTTCGCGACGCGTAGCGGCGCGCCGGAGGCGCGCGCCCCTCCCTCTCGGAGGGAGGGATGGGGAGGGAGCAATCCTCGCCGCAGGCTGAAGCGCGCTACGCGCGCTTCAACCGGATATGCGCGAGCAGTCCGCCGTCGGTCGCGTTCGTGATCTCGAACGAGCCGCCCATCCGCGCCAGCGCCTTCTCGACGATCGCGAGGCCGAGCCCCGCGCCGGTCGCCGCGGTGCGCGCGGCGTCGCCGCGGAAGAACGGCGTCGTCAGCTGGTCGAGCTTCTTCGGGTCGACGCCCTGGCCGTGGTCGCGCACGGTGACGATCACCCACTGCCCGGTGCGCGCGAAGCTGACGACGACGCGTGCGATCCCGGTGTCGGTCGAGCGGCCGTAGCGGCGCGCGTTCTCGAACAGGTTCTGCAGCACCCGGCCGAGCTCGACGTCGTCGGCGAGCACGCGCGTGTCGGGTGCAACCTTCGACTGGATCCGGATCTGGCTGGTGTCGCGAAACGCCGCCGCCTCGCGCTGGACGATCGTCGCGACGTCGCACGGCACGAGCTTGACCTCGCCCGGGCGCGCGTAGTCCATGAACTTGTCGATGATCGCGTCGAGCTGGTCGATGTCCATCGCCATGTTCGACTTGGCTTCCTCGTCCTGCACGCTCATCTCGGCCTCGAGGCGCAGCCGCGACAGCGGCGTCCGCAGGTCGTGCGAAATGCCGGCGAGCATGACCGCGCGGTCCTGCTCGACCTTGGCGAGCTCGCGTGCCATCCGGTTGAAGCCCATGTTGACCTGGCGGATCTCGCTCGTCATCGTCGTCTCGTCCAAGCGCGAGTCGTACTCGCCCTCGCGGATCCGGCTGGCGGCGAACGAGAGGTCCTTGAGCGGCCGGTTGATCAGCCGCGCGATCCCGGCCGAGCCGAGCACGGTCGCGAGCAGCGCGATCGAGACCCAGAGGACGATCGTGCTCGTCGACATCGGGCCGACGCGCGTCGGGTCGACCTTCAGCCAGAACGAGTCGCGCGCGATCGTGAACCCGACCCACAGGCCCGGCGTCCCGTTCATCGAGCTGGCGACGATCGTGTCGGGGCCGAGCTGGTCGCGCAGCTCGCGCTCGATGACACGCTGGAAGCGGTCGACCTCGAACGGCTCCCACTGGTCGGTCGGCTCGCGCGGCGTCAGCTTGACCGACTCGAGCGTCGAGACGCTCTTGATGATCGCGATCCGGTTGATGCCGTCGGTGCCGAGCAGCGCGGCGCGGGTGATGTTGACGAGACTCGCGATCTGCTGCGCCGCCTGGATCGCGCGCGGCTCGAATTCGAGCGCGCGAAACGTCTGCACCCAGGCGAACACGCCGCTCGCGAGCAGCAGCGCGAGCAGGAAGAAGGTGCGCCAGAAAAGGCTGAGGGCGACGAACTTCTTGGCGACGCGCGGCGGCTGCGCCGCCTTCAGCCGTTCCGAAAGCGGAGTCGAGGAGGGCCGCTTCGCAGTCCGGGTCGCCACCTGGCGATCGTACTCAACGTCCGACGACGGCTCCGTCTCGGCGAACGATCGACCGCGTGAACGCGAGGGGCTGCGGGTCGCGCCCACGCATCAGTCAGGACGCGCCGTCCGGAACGAAGACGTAGCCGACCCCCCACACCGTCTGGATGTAGCGCGGCTGCGTCGGGTCGGGCTCGATCATCTTCCTCAGGCGCGAGATCTGGACGTCGAGGCTGCGGTCGAACGGCTCGAACTCGCGGCCGCGCGCGAGCTGCGCGAGCTTGTCGCGCGAGAGCGGCTGGCGCGGATGGCGCACGAGCGCCTTCAGCATCGAGAACTCGCCGGTCGTGAGCGCGATCTGCTCGCCGTCCTTGGTGAGGCGGCGCAGCGCGAGGTCGAACACGAACGGGCCGAAGGTCACGGTCTGCGCGTCGAGCGCCGGGGCGCCCGGCGCTTCCATCGCCGGCCGGCGACGCAGCACCGCGTGAATGCGCGCGAGCAGCTCGCGCGGGTTGAAGGGCTTGGGCAGATAGTCGTCGGCACCGACCTCGAGGCCGACGATGCGGTCGACGTCCTCGACCTTCGCAGTCAGCATGATGATCGGCGTCACGTCGTTGGCAGCGCGCAGCCGCCGGCAGATCGAGAGGCCGTCCTCGCCGGGCAGCATGAGGTCGAGGACGATGAGATGCACGGTCTCGCGCGTCAGCAAGCGATTCAGCGCCTTCGCATCTTCGGCAAGCAGGACTTCGAATCCCTCTTGGGTGAGGTAGCGCCGCAGCAGGTCGCGAATGCGGGCATCATCGTCGACGACGACGATCCGATCCGGGCGGGCGTTGGCAGCTGTGTTCATCGTTTCCCCATTTGTAACAATCGAGATTCTGCAAGGCTTTGCGGGCCGTTCCGGGGCGCATTGACGAGCCGTTACACATCGCGAAGCCAATGTCGAGCAATTCATCATGAAGTTCACGCGTGCCGCTGTTTGCGCCGCTTGCTTCGTCGCCACGTCGGGCACCGCCGTGTCGGCGATGGCGCAGACGCTGCCGACGCCCGACGGCGTGCTCGGCTTGAGCGCGAGCGCGAGCGTCGAGGTGCAGAAGGACGTTCTCGCGATCATGTTCTCGACGACGAAGGACGGCGTCGACGCGAACGCGGTGCAGTCGCAGCTCAAGCAGGCGCTCGACGCCGCGCTCGCCGAAGCGCGTCGCTCGGCGAAGCCGGGCGAGGTCGACGTGCAGACGGGCAACTTCGCGCTCTATCCGCGCTACGCGCCGCCGACGAGCTCGGGGCGGGCGACGATCAGCGGCTGGCAGGGCAGCGCCGAGCTCGTCGTGCAGGGCCGCGACATTCCGGCGATCAGCCAGCTGAGCGCGCGCATCGCGACGATGACGATCGCGCGCGTCGAATACCGGCTGTCGCGGGAGGCGAGCCAGAAGGTCGAGGGCGACGTCGCGGCGCAGGCGATCGCCGCGTTTCGCGCCAAGGCCGCGGTCTACGCGAAGCAGTTCGGCTACGGCGGCTACGCCGTCCGCGAGGTCAGCGTGCAGACGAGCGAGCCGATGCCCGGCCCGCAGATGATGCGCATGCAGGCGCAGTCGGTGGGCGTCACCGCCGAGCCGCTGCCCGTCGAGCCGGGCAAGGCACTCGTCACCGCGAGCGTCAATGGCACCGTGCAGATGAAATGAGCGCGACGCGCGAGCCGACGCTGCGGCGCGTCCAGTGCCTCGACGCGCGCGGCCTGCACCGGATGGCGTACTGGCAGTGGGAGCGCGCCGGCGGCGCGACCGACCGCGTCCTCGTCTGCGCGCACGGCGTCTCGCGCCAGGGCCGCGACTTCGACGTCCTCGCGCGCGCGATGCAGGACGGCTTTCGCGTCGTCTGCCCCGACGTCGTCGGCCGTGGCGAGTCGGACTGGCTCGCCGATCCCAACGGCTACACGTTGCCGACCTACGTCGGCGACATGGTGACGCTGCTCGCGCGACTCGACGCCGAGACCGTGCACTGGCTCGGCACTTCGATGGGTGGCCTGATCGGGATCGCGCTCGCTGGCTTGCCGAACTCGCCGATCGTGCGGCTCGTGCTCAACGACGTCGGCCCGACGATCGACCCGGTCGGCCTCGTGCGGATCGGCGAGTACATCGGCAAGTCGCTGACATGGGCGAACGAGGACGAGGCCGCCGACTATCTGCTGACGATCTCGCAGGGCTTCGGCCCGCACACGCGCGCCGAGTGGCTGGCGTTGACGCGGCCGATGCTGCGCCGCGAAGGCGAGCGTTTCCGTCTGCACTACGACCCGGCGATCGGTGCTGCGCTGCGCGCGATCACGCCCGAGCTGGCTGCTGCGGGCGAGGCCGCACTCTGGGCGGCGTACGACCGCATCCGCTGCCCGACGCTGCTGCTGCGCGGCGCGGCTTCCGACGTCCTGTCGAGCGCGACGGCCACAGCGATGACAGCGCGCGGTCCGCGCGCGCGCCTGCACGAGTTCGCCGGCGTCGGCCACGCGCCGACGATCGTCGCCGCCGAGCAGGTCGCGGTCGTCCGCGACTTTCTCCTGGGCGGCGCGTGATCGGCGTGCCGGAAGCGCCGTGAAGACCGTTGCGGCGCCGGCCGAAACGCAGGCGCCGATCGTCCGCCTGCTCGACCCGAGCGATGGCGCGAGCGTCGCCGACGACGTCAAGCGCGCGCGCGCGTTCGCCGCGCCGCTCGTCATCGGCCGCGAGCTGCCGACCGGCGAGGGCGTGCTCGCGCATGCCGACGGCACCGCAGCGATCCTGGCGTCGATCGGCGCGTCGCCGGCGCTCGCGGCCGCTGCGTATCTCGTCCACGCCGCCGACGAGCTCGGCGAACCCGATGCGGTGCTGACGCCGCTCTTCGGCGAGTCGCAGGCGGCGCTCGTCGCGCACGCGCGCAAGCTCGGCGACCTGCAGCGCACTGCGAAGAGCGCGCGGCTCGACGCCGCCGCGCGCGCCCAGCAGGTCGAGCGTGTCCGCAAGATGCTCCTCGCGTTCTCCGAGGACCTGCGCGTCGTCCTGCTCAGGCTCGCGTCGCGGCTGCAGACGCTGCGCTTCTTCGCCGCGACGAAGCGGCCTTGCCCGGACGATCTCGCGGCGGAGGCGATGCAGGTGTTCGCGCCGCTCGCCAACCGGCTCGGCATCTGGCAGATCAAGTGGGAGCTCGAGGACCTCGCGTTCCGCTTTCTCGACCCGGATCAGTACCGCACGATCGCGCGGCTGCTCGATGAGCGCCGCGCCGACCGCGAGGCGCGCGTCGCCGCGATGCGCGAGAGTCTCGCCGCCGATCTCGCCGCGCACGGCCTGCGCGTCGCCGTGCAGGGCAGGCCGAAGCACCTGTACAGCATCTGGAAGAAGATGCGCAGGAAGGGCCTCGGCTTCGCGCAGGTGCTCGATGTCGTCGCGCTGCGCGTCATCGCCGCCGACGTCGCCGACTGCTACGCCGTGCTCGGCCGTGTCCACGAGCGCTACCGTGCGCTCGCCGGTGAGCTCGACGACTACATCGCGCGGCCGAAGGCGAACGGCTACCGGTCGCTGCACACCGTCGTCGAGGCCGACGACGGCAGCGCGGTCGAGATCCAGATCCGCACCGAGGAGATGCACGAGCACGCCGAGTTCGGCCTCTCGGCGCATTGGGCGTACAAGGAATCCGACGCGGCGCGCGCGGCACCGACCGCGGCGGGTGCGTTCGAGGCCAAGGTCGCGCAAGCGCGGCTCGTCGTGCTGCGCCAGCTGCTCGCGTGGCAGCGCGAGCTGGCGAGCGGCGAGGGCGACGACGGCGATAGCGACGCCGCGAACGCGAGCGCCGACGCGCGGGTCCGCTTCGACGACCGCATCTACGTCTTTACTCCGCAGGCCGCGCTCGTCGAGCTCGCCCCCGGGGCGACGCCGATCGACTTCGCGTACGCGGTGCACACCCAGCTCGGCCACCGCTGCCGCGGTGCCAAGGTCGACGGCGCGATCGTTCCGCTCAACACCGCGTTGAAGAGCGGCCAGGTCGTCGAGATCACCGCCGCCAAGAGCGGCGGCCCGTCGCTCGACTGGCTCAACGCCGAGCTCGGCTACCTGCAGAGCCCGCGCTCGCGCGCGAAGGTGCGCGCGTGGTTCAACGCGCAAGCGCTCGCGGCGACGGTCGCGCGCGGCCGCGACGCGGTCGACAGGCTGCTGCAGCGCGAAGGCAAGACCGCGCTCAAGCACGCCGAACTCGCTGCGCAGCTCGGCCTGCGCGACGCCGACGCGCTCTACGAGGTCGTCGGCAAGGACGAGCTGTCGCTGCGCAGCATCGAGACGCTGCTGAGGCCCGCGCCCGCCGCGAAGAGCGATGTCGACGAGGTGCAGCTCAAGCGTTCGCGCTCGGGCCGCGATGGCGGCGTCCTCGTCGTCGGCGTCGGCTCGCTCCTGACCTCGCTCGCGCGCTGCTGCCGACCAGCGCCACCCGATGCGATCGTCGGCTACGTCACGCGCGGCAAGGGCGTCGTCGTTCACCGCGCCGGCTGCAGCAACCTGCGCGAGCTGGTCGGCCGCTCAAGCGAGCGCATCATCGACGTCGCCTGGGGCGCCGCCGACGCAGCGCACCCCGCGCTCTATCCGCTCGACGTCAGCGTCGAGGCGAGCGATCGGCCGGGGCTGCTGCGCGACGTCTCCGAGGTGCTCGCGAAGGAGAAGATCAACGTGACCGGAGTGCGTTCGCAGTCGGTCCGCGATGGCGTCGGCGGCACCGCGTTCATGACGTTCACGGTCGAGGTCGCCGACGCGACTCGGCTCGCGGCGGCGCTCGTGCATGTTCGTCGCGTTCCGGGAGTGCGCTCGGCGCGTCGTCGCTGAGCACCCGCGTCGCAGCTCCAACGTGTCAAGAACGACGCCCGACGCTGGTATTATTCGAGCTTCGCAGGCGCGTAGCTCAGCTGGTTAGAGCACCACCTTGACATGGTGGGGGTCGTTGGTTCGAGTCCAATCGCGCCTACCAACATCGGGACCCGGCAGTTGTTGAGGCTCAACGACTTCCCGGGTTTTTCATTTTGCGATCGGTCTCTTGGGAACGCTTCCGGGGAGCGTATTCGCGTCTGTCGAGGAACTATTTCCGCGCATTGCTGCGGTCAAACGCGTGCGGTGCTCGGCGGCGAGACGGTCTCGCTCGGCGGAAACACCTTGCTCGATGCGACGAAGACGGTCCTCGACGACCATGCCTCGCGTGCGGGGCTGAAGGCGCCGCGCCGCACGCTCGCGCGCTACGCCGACCGCATCTGAATCAGGACCTCGCCGACGGCCTCGCTGCACCGCGCAAGACGTCGATCAGCTGCGCGCTCGACGCCGGCGCGTCGTCTCCGCGCCAGGCAACGTGCTGGTCGGGGCGACAGACGACCAGTGCGTGGCGATACGCGCGAGGAACCTGCGTCGCTTGGCGGTCAACGTCGAGCACTGCCAAGGGCATGCGGCATGCTGCCGCAGCCGCGCGCAGCGGCTCGACATCGACGGCGTTCGAGAAGCGCAGCAGCGTGTAGCCGGGACCGAACGCGTCGTAGACGCTGCGACCATCGGCGAGCCAGAAATGCGGCGCACGGCAGCCCGGCACGGAGGACTCGCTGAAGGTGCCCATCGTGTACGGCGGCGCGGTGTCGCCGTCCCCGACGATGATCGGCGAGCGGTCGTAGAAATACCCGAAGTTGAGACCCGCGCAGCAGAACTGCGCAACGTTGAGCGCGTAGGACGCTTCGCCGAGCGCCGCGCGGAGGGTCTCGCCCTCCGGACCTGGCTCCTCGATGCCTGCGGGAACTTCCCCGCGAGCCTTGATCATCTTCTGCGCGTGGTCCATCGCGAAGCGCGAGACCTGCTCGGTGATCGGCTGGCGCTCCGCTTCGTACGCGTCGAGGATCGACTCCTCTGCCCAGCCGTCGAGATGGGCAGCGAGCAGCCATGCCAGGCCGGTCGCGTCCGCGATCCCCGCGTTCATGCCGTAGCCCGCGTACGGCACCCAGAGGTGCGCGGCATCGCCGGCGATGAACACGTTGCCGACGCGGAAACGGTCCGCGACGAGCCGTCGGCCGACCCAATCCTCCTTGCTGATCACCTCGTAGCGGAAGTCGTCGCCGACGCCGAGGATCGTGCGGATCGACCAGTCGCGATCGACGGCGTCGAAGTCGAGCTCGCCGGGATTGAGGTGGTTGTGGATCAGCCAGGTCTCGCGCCCGTCGATGGCGAACACGGTGCCGCACCGACGCGGGTTCGCGGCATACGTCGACCACGCGGGCTGCGCGATGCGCGCGGCCAGCTCCGGCGCGCGGATGAACGTCGACTGCACGCGCTGGATGACCGGCGTGCCTTCGAGCCGTGCGCCCATGCGCTTGCGCACCGTCGAGCTGCCGCCGTCGCAGCCGACGAGGTAGCGCGCGCGCAGCTCGAGCCCGCGGCCGCGATCGAGATCGGTCGCGTTGACGCAGATCGCGGCCGCTGACGGCGCCGCGCCGGGCGCGGCCTCGAAGTCGTCGACCCGCGTGCGGTGCAGGAAGCGAATGTTCGGCAGCGACATCGCGTGCGCGAGCAGGATCGGCTCGAAGTAGAGCTGGTTGATGCGGTGCGGCGGCTCGGGCGTCGGCCAGTCGGTGTCGGGGCCGCCGCGCGCGGTGTAGCGCTCCGCGCGGCAGGGAATCGGGATGCGCGCGAACTCGGTGCCCGTGACTGTCGTGCGGAACGCGACGTCGTTCGGGAAGTCCGCCGGCAACCCGGCCTCGCGCACCTTGCGGACGAGACCGAGTCGACGGTACTGCTCCATCGAGCGCGCCGCGACGTGGTTGCACTTGACGTTCGGCGCCTCGTCACGCGCGCGTGTCTCGACCACCGCCACGTCGACGCCGCGACCCGCCAGGTCGATCGCCAGCGTCAGGCCGACCGGGCCGGCGCCGACGACGACGACGTCCGCGTCGCTGGTGCTCATGCAGGGCGTGTCAGTCCAGCTTGATTCCGGCCGTCTTCACGAGCTCGCCCCACTTCTGCGTCTCGGAGCGGATGTAGGCTTCGAACGCCTCGCGGCTCTCGGCCACGGGCTCGACGCCGAGCTTGCGGATGCTCGCCTTCACCGCATCGTCGTCGAGCGCCGCGTTGATGGCGGCATGCAGGGTTGCGACGATCTGCGCGGGTGTCGACGCCGGCGCGACGACGCCGAACCACCCCGTCGAGTCGTAGCCGGGAACGCCCGCCTCGGCCATCGTCGGCACGCCCGGCAGCGACGGCAGCCGCTGCGGCGACGTCACGGCGTAGGCGACGACCTTGCCCGCTTGGATCTGCGGCAGGCCGGCAGGCAGGTCGACGATGGCGAGCGACACGTTGCCGGCGAGCACGTCGAGCGCCGCGGGACCGGAGCCCTTGTAGGGCACCTGGGTCAGCGGTGCACCGGTCAGCTGGCTGAAGAGCGCGGCCGAGAGGTGCATCGCAGTGCCGTTGCCGCCATGCCCGATCGTCACTGCGCCGGGGTTCGCCTTCGAATACGCGATCAGCTCCTTCAAGGTCTTCGCGGGCAGGCCGGGCTGGCCGATCAGCACGAACGGGATCGCCGCCAGCATCGCGACCGGCTTCAGATCTTTCAGCGGGTCGAACGGCATCTTCGCGTACAGGCTCGAATTCACCGCGAGCGCGCCCGCCGCGCCGACCCCGATCGTGTACCCGTCGCCGGGCGCTTGCGCGACGACGCCGAGCCCGATGTTGCCGCCGGCGCCCGGCCTGTTGTCGATCACCAGCGCCTGTCCGAGGCGTTCGCTGACCTTCGGCTGGATCAGGCGCATCACCGCATCGGTGCTGCCGCCTGGCGGGAAGGTGACGACGACGCGGATCGGCTTGCTCGGATAGTCGGCCGTTTGCGCGGCCGCCGGCGCGAAGGCGAGCACGCTGGCGAGGAGCGCGGTCGCGAGTGCCGCGCCGGGTGCGCGGAGTGCGGTGGCTGTTGTCATCTCAGTTGAAGTTGTCGGCGCGGAGTCGCGACTCTCGTTTGTAGCAGGCCGGTTCGAACGCCGCGCGCGTGCGGCCATCGGTCTCGAGCACGGGGACACCTCAACGGCGCTTGGCCGAAGCGCCGTCCCGGGTCTCCGAGCGCCGCGGCGACCACACCTTGCGGAGCAATTCGAACAGCAATGCCCGCTCGCCCGAGGTCAGGTGGGAGAGCAGTCGAGTCTCCATGGTCGCCGCGATGTCTTCGGCTTCGCGCAGCAGTGAGCGGCCCTTGTCGGTCAAGCGCAGCAACGACGAGCGGCGATCGGCTTCGCTGCGTGTTCGCGTGACGAGCCCGCGCGCGACGAGCTTGTCGAGAGTGATCGTCAGATAAGGCATCGAGAGATCGAGCAGCCGGGCGAGTTGTCGGTTGGTCGCGTCCGGATTGGCGCCGACGAGGACCAGGATCGTGTAGTCGACGCGGCGCAGTGCGAGCGGGATGCCGATGTGCTCCTCGAAGACTCGATTGCCGACGGCAGAAGCCCGCGCAAGACAGTAGCCGAGGAGACGACGCATCCGGCTGTCGTCGAGGTGATGGGGCGGCGCTGTCATCCGCGAATCAGTGTACGGGTCGCGTTCGCTGGCCCGGAAGTGCTCATTGGTGGAAATACCGAGTGCTCGGTCCACGCGCAGTGCTACACCGTTCAGATAGTTAACAAAACTACGCACTTTAGAGAACAGGCGGTGCATCGAAAGTCGCCGCACATTCGCCGCTCGATCGGATGCAGTCGCAGCGGCAACACGAGGAGACATCAAGTGAAACGCAACCTGCTCGCGTCCTTGATCGGCGCGGCGGCTCTCATCGCTCCGCTGCACGCGATCGGCGCAGGGATCAACGCAACGTACAAACCCGTCAGCGGCAATCAGTGGCTGGTCGACTTCGTCGTCACCGGCGATGGCACGCCAGCCGCCATCAACGACTTCACGATCTACTTCCCCGATGCTTCGTTCGCATCGCTCGCGCTGGGCGCGAGCCCCGGTGGCTGGGACAGCATCGTCGTGCAACCCGACACGACGCTGCACTCGCCGGGATTCATCGACTCGCTGGCACTCGGCACCGGCATCGGCAACGGCGTTTCGATCGGCGGATTCGAGGTGAAGTTCAGCTTCCTCGGCGGCGGCAGCCCGCCGGCGCTGCGCTTCGACATCAACGACGCGAATTTCCACGCGATCTACTCGGGTCTGACGACCGTGACCGCGGTGCCCGAGCCCGAGACCGCGTGGCTCATGCTCGCCGGCTTCGGCGCCCTCGTCGCCGGCAGGATGCGGCAGCAACGCCGCGCGAGGAGCGTGACATGAACCGCCTTCGCGTCCTCGGGCCATTGACGATGGCAGCCATCCTCCTCACCGCGTGCGGCGGCGGAGGCGGCAGCGCAACCGTCGCCACGTCGACCGACACCTCGCAGGCCGCGGGGCCGCCGAACGCGACCGCACTGCAGAGCGTCACCATCGCCGACTCCGCGTCGGTGGCGCAGGTCGCGCTCGGCGAGAAGCTGAGCGAGACCCGCGTCGGCCGTACCGTGTACGAGTACGTGTACCGGCTCACGGTCACCAACGGCGCTCAGGCCGTGCAGGGCCTCATGGTTCGGCTCACGGGCGGCGGCGCGGGGCTGGCCGTGGTGCAAGGGTCGGTGTTCGCCGGCGATCTCGCGAGCGGAGCAACCGTCGCGCCGGCGGGCACGATCACCTTCCGCCAGGACCGGACCAACGCATTCGACGCCAGCGCGCTCGCGTGGACGCTGACGCCGTTCGCACCGCCGAGCGCGGCGACATGCGCGGCGCTCGCGAACAACGTCGGCGAGACGTCGCTCTTTCCGCCGACCGTGTCGGTGACGTCGGCGACGTTCACCGCTGCCAGCGGGAACACGCCAGAGCACTGCAACGTCATCGGCTTGATCAACCCGCGCGTCGGCGAGCAGAGCTCTCCTGGTGTCACGCAGAACTATGCGATCCGCTGGCAGTCGCGGTTGCCGACAACCTGGAACGGCAGGTACGTGCACGAAGGCGGCGGCGGGACCGACGGCAGCATCCCGGCGACGACGAGCCGTCTGGCCGCCGGCTACACGATGGCCGCCGACGACTCGGGACACAGCAACAGCATCAACAACGATCCGCAAGCAGGCGGCACCGGCGCGTTCGGCACCGACCCGCAAGCGCGCGTCGACTTCGCCTACAACGCGATCGACGAGACGCAGCAGGTCGCCAAGGGTCTGATCCAGCTGTACTACAACCAGGTGCAGCAGCACTCGTACTTCGAAGGCTGCTCGATGGGTGGCCGCGAGGCAATGATGGTGACGCAGCGCTTGCCGAAAGCGTTTGACGGGGTCGTCGTCGGCGACCCGGGTTTTCGCTTCGGCTCGATGCTCACGCACGCCGTCTACAACTCGCAGGTGCTGGGCGGGCTCGCATCGCGCATGGGGATCCTGTCGAAGAACGGACTGCCGCTCGTCAACAACACCTACACCAACCAGGACCTGCAGCTCATCTCGAAGGCGGTGCTCGACGCGTGCGACGCGCTCGACGGGCTGGTCGACGGCATGGTGAACAAGCCGCTGCAATGCACGACCGACCTCGTCGCGCCCAAGCTCGACGCGATCGCATGCAGCGGCGCCAAGACGCCGACCTGCCTCACGGCGGATCAGGTGCAGACGTTCAAGACGATCTACGCCGGGCCCGTCACGCCGAGCGGCGTGCATCCGTACTTCCCTTGGATGTGGGATCCGGGCATCGCGGGATGCACGAGCGCGGTCGACTGCAACACGCCGACGGCGACCAACATCTCGACCGGCTGGCGCATCTGGAAGCTCGGCGCATTCGCGAGCAACCCGAGCACTGCGGAGAACAGCGCGCTCGACTTCAGCGACGGCACCGGCGGCGCCGCGGGAACCGTGATCGTGCCGACGCCGCCGATCCTGCCTGCGAACGTCAACAACGAGGGCACCGTCTCGATCCTGATGAACATCAATCTCGATCAGTACATCGCGCTCGAGCACGGCACCACACCGAAGTTCACGGTCTCCGGCTTCGACCTGCTGGAGACGGGGCAGACGTCGCTGGCGCCGTTCGCGAGCCACGGTGGCAAGGTCGTGATCTGGCAACCGCAGAGCGGGGGTCCGTTCTCGCCGATGGCGATGGTCGACTGGTACCGCACGCTCAACCTCAACAGCGGAGGCAACGACACGAACTACGCGCCGACGCAGCAGTTCGCGCGACTGTTCCTCATGCCGGGTGCACAACACTGCGGCGGCGGGCCTTCGACGAGCACGATCGACGCGTTCAGTGCAGTGGTGAACTGGGTCGAGAACGGCACCCCGCCTGAAAGGATCATCGGCACGGCTCCGAATGCGACCCCGTGGCCTGGACGGACGCGGCCGCTCTGTCCGTTCCCGGCTTACGCCAAGTACGCCGGCGCGGGCAGCATCGAGGACCAGGCCAACTTCGTGTGCACGG
>DATJIM010000236.1:0-4083 GCA_035493195.1 Caldimonas sp.
GCCGCGATCCGTCGCACGAAGAACGCGGCGTCGATCCGCTCGTGCTCGTCGAAGCTCCACGCGCGCAGGCGAATCGACGATTGCGGGCTGTACGCCGCCCACGCCAGAAAGCGCCCGTCGCTCGATTCGACGCGAACCGTCTCGCCGCTGTCGGCCTTGCCGCCGGCGATGCTGCCCTCGAACACCCACGGATGGCGGCGCAGGAGCGAGCGCTCCTTGCCCGCGCGGACGCGGACGACCTTCACCGCCGCTCGGGCGACTTGCGCCGCGCGCGCGGATGCGCGGCGTCGTAGACCTTCGAGAGATGGCCGAAGTCGAGCTTGGTGTAGACCTGCGTCGTCGCGATGTTGGCGTGGCCGAGCAGCTCCTGCACCGCGCGCAGGTCGCCGCTCGACTGCAGCAGATGCGACGCGAACGAGTGGCGCAGCATGTGCGGATGGACGTGCGTCGGCACGCCCGCCTCGATCGCGCGCGTCTTCAGGCGCGAGCGGACCTGGCTCGCGGTGAGCCGGGTGCCGCGACTGCTGAGGAAGAGCGCCGGCTCGTCGGCGCGCGCGAGCTCGCCGCGGCGGGCGAGCCACGCGGCGAGCGCCGCGAGCGCCGGCGCGCCGACCGGGACCGCGCGCCGCTTGCTGCCTTTGCCGAGGACGTGCGCGGTCGCGTCGTCGTTGTCGACCCAGCCGGCCGCCGATGCGCTCGCGACGGCGTCGAGGCCGATGAGCTCGCCGACGCGGAGGCCACAGCCGTAGAGCAGCTCGGCGATGCACGCGTCGCGCACCGCGAGCGCGTCGTCGCCGTCGTCCTCGCCGCGATGCGCGACAAGGGCGACCGCGTGGTCGACCGAGAGCGCCTTCGGCAGCGGCTGCGGCGCGCGCGGCGCTCGCACGCCGTCGACCGGATTGGCGTCGAGCGCGCCGGTGCGTGCCAGCCGCCGATAAAAGCCGCGCCACGCCGACAGCACGAGCGCGATCGAGCGCGGCGCGAGGCCGCCGGCGTGCAGCTGCGCGGCGAAGCGCCGGACGTGGTGCGTCTTCGCGTCGCGCAGCGGCAGCGCCAGCTTGGCGGCGAGCCGCTCGAGGCGGCCGAGGGCGTCGTCGTAGAGCGCGAGCGTGCGCGCCGCGACGCGGCGCTCGACGCGCAGGTACTCGAGATGGCGAACGACGTCGGCGTCGCGTGCGCGCGGCGCCGCGTCGTCGGCGCCGCTCTTGCTCATGGCGGCGGCAGCAGCCGCGTCAGCGCGGCGCTCGCGACCTCGCCGATGCGGGCGAGGAAGTCGGTGCCCATGTCGGCGGTGTAGCGCGTGGGGTCGGGCGACGCGAGGACGAGCAGGCCGAACGCGGCGAGCTCGCCTTCGTGGCGCAGCGGCACCAGCGCGATCGACGACGCCTGGCCGGGATCGTCGAGCCACTGCACCGCCTCGAAGCCGGTGTTGACTCCGCAGTACGGTGCGCCGAGGCTGCTCGCGAACGTGCACACGTCGTCGCCCACCTCGCGCGCGAACGGCAGCCCGGCGAACGCCTCGGCGGCGCCCCACACGCGCACCGCGGCCTCGGGGATCAGGAACTCGTGCCGCAGCTCGCGGACGAGGACGTTCGGCAGGTCGGCGGCGCTGGCGGTCAGCATCAGCGCGCGCGTCCAGCGATGCAGCCCGTCGGCGATCGCCATGTTGTCCTGGCCGTGGCGGATCATCTCGACGATCTGCCGTTCGAGCCCTTTGATCTTGTCGCGCAGCATCTCCATCTGCCGTTCCTGCAGCGAGACGGCACGGTGGCCATGCGGGCTCGTCAGCTGGATCGTGCCGAGCAGCTCGGCATGGCGCTCGAAGAATCCCGGGCTCGCCGCGAGATAGTTGGCGATGTCGCTCTCGGTGACGCCCTGGACGCCGAGCGGCGTCGGTCCCTGGCTGTTGCTCACGTCGCTCGTTCCTCCATTCAAAGCTCGATCTCGCCCTCGAACGCCGTCTCTGCGGGACCGGTCATCAGCACCGGCGCGCCGTCGCCGGCCCATTCGATCGTGAGCACGCCGCCGCGCGTCGCGACGTCGACCTTCGGCGCGAAGACGCCGAGGCGGACGCCGACGACGACCGCGGCGCACGCGCCGGTGCCGCACGCGAGCGTCTCGCCGGTGCCGCGCTCCCAGACGCGCAGCCGCGCCCGCTCGCGCGCGACGACCTGGACGAAGCCGGCGTTGACTCCGAGCGCGAAGCGCGCGTGCTTCTCGAGCAGCGGCCCCTGCTCGGCGACCGCTGCGCGGTCGACGTCGGCGACGATCTGCACCGCGTGCGGATTGCCCATCGAGACGACCGCGACGTCGACCGTCGCGCCGTTGCCGAGCTCGACCGGCCAGAGCGCGAGGCCGTCGTCGAGCTTCTTCGGCGCGAGCCACGTGATGTCGAACGGCAAGTGCGCCGGATCGAAGTCGGGCGCACCCATGTCGACGGTGACGCGGCCGTCGCTCTGCTCGCGCAGCTCGAGGCGCCGATTCATCGTGTCGACGACGACGGTGCGCTTGCCGGTGAGGCCGCGGTCGCGGACAAAGCGGACGAAGCAGCGCGCGCCGTTGCCGCACTGCTCGACCTCGTCGCCGCTGCCGCCGTTGAAGATGCGGTAGCCGAAGTCGGCCCCCGCGCGCTGCGGCGGCTCGACGACGAGGATCTGATCGGCGCCGACGCCGAAGCGGCGGTCGGCGATGCGCCTGAGCTGCGCGTTGTCGAGCGCGAACGGCTCCTTCGTCGCGTCGATGACGACGAAGTCGTTGCCGGCTCCCTGCATCTTGGCGAAGCGAACGCGCATGGCGCGATTATCGACGGTCCTCCTCGGTCGCCTCACGCATAGAGCGAAGGCTCGCCCGGCGGCCGCGTCTTGAAGCGGCGATGCACCCAGAGGTACTGCGCCGGGTTCCGGCGGATCTCGCTTTCGATCCAGCGGTTCATTCGCGCCGCGTCGGCGACCGCGTCCTCGGTCGGGAAATCGGGCCACGGCTCCTCGTAGCGGACGCGGTAGCCGGCGCCGCCGGGAAGGATCTCGGCGACGACCGGCTGCACCACCATGTCGAGCGCGCGCGCCATCCGCGACGGCGCAAGCAGCGTCGTCGCCTCGACACCGAAGAACGGCACGAACGCGGCGTCGCGCGTTCCGAAGTCCATGTCGGGCAGGTTGAAGAACGCGTCGCCGCGGCGGATCGCACGGACGAGCGCGCGGCCGGCGTCGTCGCGTTCGAAGATCTCGGCGTTGCCGAGGCGCAGCCGCCCGCGCCGGAGCGCGCGGTCGAGGACGGCGTTGCTCTGCCGCTGGTAGATCGAGATGCCCTTGCGCTTCTGGAACAACAGCACCGACGCACCGGCGACGTCCAGCCCCATGAAGTGCGGCACGAGCCACATCACCGGACGTTCGCTGCGCTCGGCGAGATGGACGTCGCCCTCGACGTGGATCAGCCGGCGCAGCCGCTCGGGCGACGCGTACCAGAGCAGACCGCGCTCGAGAAGGCTGCGACCGAGCCAGCGGAAGTGCTCGCGCCCGAGGCGGACGCGATCGGCCGCGGGCACCTCGGGAAAGCAGAGCTCGAGATTGCGCAGCGCCACCCTGCGGCGCGAGCGGACGACGTGCCAGCCGAGCCTGCCGAAGGTGCTGCCGAGGACGGCCTGCAGGCCGAGCGGCAGCCACTGGAATAGCCACAGGAAGGCCAGCAGGATCCGTGCACCCAAACGTCTCGCCCTTGCTCCAGTTCCTATAATCCCGCCAGTCGCCGAGTTACTGAACTACTTGCGGGGCGATGCAAACATACCGCTAAAGCGTTCGCCGCTCCTCCAGAGCCCAAGGCCGGCAACGTGATTCCCCGATCGCAGGGCCGTTGATTGGAGTTGAGCGTGGCAAACGATTTCCTCTTCACTTCCGAATCGGTCTCGGAAGGGCACCCCGACAAGGTCGCCGACCAGATCTCCGACTCGATCCTCGACGCGATCTTCGCCCAGGATCCGCGCTCGCGGGTCGCCGCCGAGACGCTGTGCAACACCGGCCTCGTCGTCCTCGCCGGCGAGATCACGACCAACGCGCACGTCGACTACATCCAGGTCGCGCGCGACAC
>DATJIM010000237.1:0-12838 GCA_035493195.1 Caldimonas sp.
ATGGGAGCCGCCTACGCAATCAATCCGCACAGCGCGATGGAGATCTACTGGACGCAGACGTTCGGCGCGCGCTAGCTGCACCGCGCGTCGGCGCGGCGTCGTCCTTCAGGCCGTTCGCCCCACGCGCCGGATCTCGTCGAGGATGAGCAGCGCGGCGCCGACTGTGATCGCGCTGTCGGCGACGTTGAACGACGGGAAGTAGTGCTGTCGCCAGTGCACCTGGATGAAGTCGACGACGTGGCCGTGGACGAGGCGGTCGATGACGTTGCCGAGCGCGCCGCCGAGGATCAGCGCCAGCGCCCAGCCGAACATGCGCTGGCCGCCGTGGCGGCGCAGCAGCCAGACGATGAACGCCGCCGCGGCGATGCCGAGCGCGACGAAGAACCAGCGCTGCCAGCCGCTCGCGTCGTTGAGGAACGAGAACGCGGCGCCGCGGTTGTGGGCGCGGACGATGTCGAAGAACGGCGTCACGGTGCGCGCGTCGCCGAGCCTGAACGCGGCGACGATCATCGCCTTCGTCAGCTGGTCGAGGACGATCACGGCGGCGGCGATGCCGAGCCACGGCGCGAGCGACGCGTTGGCGCGCGTCGCCATCACGCGTGCGCGCGCGGCTCGCCGCTGCCGAAGAGGTTGGCGACGCAGCGGCCGCAGATCGTCGGATGTGCGGGGTCCGCACCGACGTCGCTGCGGTAGTGCCAGCAGCGCTCGCACTTGGGCGCGCTGGCGACGGTCGCTTCGACGAAGAACTCGTCGGCGTCGGCCGCGGCGGCGAGCGGCTCGACCGCGGCCTTCGACGTGATCAGGACGAAGCGCAGGTCGTCGCCGAGCGAAGCGAGCACCTCGCGCATCGCCGGTCCCGCCTTGACAGTGACCTCAGCCTGCAGCGACGAGCCGAGCTTGCCTTCGGCGCGCAGCGCTTCGATCTTGCGGTTCGACTCGGCGCGCACGGCGGCGATCTTCTGCCAGCGCGCGAGCAGCGTCGGGTCGACCCAGCCGCGCGCGTCGCTGTACGTCTCGATGAAGATCGACATCGCGCCCTGCGGAGCCAGCACCTTCCACGCCTCTTCGGCGGTGAAGCTGAGGAACGGGGCGAGCCAGCGCAGCATCGCGTGCGCGATCCGCCAGAGCGCCGTCTGTGCGGAGCGGCGCGCGTGCGACGTCGACGCGGTGGTGTAGAGGCGGTCCTTGAGGATGTCGAGGTAGAACGCGCCGAGGTCCTCGGAGCAGAACACCTGCACCTTGGCGACGACGGGGTGGAACTCGTAGCTGCCGTAGTGGCCGCCAACGAAGACGCCGCGCGCGGCGTCGAGCTCGCCGACGATCTCGGCCTGCAGCGCCGCGGTGCGCGCCAGCGCCCAGCGGTCGAGCTCGAACAGCTGCTGGTGCGGCACGGCGTCGGTCGCCGGATCGAAGTCGCTCGTGTTGGCGAGCAGGAAGCGGATCGTGTTGCGGATCCGCCGGTACGCGTCGACGACGCGGGCGAGGATCTTGTCGTCGATCGCGAGGTCGCCCGAGTAGTCGGTCGACGCGCACCACAGGCGGATGATCTCGGCGCCGAGCTTGTCGGTCGTCTCACGCAGGCCGACGAAGTTGCCGAGGCTCTTGCTCATCTTGCGGCCCTGGCCGTCGACGGTGAAGCCGTGCGTGAGCAGCCCCCGGTACGGCGCGTGGCCCTCGACGGCGCACGCGATCAGCAGCGACGAGTGAAACCAGCCGCGGTGCTGGTCGTGGCCTTCGAGGTAGAGATCGGCCTCGGGACGCTTGCCGTCGTCGTCGGGATTCGTCGTGCCGGGGTGGCTGCCGCGCAGGACGTGCGCGAACGTCGATCCCGAATCGAACCAGACGTCGAGGATGTCGTTGCTCTTCGCGTAGTGCTCGGCCGAGCCCGCGCCGGTCGTGCCGAGCACGTCCTCGGCGCTGAGCCGCGACCACGCCTCGACGCCGCCCTGCTCGACGATCGCCGCCGCGCGGTCGATCAGCGCCAGCGTGTCGGGATGGAGCTCGCCGGTCGCCTTGTGCAGGAAGAGCGGCAGCGGCACGCCCCAGTTGCGCTGCCGGCTGATGCACCAGTCGGGTCGGTGCGCGATCATGTCGTGCAGCCGCGCGCGGCCGTTCTCGGGATAGAACGCGGTCTCCTCGATCGCCTCGAGCGCGCACGCGCGCAGCGTCTGCGGCGCCGGGTCGACCGCGAACACGCCCCGGGTCGACTCGTCGGGCTCGTCCATGCGGACGAACCACTGCGCCGCCGCGCGATAGACGACGGGAGTCTTGTGCCGCCAGCAGTGCGGATAGCTGTGAACGAGCGACGAGCTCGCGAGCAGCCGTCCGGCGGCGCGCAACGCCTCGACGATCGCCGGGTTCGCCTTCCAGATCTGCATACCGCCGAACAGCGGCAACGCGTTCTCGTAGACGCCGTTGCCTTGCACCGGGTTGAGGATCTCGTCGACCGTCATGCCGTGCGCGCGGCACGAGTTGAAGTCGTCGACGCCGTACGCGGGCGAAGAGTGGACGATGCCGGTGCCTTCGTCGGCGGTCGCGTAGTCGGCGAGGAAGACCGGCGCGGTGCGGTCGTAGCCCGGGTCGACGGCGGCGAGCGGATGGCGGAAGCGCAGGCCTTCGAGCCGTTCGCCCGGCGCGGTCGCGACGACGCTGCCTTCGAGCGCGTAGCGCGCGAGGCACTTCTCGACCAGCGCGCTCGCGAGCACGAGGTGGCCGCGCGGCGTCGCGACGAGCGCGTATTCGAGCTTCGGATTGAGGTTGAGCGCCTGGTTGGCCGGGATCGTCCACGGCGTCGTCGTCCAGATGACGGCGAAGGCGTCGCCGTCGATCCGCGGCAGACCGAACGCAGCCGCGAGCGCGGCGGGATCGGCGGCGGCGAACGCGACGTCGATCGCGGTCGACGTGCGGTCGGCGTACTCGATCTCGAATTCGGCGAGCGACGAGCCGCAGTCGAAACACCAGTACACCGGCTTCAGCCCGCGGTAGACGTAGCCGCGCTCGATCAGGCGCTTGAGAACGCGGATCTCGCCGGCCTCGTTGCCGAAGTCCATCGTCCGGTACGGATGCTCCCAGTCGCCGAGAACGCCGACCCGCTTGAAGTCGGCCATCTGCTGCGCGATCTGCTCGTTCGCATAGGCGCGGCTCTTCGCCTGTACCTCGGCGCGCGGCAGGCCGCGACCGAACGTCTTCTCGATCTGGTTCTCGATCGGCAGGCCGTGGCAGTCCCAGCCCGGCGTGTAGCGCGAATCGAAGCCGGCGAGCTGGCGCGCCTTGACGATCATGTCCTTGAGGATCTTGTTCGCCGCGTGGCCGACGTGCAGCTGGCCATTCGCGTACGGCGGGCCGTCGTGGAGGACGAAGCGCGGCCGGTCATGGCGTGCGTCGCGCAGCCGCCGATAGACGCCTTCGTCCGTCCACTGCTTGATCCAGCCGGGCTCGCGCTTCGGCAGGTCGCCGCGCATCGGGAACGGCGTGTCGGGGAGGTTCAGCGTCGCGCGGTAGTCGGTCGCTGGCGCATCAGCCATGGCGGGTCTCGTCGGGCGGCCGCCGGCCGGGCGGCGCGGCAGCGGGAGGTGAGGGATCGGCGGCGATCGCGGCGCGATCGCTCCGGCACGGGTCGCGCCGCCGGGCGGCGCTCTCTGCCTCGGTCAAATTCGGTCGCGTGTCGTCTGCCGCCCGGTCGCCGCATGCGCCGCGGCGTCGGCGGCGAGAAAGGCGCGCGCGTCGACGACGTCGCGGCCGATCGCAACGGCGAGCTCGGCGAGCGAGTCGTAGCGCGCTTCATCGCGCAGCTTGTGCAGCAGTTCCACGCGCACGAGTCTACCGTAGCCCCCTTCCGGGCCGAGGGCGTGCGGCCACTCGAGGCAGTGCACTTCGAGCAGGACGCGGCCGCTGTCGTCGACCGTCGGCCGCCTGCCGAGGCTGGCGACGCCGTCGAGCGGGCGTTCGCTCAAGCCGTCGACGCGGACGACGAAGATGCCGCTCGCGGCAGGCTTGGGATGGCGAAACGGCACGTTGAGCGTGCGAAAGCCGTCGCCGCGGCCGGCCGCGGACTCGCCGAGCGCGCGGCCGAGGCGAGCGCCGGCGACGACGCGGCCGCTGATGCTGTACGGCCGGCCGAGCAGGGCCGCGGCGGCGGCCATGTCGCCTGCGGCGAGCGCAGCACGCACAGCCGAGCTCGAGACACGCTCGCCGTGCACCTCGTAACTCATCATGCGCGCGACGTCGAAGCCGTGGCGCACGCCGGCCGCGTCGAGCGTCGCGTAGTCGCCGGCGCGCTTCGCGCCGTAGCGAAAGTCGTCGCCGACCAGGACATGGCGCGCGCCGAGTCCCGCGACAAGGACGTCGGCGACGAACGCCTCGGGCGATTGCGCCGCGAAGGCGGCGTCGAAGCGCATCACCACGGCCTGCGCGACGCCGCAGCGTTCGAGCTCGCACAGCTTGTCGCGCAGCGTCGCGATGCGCGCCGGCGCGGCGTCGGCGTTGCCGGCGCGGCGCGCGAAGTAGTCGCGCGGGTTCGGCTCGAAGGTCAGGACGGTCGCCGGCAGGCCGCGGTGCGCCGCCTCGGAGGCGAGCAGCGCGAGCATCGCCTGGTGGCCGCGATGGACGCCGTCGAAGTTGCCGATCGTGAGCGCCGAATGCGCGGCGAGGCCGGGATGGCGCAGGCTGCGAAAGACGCGCATGGCGGCGGATTATCGACGGCGGCGCCACCGCGGCGGCGGCGCGTGGCAAACCGCACGGCCGGCCGTCGACCGTTACACGCCGCCGGCGCAAATTCCGCTCAGCCGCGGCGCGGCCCTGCCGACATCGTGGCTGAAGACGCGAGCGGCGCGCATCGCGACCGCCCGGGGAACGACATGCTGTTCACGATCCTGTGCTCCTTCTCGGCTGGACTGACCGTGTTTTGCATCCTCAACCGGGTGCACAAGCGCGCGCTCGAGCTCGCCGTCAAGCTCGCCGTCCGCGAGGTCGAGAAGGAATATGAAGGCCGTGCCGGCGTCATGAAGGCGCAGCTCGCACGCAAGGAAGAAGAGCTGAAGAAGGTGCAGGACAAAGCGCACCAGCTCGTCAAGCTGCACGCGTCCGTGCCGTCGTCGCCGCGCGTGGCGCAGCCAGCGGCCAAGCCGCCGACGCCGAAGGAAACGGCGCAGGCGAGGAAGGACAAGCTGAAGAGCGAAGGGCTCGAGGTCTTCGCGATGACGCGGCCGTTCACCGACACGTCGTTCGGCGAGCTGCTGCGCACGACCCACGTCGAGAAGATCGAGGCGTCGGGCAGCTGACGGCCCACGGCGCCGCCGCGCGGCGCGTCACGGCCGCGGCTGTGCGGACGCGCGGTTGCGATCGACATGCGGCTCGCTCGAACGTTGGATTCGCGTGCCCGTCATCGCCGACCGAGCGCCGCCTCGACGGCGGCGTCGAGCCAGCGCCACTCGCCGGGTGCGAGCCCGTCGAGCGCGACCGGTCCGAACGCGATGCGCGCGAGCGACTCGACGCGGTTTCCGACCGCGGCGACCATCCGCTTGACCTGGTGGTACTTGCCTTCGGTGAGCGTCAGCACGAGGCCGCGCTCGCCGTTCGCCACGCACGCCGCAGCGCGCACGGTTTCGTCTTCGTCGCGCAGCAGCACGCCGGCGCAGAGCCGCTCGATCTGCTGCGCGTCGACGGGATGCCTGCAGCCGACGTCGTAGACCTTGGCGACGTGGTGCTTCGGCGCCGTCAGCCGGTGCAGCAGCGCGCCGTCGTCGGTGAAGAGGAGGACCCCCGTCGTGTCGGCGTCGAGCCTGCCGACCGCCTGCACGCCGCGCGTCCTGAGCGGCGTCGGCAACAGCGCGTAGACGCTCGGATGCCGGCCCGGCTTCGACGAGCACTCGAACCCCGCGGGCTTGTGCAGGACGACGACGGCGCGCTCGCGGTACGGCCAGCGCTCGCCGCCGGCGACGCGAAACCACAGCTCGTCCGCGCCGACGTCGAGCTCGCGATCGGCGTCGACCGTGCCGATCCCTTCGATCTCGAGCACCGCGTTGGCGACGAGCGCAGCGCACTCGCGGCGCGTGCCGAAGCCCTGAGAGAAGAGCAGCTCCGGCGCGGTCAGGCGCTGCGCCGCGCGACGCGACGCCATCAGCGCGCGCCGGCCGCCTCGAGCATGCGGACCATCGCGCCGTAGCCGCGATCGCGCGCGAGCGCGAGCGGCGTTCGGCCGCCGCGATCGGCGAGCGCGGTGCTCGCGCCGGCGCCGAGCAGCGCGGCGAGCGTCGCCTGGTGGTGCTGGCCGCCGTCGCCGAGCACGATCGACTCGATCATCGCCGTCCAGTGCAGGTTGTTGACGTGGTCGAGCGGCGCGCCGGCCGCGATCAGCCTGCGGACGACGCCGTCGTGGCCGAGGTGCGCCGCCGCGATCAGCGCCGTGCCGTCGTAGCGGCTCGTCACCAGCTTCGCGCTCGCGCCGCCGGCGAGGAGCAGCGCGAGCGTCTCGTCGTCGTCGGCGACGGCGGCGATCGTCACCGCGTCGTAGCGGTCGTCGTCGAGCAAGGCGTGATCGGCACCGGCGGCGAGCAGCGCCTTCGCGGCACCGCGCTGGCGCGCGAACGTCGCGACGTGCAGCGGCGTCCGGCCGTGGCCGTCGCGCGCGTCGAGCCCGCCGGCGGCGGCGAGCCGCTCGATCGCGGCGACGTCGCCGCGTGCCGCTGCCGCATGCAGGCCGCGGTACGAAGCGATCTCGCCGGCGGACGGTGCAGTCTGCGCGAACGCACCGAACGGCGCTGCCAGCGCGACGGCCGCGACGAGCGCGAAGCGAACGAGCGCGCCGGGCATCGTCAGTACGTCAGCTCGAGCACGGTGACCTGGTTGTCGGCGACAGGCCAGACGCGGCCGACGATGCGCTCGTCGTTGAACTCGCCGACGATCGCGCGCGGCGCGGCGTCGGCGAGCCTGAGCTTGCTCGTCGAGTCGGTCGGGACGCCGGAACGAACTCCGGGCAGCGCGCTCGCGCCATCGAACGCCATCCGGTCGCGGCCGACGCCGAAGTAGCCGCGCGGTCGCGTCATCGTGACGATCGCCTTCGCGTCGCGGTCGGCGGTCGCGACTCGCTCCGGGTGCAGGCTCACGTAGTGCGACGAACGCGGAAACGGAGAGCGGTAGACGTGCGTCGTCGCATAACCGGGTGCGGCGATCACGAACTCGTAGCGCGCGCTGCCGTCGCCGACGAACAGCCCCCAGTGGCCGTCGCTGCCGATCGTCTTCGTGTGGACCGCAGCGCCGCGGCGCTCGCCCGTCGAGGCGTCGACGGCGTACACCTCGACCGTCGCACCGACGAGCGGCAGGTTGGTCGCGAAGTCGCCTTGCCGGTTGTCGAGGCCGAGGCCGCTGACGACGCCGTCGAGGACGACGCGGCCTTCGGGAACGATCGCGAGCGTCGCCGGCGCGCGTCCGGTGATGAAGCGGTACGTCGCGGCGAATGCCTGGGGGCTGAACGCCGTCTCGCGGTGATCGACGCCGGCGATGACGATGTTCTCGGCGCCCTTCAGCGCCGGGCCGTCGAAGCCGACCCCGGTCGGCGTCCCGGGCGCGCCGAGCAGTGCGCCGTCGGGCTGCGCGTACTTGTCGTTGTGGTCGGAGCGGATCGTCAGCCATGCGACTCCTGGCGTCACTTCGTTGCCGTCCACGCCGGCACGGTTGAGTGCGCTCAGGAATGGACCCGCGCCGTTGAACTCGCCGCCCGGGTTGCGCGCCGGAATGGCGTAGACGCCGTGGTTGGGGACGCCGCCGAGGATCGCGTGCGAGACGACCGCTGCGCCGCCGCCGTTGGCGATGAAGTTGCGGATCGCATAGCCGCCGCGCGAGTTGCCGACCAGGACGACCTTCTTCGCGCCGGTCGCTTCGAGCACCTTGCGCACCTCAGCGGCGAGAAATGCCATGTGCTCGGCGGTCGAGCTGCGCCCGGGCTGCGCCTTCGCGTCGTCGTCGCGCGCGGTCGGATACGGCATGTCGATCGCGTGCAGCCGCTCGCGCGGCCAGCCGTTCGACTCGAAGCGCCAGATCGTCGGCACCCAGAGTGCCGCGGTGTCGCCGTTGCCGGGGACGAAGACGATCGGCGGCGCTGCGTCGCCGGTCGGCGTTGCGCACGCGGTGAGCAAGGCGCCGCTCGCGGCCGCGAGCAACAGCTCGCGTCGGCGGATGGTTTCTTCGGTCATCGGCCGTCTCCTCCATCGTCGGCGGTCGCACCGCCGAGGTCGGCGGCGGCAGGAAGGTCGGGCAGGCCGGCGCCGCCGATGCGTCGCGCCGCGCGCACCGCGCGCAGCACCGCGTCGGCCAGGACGTCGGCGGCGAGTGCGCCGACGAGCGTCGGCGTCGCCGGCTGCCGCGCGGCGCCGGTCGCGAGCGCGAAGACGACGTCGCCGTCGCCCATCGTGTGAACCGGATGGATGCTGCGTGCGAGACCGTCGTGCGCCATCTGCGCGACCTTGTTGGCCTCGGCCTTGGTGAGCACCGCATCGGTCGCGACGACGGCGAGCGTCGTCGCCGTTCCCGCAGCGTGTCGCGCATCGAGCCGCGCCGGCAGCTCGCCACGCTTGAGCGCACGCATCGTGCCGAGCAGCGTTCGCCCATCGGCGCTGCGCGCGCCGGCGACGGTGCGGCCGCTGCGCGGATCGACGACGTCGCCGATCGCGTTGACGGCGACGAGCGCCGCGACGGTGATGCCGCCGACCTCGATCGACGCGGTGCCGATGCCGCCCTTCATCGCGCGCGCGATGCCGAACAGCTTGCCGACCGAAGCGCCGGCGCCTGCGCCGACGTTGCCTTCGCTGATCGCGTCGCGCGTCGCTGCCTGGCACGCCGCGTAGCCTGCGGCGGCGTCGGGTCGGATGCGCGCATCGCCGACCCACAGATCGAACAGGATCGCGGCCGGAACGATCGGGACGACGAACGGCGGCGGCGCGCCGTCGCCCGGCGGTGCGCCGATCGTCGCGCCGATGCCGCGCTCGTCGAGCCAGCGCATGACGCCGCTCGCGGCGTCGAGGCCGAATGCGCTGCCGCCGGCGAGCGTGATCGCATGGACCTTGTCGATCGCGTTGATCGGCGCGAGCAGCTCGGTCTCGCGCGTTCCCGGCGACGCGCCGCGAACGTCGACGCCGCCGACTGCGCCGTCGCGCGCGATGACGACGGTGCACCCGGTCGGCCGCCTTGCGTCGGTGAAGTGCCCGACCTCGAGGCCGGCGACGGCGGTCAAGCCGAACGCCATCGACTCAGTCGCTCGCGGTCACGCGAACACGCCGGCGGTCTGCTGCATCCGCCGCGACACCTCGCCGAGCTGGAAGAGCGTGTCGCCGAACGTCATCTCGATCACCGTCAGCCGCTTGAAGTAGTGGCCGGCGGCGTACTCGTCGGTGACGCCGATGCCACCGTGCATCTGGATGCACTGCTGGCCGACGAAGCGCATCGAGTTGCCGAGCTGCACCTTGGCCTGCGCGAGTGCGCGCCGCCGCGCCGCCGGCTCCTCGCCGAGCTTGAGCGTCGCGAAGTAGCTCATCGAGCGTGCCAGCTCGAGCTGCATCTTGACGTCGGCGACGCGGTGGCGCAGCGCCTGGAACGTCGCGATCGCGACGCCGAACTGCTTGCGCGTGTTCATGTACTCGACGGTGATCGCGACCAGCTTGTCCATCGCGCCGACCGCTTCGGCGCACAGCGCGGCGATGCCGACGTCGACGGCGCGCTCGAGCGCGGCGAACGCCTCGCCCGGCGCGATGAGCTCGATCGCAGCAGCTTCGTTGAGCACGAGGTCGGCGCCGCTCGAGCCGTCCTGCATCGGATACGGCTGAATCTCGACTCCGGGCTGGCCCGGCGAGACGAGGAAGACGCCGACCCCGTCGGCGTCGTCGACCGCGCCGCGAACGCGCGCGGTGACGATGAACGCGTTGGCGACGCCGCCCGCCGGCACCGCGATCTTGCGGCCGCTCAGCCGCCAGGCGTGGCCGCTGCCGTGCGCCTTCGTCTCGACGTGGCCGAGGCGATAGCGCGAGTGGCGCTCCTCGTGGGCGAGGACGACGATCTCCTTGCCTTCGGCGATGTGCTGCAGGCGCGGCGCCGCCGCCGCCTCGTGCCCGGCCTCGAGCAAGCTCGTCGCGACCAGCGCGACCGCGGCGTACGGCTCGACGACGATGCCGCGGCCGAGCTCTTCCATCACGACCATCGCGTCGACGGCGCCGAGGCCGAGGCCGCCGTGCGCCTCGGGAACACGCAGGCCGCAGATGCCGAGGTCGGCGATCTGCTGCCACGCGTCGCGCGCGAAGCCGCCCGCCTTGACGATCGTGCGTCGGCGTTCGAAGTCGTACCCGCGCTCGACCCAGCGGCGCACGGAATCGCGCAGCATCTCCTGGTCGTCGGAGAAATCGAAGTCCATGGTTCAGCTCCCGAGCACGGTCTGGGCGACGATGTTGCGCTGCACTTCGTTGCTGCCGCCGTAGATCGTCGTCTTGCGCATGTTGAAGTACGTGCCGGCGAGCGGCGCGACGAACGCGCCGGCGTCCTGGTCCGGCTGCCAGCCCGCGGCGACGAGGTCGTTGCGAAGCGGCACCGTCGCCGGCCCGGCGGCGAGCATCATCAGCTCGCTGTAGCGTTGCTGGATCTCGCTGCCGCGAATCTTCAGCAGGCCCGCGACGTCGAGGCTCTGCTTGCCGCTCTTCTCCGCCGAGAGGACGCGCAGCACCATCATCTCGAGCGCGACGACGTCGACCTCGAGGAGCGCGATCTGGTCGCGGAAGCGCGTGTCGTCCCAGACGCCCTCGGCCTTGGCGATCCGCTTCAGCCGCTCGAGCTCGCGCTTGGCGCGGTTGACGTCGGCGATGTTGGTGCGCTCGTGCGCGAGCAGGAACTTGGCGTAGCTCCAGCCCTTGTTCTCCTCGCCGATCAGCTGATCGGCGGGAACCTCGACGTTGTCGAAGAAGACTTCGTTGACCTCGTGCGCGCCGTCCATCGTGATGATCGGCCGCACCGTGATGCCGGGGCTCTTCATGTCGATCAGCAGGAAGCTGATCCCGGTCTGGGGCTTGCCTTCGCTGCTCGTGCGCACGAGGCAGAAGATCCAGTCGCCGAACTGGCCGAGGGTCGTCCACGTCTTCTGGCCGTTGACGATGTACTTGTCGCCGCGCCGTTCGGCGCGCGTCTTCAGCGACGCGAGGTCGGACCCCGAGCCGGGCTCGCTGTAGCCCTGGCTCCACCAGACCTCGCCGCTCGCGATGCCGGGCAGGAACCGCTTCTGCTGCTCGGGAGTGCCGAACGCCATGATCACCGGCGCGACCATCACCGGCCCGAACGGGACGATGCGCGGCGCGCCCGCGAGCGCGGTCTCTTCCTCGAACAGGTGCTTCTGGATCGCGTTCCAGCCCGGACCGCCGAACTGCTTCGGCCAGCCCCAGCCGAGCCAGCCCTTCTGGCCGAGGATCCTGGCCCAGCGCTGCATGTCGTCGCGCGTCAGATGGATCGAGTTCCTGACCTTGTCGCTGATGTCCTTGGGCAGGTTGTCGCGCACCCAGGCGCGGATCTGCTCGCGAAACGCGAGCTCTTCGGGGGTGAATGCGAGGTCCATCGACATCTCCGGGCGCGGGCGAACGCCGTTTTTAGCACGACCGTTCGCTTCGCTCTGTCGACGCGGCGACAGCCGGCGCGGCAACGCTCAATAGCGCAGGTCGAGCGTCATGACGTCGTTCTCGCGCTTCATCTGGAAGCGGTTGAGAAAGCTGTTGCCGAGCAGGATGTAGGGCATCGGCGCAGGCGAGACGATCGCCGGGACGTTGTAGACCTGGACGTCGCCGATCCGCAGCGATTGCAGCGTCGTCGCGTAGAACGGCGCGTCGCCGTTGGCGGTGCGGCTGATGCCGCGCTGGCCGTTCTTCCAGTCGACGCCGAGGCGGTCGGCCTCGTACTGGTCCATCGAGACGAGCGTCGCACCGGTGTCGACGACGAAGCGCGCCGTCTTGCCGTTGATCGTTCCCGAGGTCACGAAGTGGCCGCCGCTCTGCGCCCTGAGCACGATCTGCTTGCCGGCGCCCTCGCTCGCCTTGCCGCCGAGGTTGACTTGGGCGTCGCCGAGATGGACGGTGAAACGCTTCCCCTTGACCTCGACGACCGCTTCGTTGCTGGTCACGGAGATGAGGCGGACGCCGTCGACCGTCGCACCGGCCGCGACGGTTCGCGCCTTGCCGTCGATGACGAGGAGCGCGTTGGTGCCGAGGCTGCCGCCCATCGAGACCGTCTGCGCCGACGCTGCGGTGACGGCGGCGACGAGCAGCGTCGCGACGAGCGCACGCATCGCGGTCAGTCGCGGAAGTTGGTGAACGAGAGCGGCTGCTCGGCGATCTCCTTGCGGATGAGCGCGATCGCCGCCTGCAGCTCGTCGCGCTTGGCGCCGCTGACGCGAACCGTGTCGCCCTGGATCGATGACTGCACCTTCAGCTTGCTCTGCTTGATCGTCGTCTGCAGCTTCTTCGCCGTCTCGGCATCGATGCCGCTCTTGACCGCGAGCTCCTGGCGCACCTTGTCGCCGCCGATCTTCTCGACCTTCGCGGTGCGGTCGAGAAAGCGGGCGTCGACGTTGCGTTTGGCGAGCTTCGCCAGCAGGATATCGGACACCTGGCCGAGCTGGAACTCGCTGTCTGCAAAGAGCGTGACAAGCTTCTCTTTGAGCTCGACCCGCGCCGACGAGCCCTTGAAGTCGAAGCGCGTGCCGATCTCCTTGCCGGCCTGATCGACGGCGTTCTTCACCTCGACGAGGTTGGGGTCGACGACGGCGTCGAAGCTGGGCATTTGGCGAACCTTTCCGCGCGTCGGCGATCCCACCGACGCG
>DATJIM010000238.1:0-9705 GCA_035493195.1 Caldimonas sp.
ATCCAGTATTCGTTCCAGCGCCAGGCGTCGAACTCGGGGTGATCGGTCGCGCGCAGGTTCATGTCGCAGTCGCGGCCGACGAGCTGCAGCAGGAACCAGATCTGCTTCTGGCCCTTGTAGTGGCCGCGCGCGTCGCGGCGGATGAAGTGCGTCGGCACCTCGTAGCGCAGCCAGTCGCGCGTTCGCGCGACGACGCGCACATGGTTCGGATGAAGCCCCACTTCCTCGTGGAGCTCGCGGTACATCGCCTGCTCGGGCGTCTCGCCGTGATTGATGCCCCCTTGCGGGAACTGCCAGGAGTGGGTCCTGATCCGCTTGCCCCAGAACACCTGGTTCTTCGAATTGAGCAGGATGATGCCGACGTTGGGCCTGAACCCATCACGGTCGAGCATAATCAACCTCGATTCTTGCGTTGATCGGATTATTGCACCGGCATGACGCGAGTCAAACTCCTCGCGCCCATCGGCCGACCGGCGTCCGCATCGCTTCCGGCGGCCTGCGCGCGACCAGCGCTACCGCACCGCCGATGAAAGCCAGCCAGTTCTTCGTCTCGACGCTCAAGGAAGCACCGGCCGACGCCGAGGTCGTGAGCCACCGGCTCATGGTGCGCGCCGGCTTCATCAAGCGGCTGTCGGCAGGCATTTACACCTACATGCCGATGGGCCTGCGTGTCATCCGCAAGATCGAGGAGATCGTGCGCGAGGAGATGAACCGCGCCGGCGCCGTCGAGCTGCTGATGCCGGTCGTCCAGCCTGCCGAGCTCTGGCAGGAGTCGGGTCGTTTCCAGAAGTACGGCCCCGAGCTGATGCGCGTCAAGGACCGCCACGAGCGCGACTTCGTCATCCAGCCGACGAGCGAGGAAGTCATCACGGACATCGCCCGCCAGGAGCTGCGCAGCTATCGCGCGCTGCCGCGGAATTTCTACCATATTCAGACCAAGTTCCGCGACGAGCGACGGCCGCGCTTCGGCGTCATGCGAGGGCGCGAGTTCACGATGAAGGACGCGTACTCGTTCGACCGCGACCTCGACGCGGCGCGCGTCAGCTACGACCAGATGTACGCAGCGTATGTCCGCATCTTCGAGCGCATGGGGCTCGTCTTTCGCGCCGTCGCCGCCGACAACGGCACGATCGGCGGCATCCGCTCGCACGAGTTTCAGGTCATCGCCGACACCGGCGAGGACGCGATCGTCTACAGCCCGGACTCCGACTTTGCCGCCAACATCGAGCTCGCCGAGGCGGTCGCGCCGGCGGCGCCGCGGGCAGCGCCGAGCGAGCCGCTCGCGAAGACGCCGACGCCGCGCAAGAGCACGTGCGATGACGTCGCCGAGCTGCTCGGCATTCCGCTCGCGCGCACCGTCAAGTCGATCGTTCTCGCGACCGATCCGCCGGCCGATGCGGCGACGCGCGAGCCGACGATCTGGCTCTTGCTCGTGCGTGGCGACCATGCCCTCAACGAAGTCAAGGCCGGCAAGCTCGCTGGGCTCGATCGCGGCTTCCGCTTCGCAACCACGGCCGAGATCGGGGCGACGTTCGGCTGCGCTCCCGGCTATCTGGGCCCGATCGCGCCGAAACGTCCGCTGCGCATCGTCGCCGATCGCACCGTCGCGGCGATGAGCGACTTCGTCACCGGCGCGAACGTCGAGGACTTCCACTACACCGGCGTCAATTGGGCGCGCGACCTGCCCGAGCCCGATCTCGTCGCCGACATCCGCGACGCCGTCGCGGGCGACCCGTCGCCCGACGGCAAGGGCGTGCTCGCGATCCAGCGCGGCATCGAGGTCGGCCACGTCTTCCTGCTCGGCTCGTACTACAGCAAGAGCATGGACGCGACGTTCCTCGACGAGAAGGGCCAGCCGCAGCTGCTGCAGATGGGCTGCTACGGCATCGGCATCACGCGCATCGCCGGCGCCGCGATCGAGCAGAACCACGACGAGCGCGGCATCGTGTGGCCGCGCGCGATCGCGCCGTTCGAGCTCGTCGTCTGTCCGATCGGCTACGACCGCTCCGACGCGGTCCGCGACGCCGCCGACCTCTTGCATGCCGGGCTCGTCGACGCCGGCATCGACGTCATCCTCGACGATCGCGGCGAGCGCCCCGGCGCGATGTTCGCCGACTGGGAGCTGATCGGCGTTCCATACCGTGTCGTGCTGTCGGATCGCGGCCTGAAGGCGGGAACGGTCGAGGTCCAGGGTCGGCGCGACGCCGCGCCGACGACCGTGCCCGTCGCTGAAGCGCTTGCCTTCGTGAAGGGCAAGCTCGCGGCATGACGAACGCGCTCTTGCCGCGCAGCAGGGGAAGGCGCGCGCTCGTTGCCGCGACCGTCGCGGCGCCGTTCGTTGCGACGTGGCCGCGTGCAGCGCTCGCCGGTGCGCAAGTCGAGGAGCCGCTCGCCGACGCCGTGCGCAGCGCGCTGGCCGCGGCGATCGCCGACGCCGCGCCGCCGAAGCCGACGTTCACCGACTTCTACCAGAAGCTCGCGTATCTGCGCTGGCTCGGCGCGATGAGCGATCGGCTGCGCCGGCAGAAGGCCGAGCTCGTCACCCGCGTCGAGTTCCTGCAGACGCTCTGGTACGAGAGCAAGCGCGCCGGGCTCGAGCCGGCGCTGCTGCTCGGGCTGGTGCAGGTCGAGAGCAACTTTCGCAAGTACGCGATCTCGATCGCCGGTGCGCGCGGCTACACCCAGGTGATGCCGTTCTGGGCGCGCACGATCGGCGACGGCGATGCCGGCCGGCTCTTTCACATGCAGACCAACCTGCGCTTTGGCAGCGTCATCCTGCGCCACTATCTCGACCGCGAGCGCGGCGACCTGTTCCTCGCGCTCGGCCGATACAACGGCAGCCGAGGTCGACCCGAATACCCGAACGCGGTCTTCGCCGCGCGCCGCCAATGGGAGTACGACCCGGCGGTCGAGGCCCGCGTCTAGCGCGCCGGGCTCACAGCCCCGGCCAGGACTTCGGCGCCGCGTCCTCGATGCCGATGAGCGCGAGCACGCGCTCGGTCGTGTCGGCGACGATCTCGTCGATCGTCGTCGGCCGGTGATAGAACGCCGGCAGCGGCGGAAACACGATCCCGCCCATTTCGGTCACGCTCGTCATGTTGCGCAGATGCGCGAGGTTGAGCGGCGTTTCGCGCACCATCAGCACGAGCTTGCGACGCTCCTTGAGTGCGACGTCGGCGGCGCGTGTGAGGAGGTTGTCGGAGAGGCCGTTCGCGATCGCCGCCAGCGACTTCATCGAGCACGGCACGATCACGGTCGCGTCGGCGGCGAACGAGCCGCTCGCGATCGCCGCGCCGATGTCACCCGGCTTGTAGGCGACGTCGGCGAGGGCCTCGAGCGCGTTGCGGTCGAGGCCGAGCTCGTGGTGGACGTTGAGAAGACCCGCCGACGTCGCGACGAGATGGATCTCGCGGCCCGCGCGGCGCAGACGCTCGAGAAGACGGATGGCGTAGATCGCGCCCGAAGCCCCGGTCACGCCGACGACGACGCGACGGGAGCCGGCGACCACGGTCAGGCGGCGACGCCGAGGGTCTGCTGCAGCTCGCCGGCCTGGTACATCTCGGTCATGATGTCCGAGCCGCCGACGAACTCGCCGTTGACGTAGAGCTGCGGAATCGTCGGCCAGTCGGAGTACGACTTGATGCCCTGGCGGATCTCCTCGTCCTCGAGGACGTTCACGGACTTGAGATCGCCGACGCCGCACGCCTTGAGGATCTGGATGGCGCGACCCGAGAACCCGCACATCGGAAATTGCGGCGTCCCCTTCATGAACAGGACGACGCGGTGGTTCTTGACGATGTCGTCGATGCGCTGATGAACGTCGCTCATGGGAGGCGCCTGATGCTGAGGATCAGGCGACTTTACAGGGATTCGCGACGTCGACCGGATCAGAAGGAATAGGAGACGCCGAGCTGCACGACGGGCGCGAGCCGCATGTCGCGGATCACGTCGTCGAGGCTTTGCGAGCCGCCGAAGACGCGGCCGAACCGCACCACGCTGCCCGGGCTCTGCGAGACGACGCCGAGGTCGGCGCTGAAGCTCCAGCCGCTCTTGGCGGCGAGGTTGCTGTAGCCGATGCCGATGTACGGCACGGTCGAACTGTCGACCGATGCGTCGGTCGTCGCGAGGCTGCTCGCCGACGCGCCGAACAGACGCCGGTTGCTCGCGTAGAGCCCGCCGGAAGTCGGCGTCGTCGAGCCGCCGAGGAGCGGGCTGCGGGCGCCGATCAGCAGCCCGCTGGTGGCGCGAAATCCGTTCGTTGGCGCACCGGCGGCGGCCTTGGCGCCGCCGAAGTAGACGTCGCCGAGGAGGCCGAGGCTGCTTCCGACCTGCAGCCCGGTCCGCTCGGTCGGAGCGAAGTCGGTGCGCCAGCCGGGCGCACCCGGGGCGAGCGCGATCCGGCTCTGGAAGCCGGCCCAGGCGAACCGATCGGCGTTGGCGGACAGGCCGTCACCGTCGGCGCGCGCCTCGACCGTGGCGAGCGCCGCAGCGACTGCGACACAGATCCAGGGCACAGGGCGCATGGGAAAACTCCTCGATCACCAGAGGTGCATCGGGCCGCTTGCGCGACGGGAAATCATGGTACGACCGCGTGCCGAAAAAAGCTGTAGCTCCAGCGCAGCACTTGCTCCGGAGCAACACGCGCTCGCGCCTTTTTCACGGGGAAGAACCGCCGATGCGACGGGCGGTGAAGGTTGTGACCGGCGGTCAGGCGGCGCGCGCGCGCCGACCGGCGGTCGCGCGTTCGTGGCCCGCGAAATCGACCCTCGTTTCGACGTCGACGAGCCCGCCGTCGGCAAGCAGCCGGCGTGCCGCGGCACCCTGGTCGAAGCCGTGCTCGACAACGAGCCAGCCCCCCATGAACAGGTGGTCGCGTGCGCCCGCGGCGATCGCTCGCAGGTCGGCCAGCCCGTCGGCGCCCGAAGCGAGCGCGGCGATCGGCTCGTGGCGCAGCTCGGCCAGGTGCGCGTCGCCGGCGGCAACGTACGGCGGGTTCGCGACCGCGACATCGAAGCGGCGTGCCGCGACGGCCGCCCACCACGACCCCTCGACGAGCTCGATCGCGAGCCCGGTGCGCGCGGCGTTGCTGCGGGCGACCGCGAGCGCCCTGGCGCTGGCGTCGGTCGCGATCACGTGCGCGGCGGGGTGCAGGCGTTTGATGGCCAAGGCGATCGCGCCGCTGCCGGTGCCGAGGTCGACGACGGCGGGCGCTGCCGGCGCGCCGGCCGGTTGCCGTCCCCTAGCCAGCAGCTCTGCCGCCCAGTCGACCACGAGCTCGGTCTCGGGGCGCGGCACGAGGACGTCGGCGTTCACCTCGAGGACGAGGCCGTGGAACTCCTTCTCGCCGAGCAGGTACGCGAGCGGCTCGCCGTCGGCGCGGCGCGCTAGCCAACCCGACCAGCGCTCGCCTTCTTCGCTGTCGAGGCTGCGCTCGTCGTCGGCGATCAGCGCCGTGCGCGTGGTTGCCAGCGCGCGGGCAAGCAACAGCTGCGCATCGAGGAGGGCGACGCCGCGCTGCCGCGCGTGGGCGAGCGCGCCCCGGACGGTCGTCACGAGGCGCCGCTCTCGAGCGCGGCGAGCTGCTCCCTCGCCTGCGCTGCCTGCAGCGCTGCGACCAGCTCGTCGAGGTCGCCGTCGAGGATCGCCTGCAGCCGGTACAGCGTCAGGCCGATCCGGTGGTCGGTGACGCGGCCCTGCGCGAAGTTGTAGGTGCGGATGCGGTCGCTGCGATCGCCGCTGCCGACGAGGCTCTTCCTCGTCGCCGCTTCCTTGGCGACGCGCTCCGAGCGTTCCTTGTCGCGCAGCCGCGCCGTCAGCACCGCGAGCGCACGCGCCTTGTTGCGGTGCTGCGAGCGCTCGTCCTGGCACTCGGCGACGATTCCGGTCGGCAGGTGGGTGATGCGGATCGCGCTGTCGGTCTTGTTGACGTGCTGACCGCCGGCGCCGCTCGCGCGGAAGGTGTCGATCCGCAGCTCGCTCGGGTCGAGCGTGATCTCCTCGGCTTCGTCGGGCTCGGGCATCACGGCGATCGTGCACGCGCTGGTGTGGATGCGGCCCTGTGTCTCGGTCGCCGGCACGCGCTGCACGCGGTGGCCGCCCGACTCGAACTTCAGCGCCGCGTAGACGAGATCGCCTTCGATGCGGACGACGAGCTCCTTGTAGCCGCCGAGGTCGCTCGCGCTCTCGGAGAGGATCTCGGTCTTCCAGCGCTTGCGCTCGGCGTAGCGGAGGTACATGCGCGCGAGGTCGGCGGCGAAGAGCGCCGACTCGTCGCCGCCGGTGCCGGCGCGGATCTCGAGAAAGACGTTGCGCGCGTCGTCGGCGTCGCGCGGCAGCAGAGCCGCCTGCAGCTCGCCGAGCAGCCGCTCGAGATCGGCCGCCGCCGCGCTCGCCTCGTCGCGTGCCAGCGCCGCCATCGCCTCATCGCCGTCCGACTCGGCGAGCAACTCGTCGGCCGACGCGCGGTCGCGCTCGCGCTGCTCGTAGCGGCGGAACAACTCGACGAGTGTGCTCGCCTCTGCGTGCTCGCGGCCGAGCTCGCGGTAGCGCTTCATGTCGGCTGCGACGCTGCCGTCGGCTAGGAGCGCGTCGAGCTCGCCGAGGCGAAGGGCGAGGCGTTCGAACTGTTGGCGGAAGGAAGGATTCATGGACGATTCGACGTGACGTGGCGGAGCGGCGCGATGCCGCGGGCGGCGCGACTCGGCGCCGCTAGCGCTTGTCGTCGAGGTTGCGGCCGCTGCCGCGCAGGAACAGGCGGGAGACCGTCTGCGCGAGCCGCGTGCGCTCGTCGCCGTCGGCGGCGTTCAGCTCGGCGAGCGTGCCGTGCAGCATCTTCTGCGTCAGCCCGCGCGACAGCGCGTCGAGCACGCCTTCGACGTCGGCGCCGCCGGCGAGGAGCTTCTTCGCCCGCGCGATCTCGAGCGAGCGCCAGTCGTCCGCCTGCGCGTGCAGCGCCTGGATCAGCGGCACCGAGCCGCGCCGATCGAGCCACTGGACGAAGCTCTGCACGCCGGTCTCGATGATCGCCTCGGCCTGCGCGACCGCGGCCTCGCGCTTCTCGCCGCCGGTCTGTACCAGTGCCGAGAGGTCGTCGATCGTGTAGAGGTAGACGTCGTTGAGGCGCGCGACCTCGGGCTCGATGTCGCGCGGCACCGCGAGGTCGACCATGAACATCGGCCGATGACGGCGCGCCTTCAGCGCGCGCTCGACGGCGCCGAGGCCGATGATCGGCAACGAGCTCGCCGTGCACGAGACGACGATGTCGAACTCGGAAAGGCGCGACGGCAGCTCGGCGAGCGGGAACGTCGACGCGTTGAAGCGCGAACCGAGCTCGTCGGCACGCGCCGCGCCGCGATTGGCGACGGCGAGATGTTTCGGACGGCGTGCGGCGAAGTGGGTTGCCGCGAGCTCGATCATCTCGCCGGCGCCGACGAAGAGCACTCTCGTCTGGCGCAGGTCCTCGAACAGCTGCGCCGCGAGCCGGACCGCGGCGGCGGCCATGCTGATCGAATGGCTGCCGATCTCGGTCGACGAGCGCACCTGCTTGGCGACCGCGAACGAGCGCTGGAACATCTGCTGCAGCGTCGTGCCGAGCGTGCCGGCGCTGCCGGCCTCGCGCACCGCCTGCTTGAGCTGGCCGAGGATCTGCGGTTCGCCGAGCACCATCGAGTCGAGCCCGCTCGCGACCCGAAACGCGTGCCGCGCCGCCGACGGTCCTTCGAGCACGTACGCGTGCGAGCGCAGCATCGACGTCTGCACCTGGCCGAAGTCAGCGAGCCACTCGAGCGCCGGGTCGAGCACGCTCGGCGCTGCGCCGACGTAGACCTCGGTGCGGTTGCAGGTCGACACGATTGCGACTTCCTCGACCCGGTCGAGGCGGGTGCGGAAGGCCTTCAGCGTCGTCGCGAGCTGCTGCGGGGCGAGGGCGAACCGGCCGCGCAGGTCCAGCGGCGCGGTCGTATGGTTGAGGCCCAGCGCGAAGACGCTCATGGTCGAATTATAAAATTCGCGCCCCTTGCAGCCATCCGACGCCTTCTGGCATCTCACCAACTTCTTCGCGCCGGCGCTCGTTCTCGGCGCGATCGCGGCGGCGCTGACGAAGCTTCTGTGGCGGCGCGAGCTCGGCGGCGTCAGCGCCGTCCGCCTCTGGGCGTGGGCGAGCGTTGCGACGGCGATCGCCGCCCTGGTCGGGCTCGTCGTCTTCGAGCGCGACGGCAGGATGGCGACGTACGCCGGCATGGTGCTCGCGTGCGCCGCAGCGCTCTGGTGGGCCGGCTTTCGCGGCCGCTGAACGGAGACCGCTCTCGCGGCGGTCAGGGGGCGACGAGCTCGCCGCGCAGCGTGTGGCCGCTGACTGCGACGATTCGCACGTCGACGAGCTCGCCGGCCGACCGGCCCGCCGCCGGCACGTTGACGACCCGGTTGCACGACGTGCGGCCGGCGAGCTCGCGGTCGTCCTTGCGCGACGCGCCTTCGAGCAGGATGCGCTGCACGGTGCCGACGCGCGAGCGGCTGATTGCGTCGCCGCGCGCCTCGATCGTGGCCTGCAGGCGCTGCAGGCGGGCGTTCTTCTCGGCAATCGGCGTCTCGTCGACGAGCGCCGCCGCCGGAGTGCCCGGACGCGGGCTGAAGAGAAAGCTGAAGCTGTAGTCGAAGCCGACGTCGTCGACGAGCGCCATGGTCCGCTCGAAGTCGGCGGCGGTCTCGCCGGGGAAGCCGACGATGAAGTCGCTCGAGATCGCGATCGTCGGCCGCGCCGCGCGCAATTTCCTGATCGTGCTCTTGTATTCGAGCGCCGTGTAGCCGCGCTTCATCGCCGCCAGGATGCGGTCGCTGCCGTGCTGCACCGGCAGGTGGAGGTGATCGACGAGCTTGGGCGTCGTCGCGTAGGCGTCGATCAACCGCTGCGTGAATTCCTTGGGGTGGCTCGTCGTGTAGCGGATGCGCTCGATGCCAGGCAGCTCGGCGACATGCTCGATCAGCGTCGCGAAGTCAGCGATCTCGGCGCTGGCGCCCATCGCGCCGCGGTAGGCGTTGACGTTCTGGCCGAGCAGCGTCACCTCGCGAACGCCTTGCTCGGCGAGGCCGGCGATCTCGACGAGCACGTCGTCGAGCGGTCGCGAGACCTCTTCGCCGCGCGTGTACGGCACGACGCAGTACGAGCAGTACTTCGAGCAGCCCTCCATGATCGAGACGAACGCCGTGACGCCGTCGACGCGCGCCGGCGGCAGATGGTCGAACTTCTCGATCTCGGGAAAGCGGATGTCGACCTGCGGCCGTCGGTCGCTCAGCCGTCGCGCCAGCATCTCCGGCAATCGGTGCAGCGTCTGCGGGCCGAAGACGAGGTCGACGTACGGCGCGCGCTCGACGATCGCCTCGCCTTCCTGGCTGGCGACGCAGCCGCCGACGCCGATCAGCGCGCCGCGCGCCTTCAGGTGCTTGACGCGGCCGAGATCGCTGAAGACCTTTTCCTGCGCCTTCTCGCGCACCGAGCAGGTGTTGAAGAGGATGAGGTCGGCGTCGTCGACGTCGTCGGTCGGCTCGTAGCCGGCTGCTGCGCGCAGCACGTCGGCCATCTTGTCCGAGTCGTAGACGTTCATCTGGCAGCCGAAGGTCTTGATGAAGACCCGCGGCCTGGCGCGAACGCCGCCGCTCATGGCTTGGACCAGACTTGCCCGACCGGATCGAAGCGCCAGTTCGCCGCTT
>DATJIM010000239.1:0-5023 GCA_035493195.1 Caldimonas sp.
AACGCGACTGCGCTGTTCCAGCAGCTTCTCGGCACGCGACACGGCGACGATGAGGCTGCCGGCTACGACGAGCTCGTGCGACGCGAGGCGACACTCGTCACCGTGCACGTCGATTCGACGGAGGCGGCGGAAGAAGTTCGCCGGCTGCTCGAATCGGCTGGCGCCGAGCGGGCGTCAACCTTGCCGCAGCCGGGTCTTGAGAGCTGAGGAGTCGTCGCGTCGGCGCTGCGCGCGCCAGATGTGGTGGCCAAGGGCGGAATCGAACCACCGACACGCGGATTTTCAGTCCGCTGCTCTACCAACTGAGCTACTTGGCCGTGAGCCGATGATTATATCGGCGGGCCTTGGCGCGGCCAGGCGTTGCGCGTCCGCACAGCGCACGGCCTGACGATCCCGCGCTCACTCGATGCTGCTGCGCGCCGACGTCGTGGTCGAGTGACGCCACGCCGCCGGCCGGCCCGAGGGCCGGGGGTCGGCTCGGTACGCCGTCGAACCGGGCGCCGCATCCGCAAGATTGCGGATGCCCGCTGTCAGGGCGGCGTTGCTGCGCGCGACCGAGCCTCCTACGATCCTTGGCTTCCCACGCCTCGTTTCGGGAGGAACCCATGAACGACCAGGCTGTCTCCACCTTCCAGCAGACACTTCGCGGCCGCCTCGTGCGCCCGAGCGACGCCGACTACGACGCGGTGCGCGCGCTCTACAACGGCATGATCGACAAGCGTCCGCGCCTGATCGCGCGCGCCGTCGACGCCGCCGACGTCGTCGCCGCCGTCAACTTCGCGCGTGAGCAGGGCCTCCTGCTCGCGATCCGCGGCGGCGGCCACAACGGCCCCGGACTGGGCAGCTGCGACGACGGCCTCGTCATCGACCTGTCGATGATGAAGAGCGTGCGCATCGACACCGCGAGGAAGACCGTTCGCGTCGAGCCCGGTTGCACCTCCGCCGACGTCGACCATGCGACCCACGCGTTCGGCCTCGCCGTGCCGTTCGGCATCGTCGGCAGCACCGGCGTCGCCGGGCTCACGCTCGGCGGCGGCACCGGCTACCTCACGCGCAAGCACGGGCTCACGATCGACAACCTGCTCGAGGCCGACGTCGTCCTCGCCGACGGCAGCTTCGTCACCGCGAGCGCGAAGGACAACGCCGACCTGTTCTGGGCGCTGCGCGGCGGCGGCGGCAACTTCGGCGTCGTCACCAGCTTCCTGTTCCAGGCGCACCCGGTGAAGATGGTCTTCGCCGGGCCGATCTTCTGGGATGCCGCGAAGGACGGCAAGGCGGTCATGCGCCGGTTCCGCGACTTCCTGTCGCACGCTCCCGAGGATCTCGGCACGTTCGTCGGCCTGAAGACGGTGCCGCCGACCGATCCGTTCCCGAAGGAGCACTGGAACACGCGTGCGTGCGCGGTGATCTCTTGTTTCAACGGCAGCGAAGCCGAAGGCCGCAAGGCGATGGCGTCGCTCCTCGAGGGCCTCCCCGCGCCGCTCTTCGACTGGATGGGCATGATGCCGATGCCGGCGATCAACGCCCTGTTCGACCCGTTCTTCCCGAAGGGACTGCAGTGGTACTGGAAGGGCGACTTCGTGAAGACGCTGAGCGACGAGGCGATCGACGTCCACATCGCGCAGGCCGCGCAGGCGCCGAGCCCGTTCTGCCTCATGCACCTCTATCCGATCGACGGCGCCGTGCGGCGCGTCGCGAAGAACGCGACGGCGTGGCCGACGCGCGACGCGACGTACTCGATGGTGATCGCAGGCATCGACCCCGACCCGAAGAACGCCGACGCGCTCAAGAACTGGGGCCGCGCGTACTGGAAAGCGGTCCACCCGTTCAACATGGAAGGCGCATACGTCAACTTCATGATGGACGACGAGGCCGACGGTCGGGTGCAGGCCACGTACGGCGACAACTACGCGCGGCTGGCGGCGATCAAGGCGAAGGTCGACCCCAAGAACCTCTTCCGCGTCAACCAGAACATCAAGCCGGCCTGATCGGGCAACGCCGGCCCGCGCCGAGGGCAGCGACGCCGCTGTCGGCGCGGAGCGTGGGCGAGCACTTGCGATGTCCGACATCGGCCTGACGCACGTCGCGCTTCCGGTGCGCTCGCTCGCGGCGAGCGTCGCGTTCTACGCCCGGTACGCCGGCATGCAGACCGTGCACGAGCGGCCCGGCGTCGCCTGGGTCAGCGACCGAACGAGGCCGTTCGCGCTGGTCCTGATCGAGACCGCGAACGAGATCAAGCCGCTGTTGCCGATGGCGCATCTCGGCGTCGGCGTGCGATCGCGCGAAGAGGTCGATCGGCTGTGCAGGCTCGCGCGCGACGAACGCTGCCTCGCGCGCGAGCCCGAGGACTCCGGGCCGCCGGTCGGCTACTGGGCGCTGATCCGCGACCCCGATGGACACACGCTCGAGGTGGCGTTCGGACAGGACGTTCGCCTCGCCGTCGAACGCGACGGCTGACGTCGACCGCGCCGGATCAGATCGCGCTGCGCTTGTTGCGCGAAAGGTCGACGCCGAGCTGCTTGAGCTTCCTGTACAGGTGCGTGCGTTCGAGGCCGGTCTTCTCGGCGACGCGTGTCATGCTGCCGTTTTCCTGCGCCAGGTGGAACTCGAAGTAGCTCTTCTCGAACGCGTCGCGCGCCTCGCGGAGCGGCCGGTCGAGGTCGAAGCTCTGCTCGGGCTGCGGGCCGAGCAGCACCGGCGCCAGCGGCTGCATCGTGCCGCCGGTCATCGCCGCCTCGACCGTGAGGGCGCCGCTGTCGTTCGCGGCGTTGTGGTGCGCCGCGGCCGCGGGCCGCGCCGCCGGCTTGGCGAGGCCCTGCTCGACCGCGCGCAGGAGCTTCTGCAGCGTGATCGGCTTTTCCAGGAACGCCATCGCGCCGTACTTGGTCGCCTCGACCGCAGTGTCGATCGTGCCGTGGCCGCTCATCATGATCACCGGCATCGTCAGCTGCGCGGTCGACGCCCATTCCTTCAGCAGCGTGATGCCGTCGACGTCGGGCATCCAGATGTCGAGCAGGACGAGGTCGGGGCGGGTGCGCTCGCGGCACGCGCGCGCCTGCGCGGCGTTTTCCGCGAGCTCGATCGTGTGGCCTTCGTCGGCGAGGATCTCCGACAGCAGTGCCCGGATCCCCAGTTCGTCGTCGACGACAAGAATGGTGGCCATGAAGCTCTAACGCGCCCTCGACGCAGCGACCGGCTCGTCCGCGCCGACACGGACGGCCGCGGCGAGTTTCGAAAATGATAGCGAAACTTGCGCTCCGCGCACGGCACCCGAGGCCGCGTCGCCGTCAACGGTCGCCGCGGCGCCGAGATTGGCGATGCGGACGCGCGCGCCGTGCTCGTCGGCGATCTTCTTCACGACCGCGAGGCCGAGACCGGTGCCCTTCTTCTTCGTCGTGACGTAGGGCTCGAAGGCGCGCTTGAGCACCTTCTCCGGAAAGCCGGGGCCGTTGTCGACGACGACGAGCCGCACCGCGCGCACCTGGCCGCCTTCGTTGCGCGCCGCCTCGGTGACGACCAGGACGCGGCCGTCCTGCTGTTCGGCGACCGCGTCGAGCGCGTTCTGGACGAGGTTGTGGATGACCTGGCGAAGCTGGGTGCCGTCGCCGACGATCTCTGGCAGCCCCGGCGCGAGCTCCGCGTGCAGCCGCCCTGTCTCCTGCGCGCCGCCGTAGAGCCCGAGCACCTCGACGACGAGCGCATTGACGTCGATCGCGTCGAACGTCGACGCCGGCAGCCGCGCGTAGTCGCGGAACTCGTTGACGAGCGCCTTCATCGCCTGCACCTGGTTGACGATCGTCGACACCGAGCGCTCGAGCATCGCTCGCTCGGCGCCGTCGAGCTTGGCGCCGAGCTTGAGCTGCAGCCGCTCGGCCGACAGCTGAATCGGCGTCAGCGGGTTCTTGATCTCGTGCGCGAGCCGACGCGCGACCTCGCTCCACGCCTCGACGCGCTGCGCCGAGACGAGCTCGGTGATGTCGTCGAAGACCATCAGCCGCGCGCCCTGCGGCATCGCTGCGCCGCGCACGAGCAGCGTGATCGAGTCGCGCTCGCGGTTCGGCGGCCCGGCGAGCTGCAGCTCGAACGAGTCCTGCCAGTGGTCGCGCTCGCCGGCTTCCGGGCTCGCCGCGTGCAGCTCGAAACGCTGCCACACCGCCTGGCCGAAGGCGCCGAGGCCCACGACTTCGTCGAGCCTGCGACCGCGGTACGCCGAAAGCGGCAGGCGCAGGATCCGCGTCGCACCCGGGTTGACGGTGTCGATCGCCCCGTTGCGATCGAAGACGATGACGCCGGCGGTGAGGTTGTCGAGGATCGTCTGCAGGTTCGCGCGCGCACCCTCGACCTGGGTGACGCTGCGATGGACCAGCTCGCGCGCTTCGGAGAGCTGCTCGGTCATCTCGGCGAACGACCGCGTCAGTCCGCCGAGCTCGTCGTGCGAGCGGAACACCGCCTTCGAGCTGAAGTCGCCGCGCGCGACCTGGGCGACGCCCTCGGCGAGCAGCAAGAGCGGCTGCGCGAGCTGGTTGCTGAGCGCGATCGCGAGCAGCAGCGCGCCGAACACGGCGAGCACGAGCGCGAGGGTCAGCGTCCCGATGTACATCTTGCGCAGCCCCGAGCGCGCGAGGGCGCGCTGCTGGTACTCGCCGTACGCATTGGTCACCGCGATCGCGTTGGCGGCGAGCGATGGTGCGATCGGCTGCGTCACGACGAGGAAGCGCTCCTGCTCGCCGAGCGCGAAGTTGCTGCTCGGAATCAGCGCGACGGCACGCACCCGCGCGTTCGCCGCCGCCGTCGCGGCGTCCTCCTCGAGCCCTTCGGCCTGGCTGACGACGCGCTGCGTGCGCGCCTGGCGCAGCGTCTGCAGCGGAATCCGCTCGGGCAGCAGCGACGCGCTCGCGCTCGCCGTCGCGAGCAGCGTCTGCCCCGAGCTGCCGACGATCGAGACCTCCTTGGCCGACAGCTGCTCGCGCAGCCGCTCCAGCGCGAGCGGCTCGCGCGAGAGCGCGCCCTCGCCGAGACGCTC
>DATJIM010000240.1:0-6903 GCA_035493195.1 Caldimonas sp.
GATCGCTGGACGGTCGAGATCGCGTGCAGCAAGGGAACGTACGTGCGGACGCTCGCCGAGGACCTCGGCGCCGCGCTCGGCTGCGGCGCGCACCTCGCCGCGCTGCGGCGCACCGCGTGCGGGCCGCTCGCCCTCGACGCCGCCCACACGGTCGAGGAGATCGAGGCGCTCGACCCCGCGGGCCGCGATGCGCTGCTGCTCGAGCCCGACGCGCTGCTCGCCGACTGGCCGCAGGTGCGCCTCGACGAGGAGGGCGCGGCGCGCTTTCTCGCCGGGCTGCGCCGGCGCATCGCGCTGCCCGACGCGCCGCGGGTGCGCGTCTACGGGCCCGAGCCGAAGGCCTTCCTCGGCGCCGGCCGCATCGAGGCCGGCGAGCTGATCTCGACCCGGCTGCTCAGCCCGGTCGAAGCCGGCGACCTGCTCGGCCGGCCGCGCCGCCCCACACGCGAATCCACGAGAACGACCCCATGACCCGACAGATCCGCAACATCGCCATCATCGCCCACGTCGACCACGGCAAGACGACGCTCGTCGACCAGCTGCTCCGGCAGAGCGGGACGTTTCGCGCCAACGAGAAGGTCGCCGAGCGCGTCATGGACTCGAACGACCTCGAGCGCGAGCGCGGCATCACGATCCTCGCCAAGAACTGCGCGGTCGAGTGGAAGGGCACCCACATCAACATCGTCGACACGCCCGGCCACGCCGACTTCGGCGGCGAGGTCGAGCGCGTGCTGTCGATGGTCGATTCGGTGCTGCTGCTCGTCGACGCGGTCGAAGGACCGATGCCGCAGACGCGTTTCGTCACCAAGAAGGCGCTCGCGCTCGGGCTGAAGCCGATCGTCGTCGTCAACAAGGTCGATCGCCCCGGCGCGCGCGAAGACTACGTCGTCAACGCGACCTTCGAGCTGTTCGACAAGCTCGGCGCGAGCGAGACGCAGCTCGACTTCCCGATCGTCTTCGCCTCGGGCCTCAACGGCTGGGCGACGCTCGACCAAGGCGCGACCGGAACCGATCTCGCGCCGCTCTTCGACGCCATCCTCGAGCACGTTCCGGCGCACGAGGGCTCGGCCGACGACCCCCTGCAGCTGCAGATCTGCTCGCTCGACTACTCGACCTACGTCGGCCGGATCGGCATCGGCCGCGTCAATCAGGGAACGCTGCAGCCGCTGCAGGACGTCGCGGTCTACGCCGGCGTCGACGCGGCGCCGCGCAAGGCGCGCATCAACCAGGTGCTGAAGTTCGAGGGGCTCGAGCGCCAGCAGGCCGAGGAAGCCGGGCCGGGCGACATCGTCCTCGTCACCGGCATCGAGGACATCGGCATCGGCGAGACGATCACCGATCCCGAGCGGCCTGCGCCGCTGCCGCTGCTCGAGGTCGACGAGCCGACGCTGACGATGAACTTCTGCGTCAACACCTCGCCGCTCGCCGGCCGTGAAGGCAAGTTCGTGACCAGCCGGCAGATCCGCGACCGGCTCGACCGCGAGCTGCAGAGCAACGTCGCCTTGCGCGTGCGCGACACCGACGAGGAGGGCATCTTCGAGGTCTCCGGGCGCGGCGAGCTGCACCTCACGATCCTGCTCGAGAACATGCGCCGCGAAGGCTACGAGCTCGCGGTCTCGAAGCCGCGCGTCGTCTTCCACGACGACGCCGACGGCGAGCGCCAGGAGCCGATCGAGCTCCTCACTGTCGATGTCGAGGACCAGCACCAGGGCGCGGTGATGCAGGCGCTCGGCGAGCGGCGCGGCGAGCTCGCCCACATGGAGCCCGACGGCATGGGGCGCGTCCGGCTCGACTACCGCATCCCGGCGCGCGGCCTGATCGGGTTCCAGAACGAGTTCCTCAACCTGACCCGCGGCACCGGCCTCATCAGCAACATCTTCGACGGCTACGAGCCGTACAAGGGCGAGATCGAGGGGCGCAAGAACGGCGTCCTGATCAGCCAGGACGACGGCGAGGCGGTGACGTACGCGCTCGGCAAGCTCGACGACCGCGGCCGGATGTTCGTCAAGCCCGGCGATCCGCTCTACGAAGGCATGATCGTCGGCATGCACTCGCGCGACAACGACCTCGTCGTCAACGCCGGGCGCGCCAAGCAGCTGACCAACTTCCGCGTCTCCGGCAAGGAGGACGCGATCAAGCTGACGCCGCCGATCCAGCTCACGCTCGAGTACGCGGTCGACTTCATCGCGAACGACGAGCTGGTCGAGATCACGCCGAAGTCGATCCGCGTCCGCAAGCGCCATCTGAAGGAGCACGAGCGCAAGCGCGCGGCGCGCGACGCCTGACGAGCCTCAGGTCGTTCGCGGCAGCTCGGCCTGGAGGTCGAGCCGAGCCTCCGTCCCGGCAGCGCCTTCGCTGCGGTGGCGCACCGCATACGTGACAACGGCGTCGGCGATGCCCTTGACGTGCTCCGCCGGCATCGCGTCGACGACGAACGCGCCCTCGAGCTCGCTGCGGACGTCTTCGGTGACGAGGATGTCGACACCGTGGACGCGCGTCAGCCCCTGGACGCGCGCGGCGATGTTGACGGTGCTGCCGACGAAGGCGAACTCCATCCGCTCGCGCGAGCCGATCAGCCCGGCGAGACCCGGGCCGCGGTGGATCCCGATGCCGACGCCGATCGCCGGCAGTCCTTCGGCAGCCAGCTCGCGGTTGTAGTCGACGACGGCAGCGCGCATCGCGAGCGCCGCCGTCACCGCGTCGGCGCATTGCCAGGGATCGGGCCGCAGCGCGCCGAAGTACGCGAGGATGCCGTCGCCGAGAAAGGTCGAGACGTGGCCGCGATGCTCGTGGATCGCATCGCTCATGCGCTGCAGATAGCCGTTGACGACGCGCGCGAGCGCAGCCGGATCGAGGCGCTCGCTGAGCGCGGTGTAGCCGACGAGGTCGGCGAAGAGCGCGGTCGCGACCTTGCGCTCGGGGGCCATCGCATCGCCGCCGTCGCCCGACCCGGCGTCGATCAGGCGCTGGACGACGCCGTCCGGAGCGAGCCGCGAGCACGCGCGCTGCAGGTGCTCGAGCTCGCCGTTGCTCGCCTCGAGCTGCGCGCGCAGCCGCGCCGAGCGGCCGCGCTCGACGAGGACCGCGAACGCCAGCGCCACCGCGACGAGGAGCGCTGCCGCGGCGAGCCACGCCGTCACGTCGCGCACCCGAGGATCGCGCCCATCCGGCACAGGCCGTTGCCGAGCGCGGCGACGCCGATCGCTTCGACGAGCTGTACCTCGCGCAGCTGATCCTTGAGCGCGCGCGCGCGGCGCTGGATCCGCGCGGGCTCGTACCAGATCGTCTCGCGCGCGAACGGAACGAGGAGGCGCTCGGTGTCGTCGAGCTCGGGGCCGTCGAGATGGTTGAGGACGGCGTCGAGCGCCGCCCCCTGGAGCCCTTCGGCGGCAAGCGCCGGCGCGACTTCGACGGCACAGTCGGCGCACGAGAGGCCGCGCGCGATGACCGCGAGCATCAGCAGCTTGCAGCGCCGTGTCAGCACGTCGGACGTCCACATGCCTTCGAGCGTTCGCGCCAGCGTCGGCGCGATCGGCGAACCGCTGTAGGCACGAACGACGTGCGCGTACGGGAAGTCGGGCTCGCGATCGAGCGGCGTCGGCGCGCCGCGCTGGCGACGGCCGCGCAGGATCCGGCCGACGATGGGACGCAGCAGCCGCATGTGCCATTGCTCGGGCATGCGCTCCATCGGTCGAGTCGGCAGGGCGGAGATCGTGCTGACACGGTTGGTGAAGTCGGTGACTGCAACGGCGTAGGCGATCTCCTTGAGCTCGTCGGCGTCGACGCCGGCGCCGCGCAGCGCCTCGCACGCGCTCGACGCCGCCGGTGGTCCGGTGCGCGACTGCAGCCGGCCGAACGAGATCGCAGCGCGCGTGCGCTCCGGCAGGTCACCGCGCGCGAGGTCCTGCTCGATCCGGTCGATCCGGTCGCGGCTCATCCCCTTCGCCCAGAGCAGCGCGCGCACCGCCGAGTAGCAGAAGCGGCACGAGTTTTCCTGGCTCACGATCATCGAGACGAGGTCGGCGACCGCGGGATCGAGGCGCTGCAGCAGCCCGTACTCGGGATGCAGCTCGACGAACGCACGCGCGAGCCATGGCACCGAAGCGAAGTAGGCGACGTTCGGGTTGGGGACGCCCTGCTTCTCGCGCGCGAACGCCTCGAGCGCGCGGTCGCGTCGCGGCTCGAGGAGGCATTCTTCCCAGGTGACGTTTTCGAGCGCGTGTGCCATGGCCCGACTCTAGGCGTCTGCGGCAGGATCGACCATGGTCGCGCGAAACGGCCGCCGAGGCGGCCGTGTGCCGGTCAGACCAGCTCGGCGTTGATCGCCGCGAGCGCCGCCGAGCCCGGACAGAGCTCGCGCTCGCCGAGACGGTTGAGCGGCGTCGCGATCGTCCTCAGGTGGCCGTGCAGGTCCTCGGCGCCGGCATCGACGTAGAGGAGGCCGGTCAGGATCTCGCCGCGGGCCTCGTAGGTCGCGATGTGGCTCATCGCGGCGAGCCGGTCGCCGGGGTCGTAGCCCTCGGCGAGCTTGCGCAGGCGCAGCATGCTGCCGTCGTGCTGCGTCACCTCGATCACCTCGCCGGGAGCGTACGCGGCGGTGATCGCGTCGCGGTGCGGCATGAAGTCGAGCCGGTTGACCGCCTCGTTGTGGGCGCGGACGTAGTCGTAGCTCTTCGTGCTGCCGGCGTGGTTGTTGAACGCGACGCACGGACTGATGACGTCGATCAGCGCCGCGCCGCGGTGACTGATCGCGCCCTTGATGAGCGGAACGAGCTGCTCCTTGTCGCCCGAGAAGCTGCGGGCGACGTAGCTGGCGCCGAGCTGAAGCGCAACCTGGACGAGGTCGATCGCCGTGTCGCGGTTGATCGCGCCCTTCTTGCTCTTGCTGCCGGGGTCGGCGGTCGCCGAGAACTGGCCCTTGGTGAGCCCGTAGACACCGTTGTTCTCGACGATGTACGTCATGTTGACGCCGCGTCGCATTGCGTGCGCGAACTGGCCGAAGCCGATCGACGCCGAGTCGCCGTCGCCGCTGACACCGAGGTAGAGCAGCTCGCGGTTGGCGAGGTTGGCGCCGGTCAGCACCGACGGCATCCGGCCGTGGACGGTGTTGAAGCCGTGCGACGCGCCGAGGAAGTAGTCGGGCGTCTTCGACGAGCAGCCGATCCCCGACAGCTTGGCGACCCGGTGGGGCTCGATGTCGAGCTCCCAGCACGCCTGCACGAGCGCGGCCGAGATCGAGTCGTGCCCGCAGCCGGCGCACAGCGTCGAGATCTTGCCTTCGTAGTCGCGGCGGGTGAAACCGAGCTTGTTGGCCTTCAGCGTCGGGTGGTGAAGCTTCGGCTTGGCGAGATACGTCATGCCGCGAGTCCTTTCTTGGCGAGCGGCTCGACGTTGTCGGCGCGGACGCGCTCGGCGATCGCCTCGATGATGAAGCGCGCGGTGATCGGTGTGCCGTCGTAGTGCAGGATCGGCTCGAGCTTGGCGGGATCGATCTCCTGCTCGGTGACGAGCATCGTGCGCAGCTGCGCGTCACGGTTCTGCTCGACGACGAAGACCGTCTCGTGCTCGGCGACGAAGCGGTCGACTGCGGCGCTGAACGGGAACGCGCGCACGCGCAGGAGGTCGACGTGGACGCCGTTCGCCTGCAGGGCGTCGAACGCCTCGTTCATCGCCGGGCTCGTCGAGCCGAAGTGAATGACGCCGAAGCGCGTCTCGCGCGCCGCCTTGCGCAGCACCGGTTGCGGGACGAGCTCCTTCGCGGTCTCGAACTTCTTCAGCAGGCGCGTCACGTTGTAGATGTAGTCCGGCCCCGCTTCCGAGTAGCGCGCATAGGCGTCGCGCGTCGTCCCGCGCGTGAAGAACGAGCCGCGGCTCGGGTGCGTTCCGGGCAGCGTGCGGTACGGGATGCCGTCGCCGTCGACGTCGAGATAGCGGCCGAAGTCCTTGCCGGCCTCGAGCTCGTCGGCGGTCATGACCTTGCCGCGGTCGTACGTGCGCGCGTCGTCCCACGCGAGCGGCTCGCACAGGCGGTGGTTCATGCCGATGTCGAGATCGGTCATGACGAAGACCGGCGTCTGCAGCCGGTCGGCGAGGTCGAGCGCGGTCGCTCCGAAGTCGAAGCACTCGTGCGGGTCCTCGGGAAAGAGCAGGACGTGCTTGGTGTCGCCGTGCGACGCGTACGCGCACGCGAGGAGGTCGGCCTGCTGGGTGCGGGTCGGCATTCCGGTCGACGGACCGCCGCGCTGGACGTCGATGATCGTGACCGGGATCTCGGCGAAGTAGGCGAGGCCGATGAACTCGGTCATCAGCGAGACCCCGGGGCCCGACGTCGCGGTGAACGCGCGCGCGCCGTTCCAGCCGGCACCGACGACGATGCCGATCGACGCGATCTCGTCCTCGGCTTGCACGATCGCGAACTTGTTGGTGCCGGTCTCCTTGTCGACGCGCAGCTTCGAGCAGTATTTCTGGAAGGCTTCGGCAAGCGACGAGCTCGGCGTGATCGGGTACCAGGCACAGACGGTCGCGCCGCCGTAGACGCAGCCGAGCGCGGCGGCGGCGTTGCCTTCCATGAAGATGCGCTTGCCGACGGCGTCGCGGCGCTCGAGCCGAAGGCCGAGCGCGTCGTCGAAATACTCGCGGCCGTGGTGCAGCCCCATCATGAAGGCGTCGAGGTTGGGCTGCAGCAGCTTGGTCTTGCCCTGGTACTGCTCGCCGAGCAGCGTCGCGATCACCTCGGGCTCGACGCCGAGGAGCGCGGCGAGGACGCCGACGTAGACGATGTTCTTCAGCAGCTGGCGCTCGCGCGGGTCGGTGTAGCGCGTCGCGCAGAGGTCGGTGAGGGGGACGCCAAGGACGTGGACGTCACCACGGAACTTCGAGTCGGGCAGCGGCTTCGAGCTGTCG
>DATJIM010000241.1:0-2820 GCA_035493195.1 Caldimonas sp.
GGCGAGTCGGGAGTGAAGTTGTCGCCCGAGAGGTTGAGCTTGATCGAATCGACGCCGTACTTGAGGAACATCCGCACCGCTTTCCTCATCTCGTCGGCCGAGTTGACGTTGACGCCGAAGCTGAACTCCGGGAACGGCAGATGCGGCAGCGTCTCGTCGCCGAGACCGCCCGGGACGGTGATCTCCTGACTGGCGGCGAGGTAGCGCGGCCCCGGGATCTGGCCGGAGTTGATGGCGTTGCGGATGACGACGTCGAGGCGCGGCTTCGCGCACGCGGCGCCGACGCACGAGGTGAAGCCGGCGACGAGATATTGCTTGGCGACCTTGCGGCACCAGAGGACGTGCTCCTCGAGCGGCATCGTCTGGATCGCGCCGAGCGTCGCCGCGTCGTTCCACGAGAAGTGCGTGTGCGCCTCGCACATGCCGGGCATGAGCGTCGCGCCGGCGCCGTCGATCACGGTCGCTCCGGTCGGCGCGAGCGCGGCGCTCGAGCGTGACACCGCCTTGATGCGGTTGCCGTCGACGACAACGCTGCCGGCGTACGGCAACGTGCCGGCCCCGTCGAGGATGCGGACGTTGGTGAAGAGCGTGGTCGCCATGTCGTTCTCCCTGCTCCTACGCGGCCCAGCGCGTCGTGCGCAGCGTCCGCACCGGCGGCGCGCGGTGGAACTCGCCGCCCTTCATCACCGAGAGGATGCGGGACTTGTCCTGCAGGATCGCGATGTCGGCGAGCGGGTCGCCGTCGATCAGCAACAGGTCGGCGTAGCAGCCCTCGCGGATGTAGCCGATCTGCTTGCCCTGGCGCATCATCGGCCCGCCCCACGCAGTCGCCGAGAGGAGCGCTTCCATCGGGCTCATGCCGACGAACTTCACGAAGTACTCGAGGTCCTTGGCGTTGGTGCCGTGCGGCGTCCACGCGAAGCCGTAGTCGCCGCCGGGCAGGATCCGCACGCCGCGCTTGCGCAGCGCCTTCATCGTCTCGATCGCGGCCGCGAGCTCGTCGTGGTAGCCCATCTTCTTCGTCACCTCGGGCGTCAGGCCCCACTCGCTCGCGTGGTGGCAGGTGTTGATGAGCCACGCCAGGCCGGGCGCGATGAAGTGCTCCATCTTGTGCTCTTCGAGCAGGTCGAGCGTCTCGTTGTCGGTGTAGCTCGCGTGGTAGATCACCTCGATGCCGTGCCGCACGCACCGCTTGATCGAGTTGCACGAACGCGCGTGCGCCGAGACGCGCTTGCCCCACGCCTTCGCCTCCTCGACGCAGACGGCGATCTCGGCATCGGTGAACTGGCAGCGGTCGCTGGGCATGCCGGTGATCGACTCGCCCGAGAGGTTGATCTTGAGCGAGTCGACGCCCCACTTGACGAACATGCGCACGCAGCGGCGCATCTCCTCGGCGCCGCTCACGATCGCGCCGAATGCGAACTCGGGCTGCGGCAGGTGCGGCGCCGTCGTGTCGCCGAGCCCGCCCGGGACCGTGATCTCCTGACTCGCCGCGAGATAGCGCGGGCCGACGATCGTGCCGTCGTTGATGGCGTTGCGGATGACGACGTCGAGGCGCGGCTTCGCGGTCGCGGCGCCGACGCAGCTCGTCCAGCCCATGTCGAGGTAGCGCTCCGCCACCTGCGCGCACCAGAGGATGTGCTCCTCGGGCGGCATGCGCTGGATCGCGTCGAGGCTCGGCTGGTCGTTCCACGAGAAGTGCGTGTGGGCCTCGACCATGCCGGGCATGAGGAACGCGCCGGCCCCGTCGACGATTTGCGCACCGCCGACCGGCGCCGCGCGCACGCCTTGGCCGCTGCGAACGACGCGTGCGATGCGGTCGCCCTGGACGAGCACCTCGCCCATGAACGGCGCTTCGCCGCCGCCGTCGAAGATGCGAACGTTGGTGTAGTGGACGTCGGCCATCGAAAGCTCCTGCTCGCGACGTGCTTCAGCGCACGCTCGCGAGAAATTCGCGCAGCTCGCGCGCGCACTCGTCCGGCCGCTCGATCGGCGTCCAGTGGCCGCAGCGCGGCAGGACGGCGATTCGCGTCGACTTCGCGCCGTGCAGCTTCTCGGCGAGCGCACGCACCTGCTGCGGCGGCGCGACGCCGTCTTCGTCGCCGGTGACGAGCAGCACCGGCGCCTCGATCCGCTCGATCGCCGCCGGCTCGGCGCCGGCGAGCGCGTCGCACGTGCGCGCGTAGCCGTCGGGGTCCTGGCGCATCAGGCTCTCGCGGACGAACGCGACCGCGAGCGGCGAGCGCTGCCGGGTGTCGGCCGAGAGCGCGGCGTTGACGAGGCCGAGCGCGATCTCGTGCATCCCGGCGACGCCTTCGCTGCGAGCTTTCGCTCCGCGTGCGCGGACCGCGCTGCGCGCCGCTTCCGGCGGCGCCGCGAGCGGCCCGAACAGCGCCAGCGAGCGGACGAGCTTCGGCGCCGCGACGGCGAGGTGCTGGCAGACGATCGTGCCGAGCGAGTGGCCGATCCAGTGCGCGCGCGCGACGCCGAGGCGCGAGCAGACCGATTGCAGCGCATCGACGAAGCGGGCGATCGAGAGCGGCCCTTCGACGCGCGCCGACCGCGCGCTGCCGGGCATGTCGGGCCGGATCACACGGTGCCGTGCGAGCGTCGGCATCAGGGGGTTGAAGCTGTTGCTGCTGCCGCCGAGCCCGTGCACGCAGACGACGGCATCGCCGTCGCCCTCGTCCTCGACCGCGATGCGATCGACGAGATGCAGCGTCATCGGAATGTGTTCTCGATCGCGCCGATGCCGTCGATCTCGATCCGGACGACGTCGCCGGCGACGAGCCAGCGCGGCGGCGAAAAGCCCATCCCGAC
>DATJIM010000242.1:0-29566 GCA_035493195.1 Caldimonas sp.
CTCGCGTCGAAGAGGCTCGACGACCCCTGGCGCAAGCACTCGAACATTCCGCTGTGAAGAAGGCGATGCGCTGCACGCGGACGGCGAGCGGTGGGTACGACCCGGGCTGCCGGCGGCAGTGCCGGCTATCACGGGCTAGAAATACTCCGTTCAGACATGGCGCGATGAGACGGCCAAACGGCCGCCGTCACCCAGTTCGCACCCACCACTCACGGTCCGAGCTCTGGCAATCCTTTCGCTGCGTCGCGCGGTGCGGGGCGGCGAGTGGCGGGCATGACTTGGGTCCGCTGGCAGCGGGCGACGTCTCATCGCGCCATGCCCGAACGGGGTCCTTCTGGCCCGTGATGGCTGGCAGGGCCAGCGGAGCCCGGGGCATGCCCGCCGCTCACCGCCCCGTGCCGCTCAAGTAGCCCACCGCATACTCCGACAAGCAACATCCCACGCCATGCTCAAGAAGATCCTCATCGCCAACCGCGGCGAGATCGCGTGCCGCGTCATCCGCACCGCGCGGCGGATGGGGATCGCGACCGTCGCCGTCTATTCCGAAGCCGACCGCGACGCGCTCCACGTCGAACTCGCCGACGAGTCGGTCGAGATCGGCGCGGCGCCGAGCCGCGAGTCGTATCTCTCGATGGACAGGATCATCGCCGCGTGCAAGAAGACCGGTGCCGATTCGGTGCACCCCGGCTACGGCTTCCTCTCCGAGAACGAGGAGTTCGCGCGTCGCGTCGAGCAGGAGGGCATCGTCTTCATCGGCCCGAAGCACGCCGCGATCGCCGCGATGGGCGACAAGATCCAGTCCAAGAAGCTCGCTGCCAAGGCCGGCGTCAGCACGATCCCCGGCCACAACGACGCGATCGAGAGCGCGAAACTCGCGGTCGAGATCGCGCGCAGGATCGGCTATCCGGTGATGATCAAGGCGTCGGCAGGCGGTGGCGGCAAGGGCCTGCGCATCGCGTGGGACGACAGGCAGGCCGAGGAAGGCTTCGCGTCGTGCCGCAACGAGGCGAAGGCGAGCTTCGGCGACGACCGCGTCTTCATCGAGAAGTTCGTCGAGGAGCCGCGCCACATCGAGATCCAGGTCCTCGGCGACGGGCACGGCCACTGCCTCTACCTGTGGGAGCGCGAGTGCTCGATCCAGCGCCGCCACCAGAAGGTCGTCGAGGAAGCGCCGAGCCCGTTTCTCGACGATTCGACGCGCCGCGCGATGGGCGAGCAGGCGGTCGCGCTCGCCAAAGCGGTCGGCTACCAGTCGGCCGGGACGGTCGAGTTCGTCGTCGGCAAGGACAGGCGCTTCTACTTCCTCGAGATGAACACGCGGCTGCAGGTCGAGCATCCGGTGACCGAGTCGATCACCGGGCTCGATCTCGTCGAGCAGATGATCCGCGTCGCTTCCGGCGAGCCGTTGTCGTTCGCGCAGAAGGACATCGCGCGGCGCGGATGGGCGATCGAGTGCCGAATCAACGCCGAGGATCCGGTCCGCGGCTTCCTGCCGAGCACCGGCAGGCTCGTCGTCTTCCGGCCGCCGCGGCCGACGCTCGTCGCCGGAGAGCCGCAGGCCGCGGGAACACCGGGCGTTCGCGTCGACACGGGCGTCTACGAAGGCGGCGAGATCCCGGTCCACTACGACTCGATGATCTGCAAGCTGATCGCGTGCGGCAGCGACCGCGCCGACGCGATCGCGCGGATGCGCGAAGCGCTGAACGGCTTCGTCGTCCGCGGCGTCGCGAGCAACCTCGCGTTCCAGTCGGCGCTGCTCGCGCATCCGCGCTTTGCCGCCGGCGACTTCAACACCGGCTTCATCGCCGAGGAGTTTCCGCACGGCTTCGACCCCGCTGCGGTGGCGCACCCGGAGCGCGACTTCCTGCTCGCGATCGCCGCCGCGTGCGAGCGGCGACTGCTCGCACGCGCGGCTGGGCTGAGCGGTCAGCTGCCGGGGCACGAGGTCAAGATCGGCAAGCGCTTCGTCGCCGTCGAGCTGCAAGGCGACGGCAGCGTGTGCGAGACGCCGCTCGAGGTGCGCGCCGACGGCACCGCCTTCGTCGTCACGATCGGCAGCAAGGTGCGCCGGATCGAACTCGCGAGCCCGCTCGCAAGCATCGCGCTCGAAGGCAGCGTCGACGGCAAGCCGTTTCGCGCCCAGGTCGAGCGCTCCGGCGTCGCATTGCGCGTCGCCCACGACGGCGCGCGCGCCGAGGTCCGCGTGCTGACGCCGCGCTGCGCTCAGTTGCGTGCGCTGATGCCGTGGAAGCCCCCGCCCGACCTCTCGCGCTTCCTGCTCTCGCCGATGCCCGGGCTGCTGGTGCAGGTCGCGGTCGAGGCGGGGCAGGCGGTGCGCGCCGGTGAGCGGCTCGCCGTCATCGAGGCGATGAAGATGGAGAACGTCGTCGTCGCCGCGCACGACGGCGTCGTCGCGAAGATCGTCGCGATGCCTGGCGAGAGCGTCGCCGTCGACGAGGTGATCCTCGAGTTCGCCGACGCGGCGGCGAAGCGATGAGCGCGACCGACGATCGGCCGTTCAACGTCCTCGGCCTGCAGCAGATCGCGCTCGGTGCCGCGAGCAAGGCCGAGCTGCGCGCGCTCTGGGTCGAGCGCCTCGGCGTCGCGACGACCGGTTGGTTCCGCTCCGAGCGCGAGAACGTCGACGAGGACGTCTGCGAGGTCGGTCAGGGGCTCGCCCGCGTCGAGATCGACCTGATGGAGCCGATCGATCCGAACGGCAAGCCCGCGGTCCACGTGCCGCCGCTCAACCATGTCGGCCTCTGGATCGACGACCTGCGCGCGGCGGTGGCGTGGCTCGAGGCGAACGGCGTCCGCATGGCGCCGGGCGGAATCCGCACCGGCGCGAGCGGCCACGACATCTGTTTCATCCATCCGCGACCGAACGACGCATTTCCGATCGCCGGCGCGGGCGTGTTGATCGAGCTCGTGCAGGCGCCCGAAGACGTCATCTCGGCTTGGCGCACGCAGCGCGACGACTCCGCGCTCGAGACGGGTCTGGGACGGCGATGACGGTGCGCACGATCCTGAAGATGGGCGATCCGCGGCTGCTCGCGATCGCCCGGCCGGTGGAGCAATTTGCGACGCCCGAGCTGCGCGAGCTCGTCGCCGACATGTTCGAGACGATGCAAGCGGCGAGCGGGGCCGGGCTCGCCGCGCCGCAGATCGGCGTCGATCTGCAGCTCGTCATCTTCGGCTTCGACCGCAACGACCGCTATCCCGACGCGCCGCCGGTGCCGCGGACGATCCTCGTCAATCCGGCGATCGAGCCGATCGGCAGGGACGAGGAGGAGGGCTGGGAAGGATGCCTCTCGGTGCCGGGGATGCGCGGCATGGTGCCGCGCCTCGCGCGCATCCGCTATCGCGGCTCCGACCTCGAAGGCCGTCCGATCGAGCGCGAGGCGGAAGGATTCCACGCCCGCGTCGTTCAGCACGAGTGCGATCACCTGATCGGCAAGCTTTACCCGATGCGGATCCGCGACTTCAGCAAATTCGGCTTCACCAGCGTGCTTTTTCCGGGCCTCGATCATGCTGGAGACGATTGAGGCCTCTGTCGTTTCCGTGCTGTAAACGAACGTGTCGGCTTGCTGCCACGGTCGGCGAGGCGACGGCCGCAAACGTTGAGGGAAGACGCGTCGCCCGCGCGGCGCGAGGAGCAGGAATGAGGACGTCGTCGCAATCCCGCGTCGCGCAGGCGATCGGCACGCAGCACGGTTGGCGCGTCTGGATCGTCGTGCTCGCCGCGCTCGTCGCCTTCGCGGCTGCCTTCAGCGTGCACGCGCAGCCCGTCGTCGACCCGCCGAGCCGGGTCGCCCGCTTGAGCGAAGCCTCGGGCCAGATCTGGCTCTTCAACACCGACACCAACGAGTGGGTCACGATCGCACGCAACCGGCCGCTCACGACCGGCGATCGCATCGCGACCGACAACGGCGCGCGTGCCGAGATCACGCTCGGTTCGACGACGCTGCGCCTCGACGCGGCGACCGAGCTCGAGATCGTCCGTCTCGACGACACCCGCTTCGCGCTGCGCCTGCACGGCGGCAGCGTCGCGGCGCGGCTGCGGACCCCGCAGTCGTTCGCCGAATTCGAGCTCTCGACCGACGAAGGGCGCTTCCGCGCGCAGACCGTGGGACGCTTCCGCTTCGACCGCGTCGACCAGGCGAGCGACGTCACCGCGTTCGCGGGGCAGGCGATCTACGAGAACCGCAACACCGCGCTGCCGGTGACGACCGGCCAGCACGCGCAGTTCTGGATCGACCAGGCCGGCGTGCCGCAGTACGCGCTGGTGCAGGTCACCCGCGATGAGTTCGCCGCCTGGAACGACGACCGCGACCGCGCCGAGGACCGCGCCGTCGCGCAGCAGCAGCGCCGCTACGTCTCGCCCGAGATGACCGGCGCCGAGGACCTCGACCGCTACGGCACGTGGGAGCAGACGCCCGAGTACGGCGCGCTCTGGGTGCCGCGCCAGGTGCCGGTCGGCTGGGCACCTTACAGCGTCGGCCACTGGGCGTGGGTGCGGCCGTGGGGTTGGACGTGGGTCGACGACGCGCCGTGGGGCTTCGCGCCGTTCCACTACGGACGCTGGGTCTATCGACGCGACGTCTGGTGCTGGGCGCCCGGCACGTACGTCGCGCGTCCGGTCTACGCGCCGGCGCTCGTCGCTTGGCTCGGCGGGCCGAGCGTCAGCGTCTCGATCACGGTCGGCGGCGGTGCTCCGGTCGGCTGGGTGCCGCTCGCGCCGCGCGAGGTCTACGTTCCTCCTTACCGCTACTCGCAGCGCTACGTGCGCGAGGTCAACATCACGCACGTCACCAACGTCACCAACATCACGACGATCGTCAACAACCGCAACGGCGAGCTGGATCGGCGCGACCTCGCGAACCGCAAGTTCCCGAACGCGGTGACCGTGGTTCCGCAGGAGGTCATGCTGCGACGGCAACCGGTCGCTCCGGTCGCCGAACGGCTGCGCAACGATCCGCAGGTGCGCTCGCTCGTCGCCGACTCTTCGCCGCCGCGCACCGTCACGGCGCCGCCGGTGAGCGCTCCGCCGCCGGCGCAGCGTCCGTCGTCGCAGGTGCGGCCACCGCGGCCGCCGTTCGAGGGCCGCGCGCCGGGATTCGCCGGGCGGCCGGAAGCGACGCGGCCGCCGGGTGCAGTCGAGCCGCAGCGGACCGATCCGCGCGCAGGCACGGCGCCGCCGCGCGCGGAGGTCGGCGTGCCGCCGCCGAGGAGCGACGGTGCCCGTCCGCCCGACAACCGTGGCGGACGTCCGGAATTCGGACGCGGCAACGAGCGCGGTGGACCTCCTGTCGCGACGACGCCCAACGCGGCAGTCGCTCCGGCGCAGCCGCACGTCGGTGCGGCGCCAGCGCCTGGCCCGACGACGACCGCACCTGGCGCGACGCCGGGCAGTCCGCCAGTCGGCGCTCGCGGCGTCCTCGTCGAGCCGTCGACGCGCCCGCCGACGCGCGGCGGCGCGCCGAACGAAAGCGTCGCGTCGCCACCGCGATCCGAAGCGGTCGCGCCGCCGAGCCCGGTGCAACGCAGCGCGCCGCCGAACGAAGGCGGTCGACCGGTGCATCGCAATCGCGAAGCCGCCGACGACGATCGCGGCGGTCCGAAGCAGGCGATGCCTCCGCCGTCGCGGATCAGCGCGCCGCGCGACGTGGCGCCGCCAGCGCGCGAGCCTGCCCCGGCGATTCGCGAAACCGCACCGCCAGCCCGCGCAACGCCGCCGCGCATGAACCGTCCGCCCGAAGCAGCGGTCGCCCCGCCACCGGTGCAGCGCCCGCCGGCTGCCGGCGCAGCGCCGCAGGTCGCGCCGGCCGCTCCGCCGGCGCCGCGTCCGCCGGCCGAGCACAAGATGACGCGGCCGGAGCCGCCGGGCAAGGAAGAGCGGCGCGACGAACGACAGGGGGGCGAGAAGCAGCGCTGAACGCGCGCGCCTCGCCGCGCTACTTGAGCAGCGGCGCGAGCACCGGCCAGACGTTGGCGAGCATCGTCGGGTGCGCGCTCGCGAGCGGGTGGATGCGATCGGCCTGGAACATCGTGTCCGCCTGCGCGACGTCGGCGACGCCCTTCAGCAGGAACGGGACGAGCGCCGCGCCCTCGGCCTTGGCGACGTCGGCGAAGAGCGACGCGAAGCGGTCGCCGTAGGCGCGTCCGTAATTCGGCGGCAGCTGCATGCCGACGATCACGACCTTGGCGCGCGCGGACTTCGCGAGCTTCGTCATCTCGACGAGATTGGCGCGCGTCGCCTCGAGCGGCAATCCGCGCAGCGCATCGTTGCCGCCGAGCTCGATGACGACGACGGCCGGCTTCTTCTCGCGCAGCAATGCAGGCAGGCGCGCCAGGCCGCCCGCGGTCGTGTCGCCGCTGATGCTCGCGTTGACGACGCTCGCTGCGATCTTCTCGCGCGCGATACGCTGCTCGAGCAGCGCGACCCAGCCGGTGCCGCGCAAGAGTCCGTACTCGGCCGACAGGCTGTCGCCGACGATCAGGACGGTTCGCGGCGCGGCAGCGAATGCGGGCATCGCCGCCGCCGCGACGGCGAACGCCGACGCCGCGCTACAGTGCGCCAGCCAACGTCGGCGCGTCATCGCCATCGACCGTCACCTTCATGTCCGAGCCGATCATCGCCGTCGAGCGCCTGACCAAGCGCGTGCACGACTCCACCGGGACGCTGACGATTCTCCACGAGATCGATTTCACCCTGCCGCGGCAGCGTTCGGTCGCGATCGTCGGCGCCTCGGGGTCGGGCAAGAGCACGCTGCTGTCGCTGATCGCCGGGCTCGACACGCCGACGAGCGGAACCGTGCGGCTCGACGGCGTCGACCTCTTCGCGATCGACGAGGACGCGCGCGCCGCGGTGCGCGCCGCCAAGGTCGGCTTCGTCTTCCAGAGCTTCCAGCTGCTCGCCAATCTCACCGCGCTCGAGAACGTCATGCTGCCGCTCGAGCTGCAAGGCCGCGTCGATGCGCGCGCGCTCGCCACCGAGATGCTTCGGCGCGTGGGCCTCGGCGAGCGGCTACGCCACTATCCGCGTGTCCTCTCGGGCGGCGAGCAGCAGCGCGTCGCGCTCGCCCGCGCGTTCGTCGTGCGGCCGACGCTCCTGCTTGCCGACGAGCCGACCGGAAGCCTCGACTTCGCGACCGGCGAAACGGTGATGGAGCTGATGCTCGAGCTGAACCGCGAGGCAGGAACGACGCTCGTCCTCGTCACCCACGACAGCGAGCTCGCCGCGCGCTGCGATCAGCAGCTCCACATCGAAGCCGGGCGCGTCAGCGCGACGCGACCGGCTGCCGCAGCGGCCTGACCGTCAGTTCGAGAACTTGTAGTCGGTCTTCGCCTTCGCCCGCAGCTCGTCGCGGAACTGCTGCGCCTTCTGCTGCGCGAGCCGCTGCTGGATCTGCGGCTTGACATCGGCGAGCGGGGGGAACTGCGCGGCGCGCGTGTCTTCGAGGCGGATGATGTGGTAACCGAACTGCGTCTTCACCGGCGTCTCGGTCGTCTCGCCCTTCTTCAGTGCGACCATCGCCTGCGAGAACTCGGGCACGTACGAGGCGGGCGACGCGAAGTCGAGCTCGCCGCCGTTCGGAGCCGAGCCGGGATCCTTCGAGTTCTTCTTGGCGAGGTCCTCGAACTTCGCGCCGGCCTTGAGCTGGGCGAGGATCGCCTTCGCTTCGTCTTCCTTCTCGACCAGGATGTGGCGGACCTTGTACTCGGTGCCGCTCGCCTGCGCCTTGAACTTGTCGTACTCCTTCTGGACCTCGGCGTCGCTGACCTTCGAGGTCTTGTCGAGGTCCTGCGACAGGAGCCCGATCAGGATGCTCTGCCGGGCGAGCTCCATCTGCGCCTTGAACTCGGGCGACGCCGCGAGGCCGCGACGCTCGGCCTCCTGCGAGAGGATCTCGTCGGTCACGACCTTGTCGCGCACGAGCTTGTCGAAGTCGGGCGGCAGTTGCTGGCCGCGCGCCGCGGCCTGCTTCTGGACCTGGGCGGTGATCGTGTCGACGCGCGACTTCGGCACCGGCTTGCCGTTGACGACGGCGATGTTCTGCGCCTGGGCGGGCAGCGATGCCAGGCCGGCGGCGGCGAGCACGAGGCCCGCGGCGAAAACTCTTTGCTTCATGGTGGAAACGTTGCCTTTCAGGCGGGTGAGGTAGAACGAGCTTTCGAACCGCGGGCAGCTCGACCCCGGCGGTGGAGCTCAGCGGGTCGGTGGAGTGCGGGCGTCGATCGCCAAGGCGTGGATGCCGTGCGGCATCAGGTCGCGAAGGGCATCATATACGAGGCGGTGGCGTGCGACCCGGCCAAGGCCTTGGAAGCGCGAGCTCGTGATCGCGATGCTGAAGTGGCGCCCCTCGCGGGCGCCGGCGTGCCCGACGTGGAGATGGCTGTCGTCGTCGACCGCGAGCGCTTCGGGGGCGAGCTCGGCGCGCAGCGCGCGCTCTATCTCGGCGGCGCTGACGCTCACTGCGAGTCCGGTCCGACCGGCGTCGCCGCGCCGCCCGGTGCGGGCTTGGCAGCGTCGTCCTCGTCCTTCAGGTAGCGCGAGATGTAGAAGCCCTGCGCGACCATGAAGACGAGCATCAGGCCGGTCAGGCCGAACACCTTGAACGTCGCCCACACCGATGTCGAGAAGTTGTAGGCGACCCACAGGTTCACGACGCCCATCGCGACAAAGAACGCGATCCAGGCGACGTTGAGCCGCTGCCAGACCGGCTTGGGCAGCTCGAGCTGGCCGCCGATCAGCACCTGCAACAGGTTCTTGCCGAACAGCAGCTGGCTCAGCCAGAGCGCCGCGGCCATCGCCCAGTCGAGCACGCTCGGCTTCCACTTGATGAAGGTCGGATCGTGGAGCCAGACGGTCGCGCCGCCGAGGACGACGATCAGCCCGAAGGTCACCCAGAGCATGGTGTCGACCTTGCGCCGCAGCAGCAGGAGGATGGTGATCTGGACCAGCGTCGCGATCATCACGACGACGGTCGCGAGCAGCACCGGCGCCTCGTCGACGCCGACGACTCCGCCTGAGACGACGAAGCCAAGATGTTCGGTGGCGTAGCGGGCGGCGGCCTCGGCGTCCAGGTCGGCGACCTTGAAGACGCCGAAGAACAGGATGAGAGGGAGGAAGTCGAGGAACAGCTTCATGGGCCCCAGGCAGGTGCGCTCGGTCGGCGCGCGCGCCGGGTTGGGTGCCGAGTCTATCGTCAGCGCGAGCGGCGATTCGGAGGAGATGCCCTGACCGCCGACGCCGTGCGCATTGCGGCCCGCGGCGCTCGCCGGCAGACCATGATCGGCTTGTGGGAAACCCCTGTAACGACGACAGGCGCGTTCCGTTAACTTCCGCACAAACGATTGCTTCTCACAGGAGACAACATGCGTTCCCACGCCTCATCGCTCTATCGCATGACCGCCGCGGCATGCGTCGGTGCCGCCCTCGCCGTGTCTTCAGGGACCGCTCTCGCGCAGGCCAAGCCGCTGCAAGGACAGGTCGTCAAGCTCGCCTGGATCGATCCGTTGTCGGGTCCGTTCGGCCCGGTGGGCACCAACCAGCTCAACAGCTGGAAGTTCTTCGTCGACAAGTTCAACGCCAACAACGTGGCTGGCGTGAAGTTCGAGATCACCGGCTACGACAACAAGGGCGCTCCTGCCGACTCGCTGAACGCGCTGAAGCTGGCGACGGACGCCGGCGCGCGCTACATCATCCAGGGCAACGGCTCGGGTGTGGCGCTCGCGCTCATCGACGCGATCAACAAGTACAACGAGCGCAACCCCGGCAAGGAGCTCGTCTACCTGAACGAGGCCGCGGTCGATCCCGACCTGACGAACAGCAAGTGCAGCTTCTGGCACTTCCGCTTCGACGCCGACACGACGATGAAGATGGAGGCGCTGTCCAGCTTCATGAAGGATCAGAAGGACATCCACAAGGTCTACATCCTCGGCCAAAACTACTCGCACGGCGTGCAGGTCGCCAAGTACGCGAAGGAGGACATCAAGCGCAAGCGCCCCGACATCGAGATCGTCGGCGAGGATCTGCACCCGATCGGGCAGGTGCGAGACTTTTCGCCCTACATCGCCAAGATCAAGGCCTCGGGCGCCGACGCGGTGGTGACAGGCAACTGGGGAACCGACCTGACGTTGCTGGTCAAGGCCGCGGTCGAGGCCGGCTACACGGGCAAGTTCTTCACGTACTACGCCGGCGTCACCGGAACGCCGACGGCGCTCGGTACCAACGGCGCGGGCAAGGTCTACGTCATCGCCTACTCCGGCGGCGCGCTGATGGGCGGCGAGTACGACAAGGACGTCTACGCCTTCAAGGCGAAGTACAACGACGACTTCTACACCGGCGCGATCATCCGCATGCTGGAGGCGCTGACACGGGCGATGGCGCAGGCCAAGTCGACCGATCCGGTCAAGGTCGCCTACGCCATGGAAGGCCTGAAGTGGAAGAGCGAGTTCGGCGGCGACGTCGAGATGCGCAGGTCCGACCACCAGCTGCAGCAGCCGCTCTACATCAGCGTTTGGCAGAAGACCGACGCGAAGCATCCGTACAGCGTCGAGAACACGGGAATGACGTTCGCGCAGGTGACCGAATTCCCGAACTACATCTCGAGCACTCCGACCAGCTGCCAGATGAAGCGGCCGGCGGCGGCGCCCTGACCCTCCACGGAGCCGACTGAAACGAGGCCCTGATCGCGCGATCCGGGCCTCTTTCGATTCTCGAGCGACGACGCCCCAGATGGAGTTCTTCACCATCTCGATGCTGAACGGCCTGAGCTACGGGCTGCTGCTGTTCATGCTGAGCTCGGGGCTGACGCTCATCTTCAGCATGATGGGAGTGCTCAATTTCGCTCACGCCAGCTTCTACATGCTGGGCGCCTACATCGCCTACACGATCGCGCGGCTGGTCGGCTTCTGGCCCGGCCTGATCATCGCGCCGCTCGTGGTCGGAGCGCTCGGCGCGCTGTTCGAGCGGGTGTGTCTGCGGCGCGTGCACAAGTTCGGCCACGTGCCCGAGCTGCTCATCACGTTCGGGCTCTCGTTCGTGATGTTCGAGCTCGTCGTGCTCACGTGGGGCCGGATCGGCGTCGAGTTCCTGCCGCCCGAGTCGCTGCGCGGCTCGGCGTTCACGATCGTCAATTCGTCGGTGTCGGGCCTGCACCTGGTCGCCGGCGCGGCGCCCGCGGCGATGTGCACCGCGACCGATCCCGCCGTCCACATCGCGTGCTCCCAGTTTCCGGCGACGCGCGCCTTCATGATGCTGATCACGCTCGTGATGCTCTTGTTCCTCTGGCTGCTGCTGACCCGCACGCGCGTCGGCCTGGTCATCCAGAGCGCGCTCACGCATCCCGAGATGGTCGAGGCGCTCGGCCACAACGTGCCGCGCGTCTTCATGCTCGTCTTCGGCGCCGGCACGGCGCTGGCCGGCCTGGCCGGTGTCATCGGCGGCATCACCTTCGTGACGGAGCCGACGATGGCGCTGGCGGTCGGCTCGGTGATCTTCGTCGTTGTCGTCGTCGGCGGCATGGGGTCGCTGGCCGGCGCCTTCGTCGCGTCGTTGTTGATCGGCGTGCTGCAGACGTTTGCGGTGGGTTCCGACGCGTCGGTGCTCAGCCTCTCTCGCTCGTTGAACTTCGCGGTCTCGCCGAGCCTTGCCGACTTCTCGCTCTTCAAGCTCACGATCGCTCAGGTCGCACCGATCCTGCCCTACCTGCTGCTGGTGCTGATCCTGATCTTCCGTCCCAAGGGACTGCTCGGAACGCGCGAGGGCTGATGGACCTCGCGACGCCAGCAGCCGCCCCCCGCTCCGTGTCGCACCCGCCCGCGCGCGGTCGCCTGCTGGTCTGGGGCGGCTATGCGCTGTTGCTGCTCGTCGTCCCCCTCGTTCTCCCGAGCAACCTCGAGCGGTCGGTGCTGACGCAGATCGGGATCGGCATCGTCGCCTGCCTTTCCTACAACATGCTGCTCGGTCAGGGCGGCATGCTGAGCTTCGGCCACGCCGTCTATACGGGCCTCGGGACGTTCGTCGCCGTCCACGCCATGCTCGGCATCGCCGACGGCTCGTTTCCCATCCCGATGAGCCTGGTGCCGCTGATCGGCGGCATCGCCGGCATCTTCTTCGCGGCGCTGTTCGGCTACGTCACGACCAAGAAGGCGGGAACGCCGTTCGCCATGATCACGCTCGGTATCGGCGAGCTGGTGGCGCCGATGGTGCTGATCATCCCCGAGTTCTTCGGCGGCGAAGGCGGCATCTCCGTCAATCGCACGGCCGGTCCATCGTTTCTCGGCCTGACGTACGGGCCGCAGATCCAGGTCTACTACCTCATCGCTCTGTACACGTTCGCGTGCACGGTGGCGATGTTCGCGTTCACGCGGACGCCGCTCGGCCGGATGCTCAACGCCGTGCGCGACAACCCGGAGCGCGTCGAGTTCGTCGGCTACAGCACGCAGCGCGTGCGCTACCTGTCGTTCATCATCGCGGGCTTCTTCGCCGGCATCTCGGGCGGCATGTACGTCGTTCACTTCGAGATCGCCACGCCCGATGTCGTCGGCGCGGCGCGGTCAGGCGTCTACCTGCTGTTCACGTTCCTCGGCGGCGCCACCTTCTTCTTCGGGCCGATCATCGGAGCCGTGCTGATGGTCGTCGGCTTTGCGCTGTTCTCCGAAGTCACGAAGGCCTGGCTGCTCTACCTCGGGCTGATCTTCATGCTGATGGTGATGTACGCGCCGGGCGGCATCGCCAGCCTGATCATGATGAACGCCCGCGTCGCCGCCCATCGCAAGCTTCATCGACTCTGGGGCTGGTACGCGCTGCTCGCTGCGACCGTGATCGTGATGCTCGCCGGCCTCGCTGCGGTGATCGAAATGGTCTATGCGCGCCAGTACGGAGCGGTCGGCGAGACGAAGGCGCGCTATCTCGGCATGACGCTCGAGACGACGGACGTCGCGCCCTGGGCGATCGCGATCGTCGTCGCGCTGGTCGGTTTCGCGCTCTTCGAGCTGGTGCGGCGGCGCTTCGCCACCGAGTGGGGGCGCATCCAGACCGAGATCGAGGCGACGATGACGTCCAAGGAGCCATCGTGAGCGCCTCGTACGCGGTCGAGCTGAAGGAGTTGCGCAAGTCGTTCGGCAAGACCGAGATCATCCGGGGCGCCGATCTCGCCGTCGCGCCCGGCGAGCGCGTCGCGATCATCGGCCCGAACGGCGCCGGCAAGTCGACGCTGTTCAACCTCATCAGCGGCCGCTTCGCGCCGACCAGCGGCCAGATCCTGCTCAACGGCGAGCGCGTCGACGGCATGCTGCCGTACGAGATCAACCGTCGCGGCCTGTCGCGCAGCTTCCAGATCACCAACATCTTCGGCCGCCTCTCGGTCTTCGAGAACCTGCGCTGCGGGCTGCTGTGGTCGATGGGCTACCGCTACGCGTTCTGGAAGTTCCTCGCCAGCCTCACCGATGCCAACGAGCGCGCCGAGCAGCTGATGCGCATGATCCGCCTCGAGCGCAAGCGCGACACGCTGGCGATGAACCTGACGTACGCCGAGCAGCGCGCGCTCGAGATCGGCATCACGATCGCCGGCGGCGCAAACGTGATCCTGCTCGACGAGCCCACCGCGGGAATGAGCAAGACCGAGACCGCGCGCTTCATCGAGCTGATCCGCGACGTGACCGCGGGCAAGACGCTGCTCACGGTCGAGCACGACATGGGCGTGGTGTTCGGCCTCGCCGACAAGATCGCCGTGCTCGTCTACGGCGAGGTGATCGCGTTCGACTCGCCCGACGCGGTGCGCGCCAACGCGCGCGTGCAGGAGGCCTATCTCGGCTCGGTTCTGGCCGACGCCCAGGTCGCCGAGGGCACGCGCGTCCACGCGGCGCACCCGGGACACCCGGGACACTGACGATGCTGCTCCAGCTGCAGGGTCTGCAGGCCTACTACGGCAAGAGCCACATCCTGCACGGCGTCGACATGAACGTGCGCGAGGGCGAGATCGTGAGCCTGCTCGGGCGCAACGGCTCCGGGCGCTCGACGACGGTGAAGTCGATCATGGGGCTCGTCGCCGCCGAAGGCTCGATCCGCCTGCGCAACGAGGAGATCCTCGGCCAGCGCACGTTCAACATCGCCCACCGCGGCATCGGCTACGTGCCCGAGAACCGCGACATCTTCCCCAAGCTCACGGTCGAGCAGAACCTGCTGCTCGGCGAGAAGAAGGGCGCCAAGAAGCCGCGCTGGTCGTTCGACGACATGTACCGCCTGTTCCCGCGCCTGAAGGAGCGCGCGAACACCGAAGCGGGCGTCCTCTCTGGCGGCGAGCAGCAGATGCTGACGCTGTGCCGCACGCTGATGGGCGACCCCGACCTGATCATGATCGACGAGCCGACCGAGGGGCTGGCACCGAAGATCGTCGAGCTGGTCGGCGAGTATCTGCAGGAGCTGCGCCGGCGCGGCGTCTCGGTCCTGCTCGTCGAGCAGAAGCTGACGATCGCGCTGCAGATCTCCGAGCGCTGCTACGTGATGGGCCACGGCAGCATCGTCTTCGAAGGCACTCCCGACGACCTGCGCAAGAACGCCGACATCCGCAAGGAGTGGCTCGAGGTCTGAGCCGCGCCGAGTCCGCAGCGCGCAAGCCATGGCGACGATCACCAGAACCTCCGCCGCGCGCGCCCACGCCAATGGCATCGAGCTCTGCTGGGACAGCTTCGGCGACGTCGACGCGCCGCCGATGCTGCTCATCATGGGCCTGGCGGCACAGATGATCGCCTGGCCCGACACGTTCTGCGAACGCATCGCGGAGCGAGGGTTTCGCGTCATCCGCTTCGACAACCGCGACATCGGCTTGTCGACTCGCTTCGATGCGGCCGGTGTTCCGAACATCGGCGCTGCGCTCGCCGCGGCGATGCAAGGCAAGCCCGTCGACGCGCCGTACCGACTCAGCGACATGGCGGCCGACGCGTTCGGCCTGCTCGATGCGCTCCGGATCGGGCGCGTGCATGTCGTCGGTGCGTCGATGGGCGGCGCGATCGCGCAGACGATGGCGATCGAGCGTCCCGAGCGGCTGCTGACGCTGACGTCGATCATGGCGACCACCGGCGAACCGGGGCTGCCGCCGCCGACGCAGGAGGCGATGGGCGTCCTGCTGAAAGCGCCGGCGACGACCCTCGATGGCTACATCGAGAGCTACGCGCAGACCTGGAACGTGCTGCGTGCCGGCAGCTTCCCCGACGACGAGGCGCTCGATCGCGAGCGCGCCGAGCAGGTCTTCGCGCGCGGCCTCAATCCGCCAGGGGTCGCGCGCCAGCTCGCGGCGGTCCTCGCTTCGGGCAGCCGCAAGGCCGCGCTTCGTTCGGTCCGCGTGCCGACCCTCGTGCTCCATGGCGATGCCGATCCGCTCGTGCCGCTCGCGTGCGGCGTCGACACTGCCGAGTCCGTTCCCGGCGCTCGCCTCGTCGTGCTTCGGGGCATGGGGCATGCGCTGCCGATCTCGTGCTGGCCGCGCCTCGTCGACGAGATCGCGAGGCACGCCGCCTGATACGCTCGCGGTCGAGGAGATGCGATTGATCGCCGCCCCCGACCCCACCGCGCCGCCGTCGCGACAGCTCCTGCTCCTCGAGGTGCGCGCAGTGTGGGAGCTGAGCGCGTTCTTCGCGACGTACCCGATGCTGCGTCTGGCGCCGCGCGGCGACGGTCACGCGGTGCTCGTGATTCCGGGGCTGGCTGCGAGCGACACGTCGACCCGGCCGCTGCGGCGTTTTCTCACCGACCAGGGCTGGGCCGTGCACGGCTGGGCGCTCGGCGCGAACCACGGTCCGCGTCCCGGAGTCGAGGCGAAGTTGCAGGAGCGACTCGCGAGCATCTTCCGCGCCTCGGGACGCAAGGTGAGCCTGATCGGCTGGAGCCTCGGCGGCATCTTCGCGCGCGAGATCGCGCGCCGCGCGCCGGAGCACGTGCGCGCGGTGATCACGCTCGGCAGTCCGTTCGCCGGCGCACCGCGCGCGAGCAACGCGTGGCGGCTCTACGAACGAGTCAGCGAGCGCAGGGTCGACGATCACCCTTGGCGCGATCACATGAAGACGCCGCCGCCGGTGCCGGCGACCGCCATCTTCAGCCGCAGCGACGGCATCGTCGCCTGGCAGGGATGCCTCGAGCGCGAGGGCGCGCATGCCGAGAACATCGAGGTCGAGGGCAGCCATTGCGGCCTCGGCCACAACCCCGTCGCGCTCTACGCGATCGCCGACCGTCTGGCGCAGCCGGAGGGGCGCTGGAAGCCGTTCGATCGCGGCGGGCTGCGCAGCTTCGTGTATCCCGACCCGAAGCGCGCGCACGACGCGCCAGGCATCGCCGCCTGGGCGGCCGCGGCGTCTGGCCGAGCGAAACCCAACACTCCGACCTTCGACGCGAGGCAAGCATGAAATCACTCGGCGGGATCGACGCCAGCTTCCTCTACATGGAGACGCCACAGACGCCGATGCACGTCGCGGGGCTGTCGATCGTCGAGCTGCCGAAGGGCTTCGACGGCGATTTCTACGGGGTCTACAAGCGCCACCTCGCGGCGCGCCTGCACCTCTTCCCGGTGCTGAAGAAGAAGGTCGTCCCGGTGCCGTGGGACATCGACCATCCGATCTGGGTCGACGACGACGAGCTCGACATCGACTATCACATCCGCCATCTCGGGCTGCCCAAGCCCGGCACGATGCAGCAGCTCGAAGAGCTCGTCGGCCGCCTGCACTCGAACTTCCTCGACCGCAGCCGGCCGCTGTGGGAGTTCTACGTCATCGACGGGCTCGCGGACGGCACGGTCGCGATTTACACCAAGATCCACCACGCCGCCGTCGATGGCGGCGCCGGCATGGCGCTGACGAACATGATGTACGACATCAGCCCGTCGGGGCGCCAGATCGAGCCGCCGCCACCGCCGGCGGCGAAGAAGGCGCCGCCCGACGCGCTCGCGCTGATCGGCGGGGCGTACAAGAACATGCTGAGCCAGCAGGTCAGCGCGCTGCAGAGGATCCCCGACGTGCTGAAGGCGATCGCGAGCGTGACGATGCCGGTCGTCGGCAACGTCGTGCGGATTCCAGCGCAGGGGCTGCCGAACCTGATCGCGCCGAAGACGATCCTCAACGCGACGATCACGAGCCAGCGGGCGTTCACCGCGCGCTCGCTGTCGCTCGCCGACGCCAAGGCGATCGCGAAGGAGACCGGCACCAAGCTCAACGACGTCGTCCTGGCGACCTGCGCCGGCGCGCTCAGGCGCTACCTGATCGAGAAGCACGCGCTGCCGAAGGAGCCGCTCGTCGCGTTCGTTCCGGTGTCGTTGCGAGAGCCCGGCAACACCGACTCGAACAACCAGGTCTCGGGGATGCTGTGCAGCCTGGCGACCGACATCCGCGACCCGCTCGAGCGGCTGAGGACGATCCAGGAGTCGTCGCGGCAGGCTAAGGACCTGAGCGGCAGGGTGCGCGACGCGACGCCGCGCGACTTCTCGATTTTCGGCGCGCCGTTCGTCATGCACGAGGCGATGGAGCTCTACGGCCGCTCGCATCTCGCCGACCGTCTGCCGCCGCCGGCCAACGCCGTCATCTCGAACGTCCCCGGCCCGCAGACGCCGCTCTACGTCGCCGGTGCGAGGGTGCTGACGCTCTATCCGGTGTCGATTCCTGCGCACGGGATGGCGGTCAACCTGACCGTGCAGAGCTATTGCGGCTCGCTCGACTACGGCCTCACCGCGTGCCGCAGGACGGTGCCCGACCTGCGCAAGCTCGCAGGCTATCTCGACGAATCGCTGCAGGAGCTGCTCGACTCGGTGTTCCCGGACGGTGCGCGCGAGGCGAGCGCGCCCGCACGCGCCGCCGCGGCCGGCAAGCGCGCATCGGCGAGCAAGCGCGCGCCGGCGCGCACGCCGCAGCGCGTCGCCGCGACCAAGAGCGCGGCGACCAAGAGCGCGGCGCGCAAGAGCGCGGCGCGAACGGCCAGGACGAGCGGCAAATCGGCCCGCGCCTGACGCGGGCGCTGCGCTGACAACCCACCACCACCGGAGGACGGAAGATGGCGACGACCAGGCGAACGACGGCCAAGAGCGCGGGCAAGACGGCCCGCAAGGCGACCACGAAGACGGCGAAAAGCGCCGCCGGTGCGACCGGCAAGGCGACCAGCGCTGCCGGCGCGAAGCGCACGATGACAATGCCGTCGTTCGCCGACCTCGGCAAGCTCGTCGGCAACTTCAAGATGCCCGGCGTCGACGTCAAGGCGATCGTCGAGTCGCAGCGCAAGGACATGGAGGCGCTCGCCGAGGCGAACCGGCAGGCGTACGAAGGCATCAAGGCGCTCGCCAAGCGGCGCAACGAGATCCTCCAGGAAGCGCTCGGCGAGTGGCAGGCGGCGATGAAGGACGCGACCGGCAAGGACGCGATGAGCAAGAACGCCGAGCGCGCCAAGCAGGGCGTCAAGCAGGCGATCGACCGCTTCCGCGAGCTCGCCGAGATGGAGGCCGAGACGCGCCGCAAGTCCTGGAAGGTGCTGCAGGACCGATTCCAGGAGAACCTGCAGAACCTGCAGAACGTGCTGAAGGCGAAATGAGCTTCGCGCCGTCCTGAAGGGTGGCGCCGCTCTCGAGGAGACGACGATGGCGAACAAGGTTCCGCGCTCCAAGGAAGACGACTACAGCCGCGAGATGGCGGAGGCACGGCGGCGCTTCGTGCAGGAGCAGACTGGCGCGAAGCTCACCCACGTCGGCAGCTTCTCGATCGATCCTGGCGCGCTGCCGGGCAACATCGAGAACTTCATCGGCGTTGCCCAGGTGCCGATCGGCCTCGCCGGGCCGCTTCGCATCAACGGCGAGCACGCCAAGGGCGACTTCTACATCCCGATGGCGACGAGCGAGGGAACGCTCGTCGCCAGCTACAACCGCGGCATGCGGCTGCTGAGCGAGAGCGGTGGCGTCAGGACGACGGTCGTCGGCCAGTTCATGCAGCGCTCGCCGGCGTTCTTCTTCGACAATGCGCTCGAGGCGCGCGAGTTCGGCGATTGGATCGTCGAGAACTTCGAGGCGATCAAGCGCGCGGCAGAGACGACGACGCGCTCGGGCAAGCTGATCAACGTCCGCCAGTTCGCGATCGGCCCGGTGCGAAACCTCCGCTTCAACTACACGACCGGCGACGCGGCCGGGCAGAACATGACGGGCAAGGCGACGCGCGCCGCGTGCGAGTGGATCGTCAAGAACTATCCGAAGAAGGCGCGCTACATCCTGTCGGGCAACATGGACACCGACAAGAAGCATTCGCGCGCGAACATGCTGCTGACGCGAGGCAAGCGCGTCGTCGCCGAATGCACGATCAAGGGCGACTTGCTGAAGAGCATGATGCACACGACGGCGAAGGACCTGTTCTTCACGCGCCAGATCAGCAACGTCGGTGCCTTCCTCGCCGGCTCGGCGAACAACGGCGCGCACGCCGCGAACGGCCTGACGGCGATGTTCATCGCGACCGGGCAGGACGTCGCCAACGTCTCCGAGTCGCACGCCGGCGTCACCTACGCGCAGCTGCTCGACAACGGCGACTACTACTGGTCGATCACGCTGACCTCGCTGATCGTCGCCACCTACGGCGGCGGCACCGGCCTCGCGACACAGCGCGAGTGTCTCGAGATGATGGACTGCTACGGCAAGGGCAAGGCGAACAAGTTCGCCGAGATCTGCGCCGCGGTGGTGCTCGCGGGCGACACGTCGCTGTCGAGCGCGATCCTCGCCGACGAGTGGGTGTCGAGCCACGACGCGATGGGCCGCAACCGCCCATGATCCGGGAGAGAACGTCATGAGCCTCGCCAAGCTGCTCGATCTCCACGGCAAGGTCGCCCTCGTCACCGGCGGCTCGCGTGGCCTCGGCCTGCAGATGGCCGAGGTCCTCGGCGAGCTCGGTGCGAAGGTCGCGATCACGGCGCGCAAGAAAAACGAGCTCGACGACGCCGCAGCGCACCTGAAATCCCAGGGCGTCGAGGTGCTGCCGCTCGTCTGCGACATGAGCGAGCTGCAGGCGATCCGGCCGCTCGTCGACACGGTGATCGAGAAGCTCGGGCCGATCGACATCCTCGTCAACAACGCCGGGACGTCGTGGGGCGCACCGACGGTCGAGCATCCGCTCGACGGCTGGAACAAGGTGATGACACTCAACGTCACGGCGCTCTTCGTGCTGACGCAGGAGGTCGGCCGCCGCTGCATGGTGCCGAGAAAGAGCGGCAAGGTCATCAACATCGCGTCGGTCCAGGGGCTCACCGGAAGCTACCCCGAGAGCATGCCGACGCTCGCCTACAACGCGAGCAAGGGTGCCGTGGTCAACCTGACGCGTACGCTCGCCAACGAATGGGCGCCGCTCGGCATCAACGTCAACGCGATCGCGCCGGGGTTCTTTCCGACCAAGATGACCGCGGCGATCTCGAGCAAGCTCGGCGAGGGCGCGACCGCCGAGATGGCGCCGATGCGAAAGACGGGCGGTCCCGAGGACCTGAAGGGCGTGGTCGCGCTGTTCGCGAGTGACGCGTGCGCCTTCGTCACCGGGCAGACGCTCGCCGTCGACGGCGGCCTGACGGCGGTCTGATCGCAACGAGAGACGCAAGAGGAGTCGAAGGAGAAGCAGATGAGCGACATGCCATGGATCCAGTCGTATCCCGCCGGCGTGCGCTGGGACATCGACATCGTCCCGACCGCGGTGCAGAAGGTGCTCGACGACAGCGCCGCGAAGTGGCCCGACCGCCCGGCGCTCGAGTTCATGGGCAAGCGCATCACGTACGCCGAACTGAAGTCGCTCACCGACCGCGCCGCGAAGGGCCTGCAGGCGCTCGGCGTCGGCCCCGGGATCCACGTCGGACTGTACCTGCCGAACACGCCGCACTACGTGATCGCGTTCTTCGGCGTCCTGAAGGCGGGCGGCACGGTCGTCAACTACTCGCCGCTCGACGCCGCCCAGGTGCTCGAGCACAAGATCGCCGACAGCCGCACCGACGTGCTCTTCACGCTCGACCTTGCGGCGCTCTATCCGCAGATGGCGGCGATGCTCGGCAAGACGCGGCTGAAGAAGCTCGTCGTCGGCAACATGGCCGAGATGTCGCCTGCGCCCGACGCAGTCGCGGCGCAGATGAAGGCCGGCAAGCTCACCGTCGAGACGACCAAGGACGATCGCCACGTCAGCTTCGCCGCGCTGCTCGACAACGACGGCGACTACGTGGCGCACCCGGTCACCGACCCCAGGGAACAAATCGCGGTCCTGCAGTACACCGGGGGCACGACCGGGCTGCCGAAGGGAGCGATGCTGACGCACGGCAACCTCACCGGCGCGTGCGCGCAGTACACCGAGTCGGTGCAGGGCACGCCGCGCGTCCTCGACGAAGGCCAGGAGCGCATCCTCGCCGTCCTGCCGCCGTTCCACATCTACGCGCTCTCGGTCAACATGATGCTCGGCATCCGCCTCGGCGCCGAACTGATCCTGCACCCGCGCTTCGACGCCGAAGCGGCGCTGAAGGACATCTCGACCAAGAAGGTGACGAGCTTCCCGGGCGTGCCGACGATGTTCACCGCGCTGCTCGCGCATCCCGACATCGGCAAGTACGATCTCAACTCGCTCAAGTACTGCGGTTCCGGCGGCGCGCCGCTGCCGCTCGAGGTCGCGCAGCGCTTCCAGCAGGCGACCGGCTGCCCGCTGAGCGAAGGCTGGGGAATGACGGAGACGTCGCCGACGGGGACCTTCACGCCGGTGCACGGCAAGCGCAAGGCGAACTCGTGCGGCATTCCGCTGCCGCGGATCGAGATCCGCATGCTCGACATCGAGAACCCGTCGCGCTATGTCGGCATCGGCGAGCGCGGCGAGCTCTGCATCCGCGGACCGAATGTGATGAAGGGCTACTGGAACAAGCCCGAGGCGACCGCCGAGGTGACGACCTTCGACGGCATGCTGCGCACCGGCGACGTCGCGATCATGGACGACGACGGCTTCGTCTTCATCGTCGATCGCACCAAGGACATGATCCTGTGCAGCGGCTTCAACGTCTACCCGCGCAACCTCGAGGACGCGATCTACCAGCACCCCGCGGTCGCCGAGTGCACCGTGATCGGCGTCCACGACGAATACCGCGGCCAGTCGCCGAAGGCCTTCGTCAAGCTCAAGCCCGGCGCTTCGTCGTTCTCGCTCGCCGAGCTGCAGACGTTCCTCAAGGACAAGCTCGGCAAGCACGAGATGGTGCACGCGCTCGACATCCGCGCCGAGCTGCCGAAGACGCCGGTGGGCAAGCTCTCGAAGAAGGAGCTCTACGACGAAGAGAAGGCCAAGCTCGCCGCGGCGGCGAAGTCCTGAGCGCACGGCCGTGGCGACGTCGTTGATCCCGGACCCGTTCCAGATGTGGCGCGAAGCGCTGACCAAGCTCGAGGGCAACGCCAACTCGCTCGTCACCGGCAGCATGGACTCGCAGGAGCTGATGCGCTCGATGCACCAGCTCTCCGCGCTCTCGCTCAACATGCAACAGGCGTTCGAGAAGGCGATCGGCGGCTATCTCGCGAGGGTGAATCTGCCGAGCCGCAAGGAAGTGAGCGAGCTCGCCGCGGCCCTGCAACGCGTCGAGGACAAGCTCGATCGGCTGCTGCCGGACGGCGCCGGGCCGGCCGCGCCGCGGCCGCCGCGGACGCGACGGCCGCCGCCCGAAGAGGCCGCGCCGCCTGCGGTCGAGGCAGGGACGCCGACGCCCGCCAAACCCGCTCGTCGCACCAAGTCAGCCGCGTCGCGTGGCCGTCGCAGGAGCTGACATGGCCGAAGCAGCGACCAAGGAGAAGAAAGAGAAGCCACCCGAGCCGGTGCTCGCCGAACGGCTGCGGCTCGAGGTCGAGCGCGCCGTCCAGCGCAGCTTGAAAGGGGTCGAGCTCTTCGCTGCGCCGCCGCCGACCGTCGGCCGGACCGCGAAGACGGTGCTCCATCGTCGCGGCACGCTCTCGCTCTACCACTACCACGCGACCGCCGACGAGATCTACCGCGTGCCGCTCCTGTTCGTCATGGCGCCGACCAACAAGGCGTACATCCTCGACCTCGCGCCCGGCCAGAGCCTGATGGAGTTCCTGCTCGCGCGCGGCTACGACGTCTACATGATGGACTGGGACGCGCCGAGCGACGCCGAGCGCGACCTGAAGATCGACGACTACGTGCTCGACTTCATCCCCGACTGCCTGCGGCGCGTCCAGCAGGACTCGGGCGAGCACGACGTCACGCTGATCGGCTACTGCGCCGGCGGCATGCTGTCGGCGATCCACGTCGCGCTGCTTCCCGACGGGCCCGCCAAGAACCTCGTCTGCTTCACGACGCCGGTCGACTTCAGCAAGATGGAGCTGTTCCGCTCGATGGCCGACGCCAAGGTCTTCGACGTCGACAAGCTCGTCGAAAGCGTCGGCATCGTTCCCGCCGACCTCGTCCGCGCCGGCTTCGATTCGCTCCGACCGGCGAGCCGGATCGCCGGCCAGCTGCGCCTGTGGGACAACCTCTGGAACGACGAGTTCGTGAAGGGCTTCCGGATGATGGAGCGCTGGGGCAACGAGACGCTGCCGCTGCCCGGCGGCTACTTCCGCCAGACCGTCAAGGAGCTGCTGCGCGGCAACGCGCTCTTCCAGGGGACGCTCAAGATCGGCGGCCGCAAGGTCGAGCTCGGCAACATCAAGGTGCCGTTCCTGCACGTGATCGCCCAGTACGATCACATCGTGCCGCCGGAGTGCGCGCACCCGCTCGTCGAGCGCGTCGGCTCGCGCGACAAGGAGGAGGTCGTCCTGCCGGGCGGCCACGTCAGCATCGCGGCGGGGGCGAACGCGGTGAAGCGGATGTGGCCGAAACTCGACAGCTGGCTGCAAGGGCGGTCGACATGAGCGAAGCGAAACGGAAATATCCGCGCACCGTCGACTGCGGCGGTGCCGAGGTCGAGATCGCGCGCATGACGGGCTTCGACCGCCCGGCGCTCGTCGACTTCGTGGCGACGCTGCCGCCGCAGGATCTGCTGTTCGTGCCGCGCGACCTCGGCCATCCCAAGGTCGTCGACGCGTGGATGCGATCGATCGACGCCGGCGAGCTGGTGAGCCTCGTCGCGCGCTCGAACGGCGCGATGGTCGGCTGCACCGCGATCTTCGTCGACGAGCTGAGCTGGTCGAAGCACGTCGGCGAGCTGCGCGTGCTCGTCTCGCCGGCGTGGCGCGGCCGCGGGCTCGGCCGCGCGCTGATCCAGGAGTGCTTTGCGCAGGCGCTCGAGCTCGGCCTCACGAAGCTGGTCGCGCAGATGACGGTCGACCAGCGCGCCGCGATTGCCGTCTTCGAGGAGCTCGGCTTTCGCGCCGAGGCGCTGCTCGCAGGCCATGTCGCCGATCGCGACGGCAAGCTCCACGACCTCGTTCTCCTCGCCCACGACGTCGCTGCCGTGCGCGGACGGATGGAGGCGCTCGGCCTCCCCGACGCGGTCGGCGCCTGAGGCCGGCAGCGGCCTGTCATCCGGAGCAGCCGTGCCGCCGACCATCCCGATCCCGAAGCCGAGGGGCGACCCGCTCATCGGCAACCTGCGCGCGATCGATGGCGATGCGCCGATCCAGAGCTTCATGCGGATGGCGAAGATGCTCGGGCCGATCTTCCAGCTCGACGTGCTCGGAAATCCCGTCGTCTTCCTCGGCTCGCAGGCGCTCGTCGACGAAGTCTCGGACGAGTCGAGGTTCGACAAGCGCGTCGCCGGCGCGCTGCGCAACATCCGCGACTTCGCCGGCGACGGCCTCTTCACCGCGCGCACCGACGAGCCGAACTGGGCCAAGGCGCATCGGCTGCTGATGCCGGCGTTCGGCCCGATCGGCATCCGCGGCATGTTCGACCGCATGCTCGACATCGCCGAGCAGATGCTGCTGCGCTGGGAGCGCTTCGGCGCGGACCACGTCATCGAGGTCACCGACGACATGACGCGGATGACGCTCGACACGATCGCTCTCTGCGCGTTCGACTACCGCTTCAACAGCTTCTACCAGCGCGAGATGCATCCGTTCATCGGCGCGATGGTCGACGCGCTCGCCGAAGCCGGCGCGCGCACCCGCCGGCCCGAGATCGCGAGCAAGATGCTGCTGCGGACGAAGCGCGCCTACGAGGACGACCTCGCGCTGATGCGCGACATCGCCGACGCGCTGATCGTCGAGCGCAAGCGCGATCCCGAAGCGGCGCAGAAGAAGGACCTGCTCGGCCTCATGCTTCAGGGCCGCGACCCGGTCACCGGCGAGGGACTCTCGGACGAGAACATCCGCTTCCAGCTCGTCACCTTCCTGATCGCCGGGCACGAGACGACGAGCGGGCTGCTGTCGTTCGCGACGTACTTCCTGGTCAAGAACCCGCGCGTCCTGCAGAAGGCGCGCGCCGAGGTCGACGCCGTCTTCGGCGACGACCTGCCGCGCGTCGAGCAGATCGGCAAGCTCCGCTGCGTCGAGCAGGTGCTGATGGAGACGCTGCGTCTGTGGCCGACCGCGCCCGCGTTCCAGCTGCGCGCGCGCGAAGACACCGTGATCGGCGGCCGCTACGCGATCACCAAGCGGGACACGATCACGATCCTGATCCCCGTCCTCCATCGCGACACGACGGTCTGGGGCGACGACGTCGAGGAGTTCAGGCCCGAGCGCTTCGAATCCGAGTCGTTCGCGAAGATGCCGCCGAACGCGTGGAAGCCGTTCGGCAACGGCCAGCGCGCTTGCATCGGCAGGCCGTTCGCGATGCAGGAGGCGGTCCTGCTCGTCGCGATGATCCTGCAGCGCTTCGACCTGATCGAGGACGACCCGTCGTACCAGCTGCAGGTCGCCGAGACGCTGACGCTGAAGCCGCACGGCTTTCGCATCCGCGTCAAGCGCCGCGGCAGCACGTCGTTCCGGCCGCGCGCGGCGGTGCTGCCGCAGGTCGCCGCCAAGCCGGCGGCGGCGCCGGCGCCCGCGACCGTCGCCGGCGAGCAGACGCCGTTGCTCGTCCTGTTCGGATCGAACACCGGCTCGGCCGAGGCATTCGCCGAGCGGATCGCGAGCGACGCGCGAGCGCAAGGCTACGCGGCCGAGGTCGGCCCGCTCGACGACCACGCCGGCAACCTGCCTGCCGACGGCGCGGTCGCGATCGTGACGGCGTCGTACGAAGGCCATCCGCCCGACAACGCGAAGCAGTTCGCCGCCTGGCTCGAGACGCTTGTGCCCGGCGCGCTGAAGGGCGTGCGCTACACCGTGTTCGGTTGCGGCAACCGGCAATGGGCGCGCACGTACCAAGCGGTGCCGAAGCGCTTCGACGCTGCGCTCGAGGCCGCCGGCGCGGCGCGCGTCCGCGAGCGCGGCGAGACCGACGCCGGCGGTGACTTCTTCGGCGACTTCGATCGCTGGTACGAGGGCCTGTGGGGCGACCTCGGCCGCGCGCTCGGCAAGCGCGTGCAGGCGGCGCCGAGCGGAGGCCGTCTCGAGGTCGAGGTCCTGAAGGTCGGGCGCACCGCGCTGCTTCGCCTCGCCGACCTGCAGCACGGCGAGGTCGTCGCCAACCGCGAGCTGGTCGACATGCAATCGCCGCTCGGCCGCTCGAAGCGGCACATCGAGATCGCGCTTCCCGACGGCATGAGTTACCGCGCCGGCGACTATCTCGCGGTGCTGCCGCACAATCCGATCGGCGTCGTGATGCGCGCGCTCAAGCGCTTCGACCTCGCATCCGACACGCAGATCGTCATCCGCAAGCCGGCGGACAGCATCACTTCGCTGCCGGTCGACCACCCGGTCAACGTCAGCGAGCTGCTCTTCCACTACGTCGAGCTCGCGCAACCGGCGACGCGCGCGCAGGTCACCGCGCTCGCCGCGGCGACGCGCGCGGCCCACGAACAGGCCGAGCTGACGGCGCTCGCCGACGACGCCGCGTACCAGCGCGACGTCCTCGGCAAGCGCGTCAGCGTCCTCGACCTGCTCGAGCGCTACCCGTCGTGCTCCCCCGGGCTCGCGGCGTTCCTCGAGATGCTGCCGCCGGCGCGCGCACGCCAGTACTCGATCTCGTCGTCGCCGCTGTGGAACGCGAGCCACTGCACGATCACGGTCGCCGTCGTCGACGCTCCGGCGCTCTCGGGGCGCGGCCGCTACCAGGGGATGGCGTCGTCGTACCTCGCCAACTGCACGCCGGGAACGCGGGTCGCGATCGCGGTGCGCTCGTCCAACGATCACTTCCATCCGCCGGCGACGCCGGAGACGCCGATGGTGATGGTCTGTGCCGGCACCGGCCTGTCGCCGTTCCGCGGCTTCCTGCAGGAGCGCGCGATGCAGGCGCAGAACGGACGCAGCGTCGGCCCGGCGCTGCTCTTCTTCGGTTGCGACCATCCCGACGTCGACTTCCTCTACCGCGACGAGCTCGCGACGTGGGAAGCGGCGGGCATCGTCAGCGTGCGGCCGGCGTTCTACAAGCAGCCGCAGGGCGACGTGACGTTCGTCCAGCACCGCGTCTGGCAGGACCGCGCCGACGTCGCCGATCTGTTCCGCCGCGGCGCCAGCGTCTACGTCTGCGGCGACGGCCGCCACATGGCGCCCGCGGTGCGGCAGACGTTCGTCCGCATCTACCAGGAAGCGGCGGACGTGACGGCCGCGGAGGCCGAGGCGTGGGTCGACCGGATCGAGCGCGAGACCGGGCGCTACGTCTCCGACGTCTTCGCCTGAGCGGAGGACGACGATGGCGACACGCACGAAGATCAAGCTCGAGCCGCGCGTGATCGACGGCCATGAGGTCGGGCGCGTCCTCATCACCGGAGCTTCCGCGGGCATCGGTGCCGAGCTCGCGCGCGCGTTCGCACGCGACGGTCACCAGCTGACGCTGGTCGCGCGTCGGCGCGGCAAGCTCGCCGCGCTCGCCGCCGAGCTCGAGCGCGAGCACTACGTCGACGTCCGCACGATCGTCCAGGACCTCGCGAAGCCGACCGGGCCGGCGGCGGTCTTGAAGGCGGCGCAGGCCGACGGTCCGATCGGGATCCTCGTCAACAACGCGGGCGTCATCGACGTCGGTCCCTTCTCGGCGAGCAAGACCGACACGCTCGTCAACATGGCGAACCTGAACGTTCGCGCGCTGACCGAGCTGACGAGCCTCGTCGTTCCCGGCATGGTCAAGCGCGGCTTCGGCCGCATCCTCAACGTCGCATCGCTCGCCGCATTTCAGCCCGTCCCGGGAATGGCCGCGTACGCGGCGACGAAGGCATACGTGCTCGCGTTGACCGAAGCCCTGTCCGAGGAACTGAAGGGCAGCGGCGTCACCGTGACCGCGCTCTGCCCGGGGATCACCGACACCGACATGGCGAGCGACATCCAGGCCGGCTCGTCGACCAAGCTGCCGAAGCAGCTCGTCTCCGATCCCGCCGACGTCGCCGCCGAAGGCGTCAAGGCGCTGATGGCGGGTCAGGTCGTCGCCGTCCCGGGCTTGCCGAACCAGATCACTGCGGCGTGGGCGCAGGTGACCCCGCGCTGGCTGACACGCTACGTCACCGGCTTCGCCGCGCGCCGCACCGACTGGTTGAAGGGCTCCTGAGCCGGAAAGCCCCTCAGCGTCGCCGACGCGACGTCGCACGGGGCGTCGCTGACTAGAATCGAACGATCGTTCTATCCCTGCCTTGCGCGGGGAACACCCCTCGAGGACCTGCTATGAGTGCGAACTACGAGTTGCGCGGCGACGTCGCCGTCGTCACGCTGGACAACCCACCTGTCAACGGGCTCGGCTACGACACGCGGCGCGGCATCGTCGACGGGCTCGAGCGTGCGCTCGCCGACGACAAGGTCAAGGCGATCGTCGTCACCGGCGCGGGCAAGGCGTTCTCGGGTGGCGCCGACATCCGCGAATTCGGCTCGCCGAAGGCAACGGCCGAGCCGAACCTGCTCTCGCTGATCGCCGCGTTCGAGGCGAGTCCGAAGCCGATCGTCGCCGCGGTCCACAGCGTCGCGATGGGCGGCGGCCTCGAGCTCGCGCTCGGCTGCCATTACCGCGTCGCGCAGGCCGGCGCGCAGATCGCGCTGCCGGAAGTGAAGATCGGCCTCATCCCCGGCGCCGGCGGGACGCAACGGCTGCCACGCGTGCTCGGCGTCGAGACCGCGCTCAACATGATCGTGAGCGGCGAGCCGGTGCCGAGCGAACTGCTCGCCAGGCAGCCGGGCCAGAAGCTGTTCGACAAGGTCGTCGACAAGGACGTCGTCGACGCCGCGGTCGCGTTCGCACGCGAGAAGGCCGATGCGCGGCCGTTGCCGATCGTGCGCACGCTTCCGGTCAGCCATCCCAATGCCGATGCGTACTTCCAGTTCGCCCGCAACACCGTCGGCGCGATGGCGAAGAACTTCCCGGCGCCGCTCAAGTGCGTCGACGCCGTCGCCGCGTCGGTGAAGATGAAGTTCGATGAGGGCATGAAGCTCGAGCGCGAGATCTTCATGGCGCTGATGCTGACGCCGGAGTCGCGGGCGCTCCGCCACGCGTTCATGGCCGAGCGCGCGACGTCGAAGATTCCCGACGTTCCCGCCGACACGCCGACGCGGCCGATCAAGAAGGTCGCCGTCATCGGCGC
>DATJIM010000243.1:0-3018 GCA_035493195.1 Caldimonas sp.
CGTCGGCGACATCGATGTCGAGGCCGAGCGCGTGCGGGTCGCTGCGCGCCTCGCTGCGAACCTCGATCACGCCGCCGGCGTGCCGGTAGAGCCAGCGGCAGCCGTCAGGCCACATCTCGAACGCCGAAGGCTCGTCGAGCAGATGCCATGCGCCACCCACCTCGACGAAGATGCGCAGGCCCTGCGCGCGAAACAGGCCGAGATAGCTGCGCACCGTCGACAGGCAGCGATTGAGGCTGACGTGGCCCTGTGTCACCATCGAATGGAACACGCCACCCATCCACGCAGTCGACGTAAGAGCGCTTTCGTCGGGGACGAGCTGCCGGCCCGTGCGCAGCAACTGGCCGTGCGGGCGCAGCACCGCGAGTTCCTTCGCGCGCAGGACGACGTGGCGGTCGCTGCCGTAGAAGAAGCCGAGCGGTCGGCCTTGCGCATCGCGCTCGACGTGGCGGCGCACGTCGCTGAAGTGCACGTCGAGGTCCGGATCCTCGAGGTCGAGGGCCGCCAGCAGCGGAGCGGTCGTGAAGAGGTTCGCGGCAGGCGCGCTCGTCGGTGATTCGATGCGCCACGCCGGCGGCTGCGCTTCGTTCAGCGCGAGCGTCGCATCGACGACAGCAAGATCGTCGATCGACGTGGCCTGCGGGTGATCGGCCTGCACCCGGCCGAACCACCCGAGATCGCGTGCAGCGCCCGGCGCGAGATCGCATGTGCCGTCCTGCAACGCGGCCATCGCGTGCTCGTGTTGCAGGCGCAGGGATGGCAGTCCGCCGGCCAGCACGGGAGCTGGCGCGCCAGCGCGAGAAGCGAGGCCATGCACCTGAAGCGCATCGGTTGCGTAGCCGACGGCACGGTTGAGCGACCCGACGACGCACCACGGATGGCGCGTGCCGACGGGCTGGTTCTGCCGCGAGGCGATCACGACGCCGCACCGGGAGTGCTCGAGCGGCGTGTGATCGAGGTACTGGCTCACGTAGTACTCGTTCATCCGCAGCGCGCCGTACGGCGCCAGCCCGAGGTCCTGCAGGAGCAGGAGATCGACCCGGACCGGCTCCGCGCCGGCGTTCTCGACGCGCAGGTGCCAGAACCAGGCCGGTGCTTGCGCGGCCAATTGAAGCGCCAGCCGATAGCGCAGCCCCTGCCAGATGCCTGCGCCTTCCAGACGGTCCGGCCCGGTATCGCGATGCCAGCGCGTCGGACTGCGCGGCCCGAGCAGTGGCGTGCCTTCGATGCGCGTTGCGTGCCGACGCAACACGAGGTTCGTCGGACCGCCCTCGAGGGCGCTGCCGACGAACAGGTTGACGACGATGTCGCCGAGGGCGAGGGTGTGCAGCGTGCCGTTGTCGTCGAGCGCGGCGCGCAGGCCCGAGGGGCTGGTCAGTTCCGTCACCTTGCGATGATCGTGCAGCAGGCGTTCGCGCACGCCGTCGGGGTCATCGCATCCGCCGCCGAAGCGGTCGTCGTTGAAGACAGGAGCGAGCGGACGCAGGCCGACGAAAGCATCGCGCAGCGCGTGATTCCCGGGCTTCCTGGTAGCGTCTCCGATACCATCGGGCCGTTCGTTCCCGCGCACACGCTTCCTTCGCTGGACTCGTCGCGTCGTGCGCCCGGATGCACTGCATGACGCACGTGTCGATGACACCGCAACCGCCGCTGCCGCTCCGTCATCGGCGGGCGCTGCATCGTTTCCTTCATTGACCGTTTTGGCGCAGCACCGGAACCTGGCAGCCAAGCTGGTCGTCATGGGCGTCGCTGGTTGCGGCAAGTCGACGCTCGCCGCCGGCATCGCCGACGCGCTCGCCGCCGAGATGATCGAGGGCGACGCGCATCACCTCCCCTCCAGCCGCGACAAGATGACCCGCGGCATTGCGCTCGAGGACAGCGACCGCGAGCCGTGGCTGGACCGGCTCGGCGCGATGCTTGCGGCGAGCCCCGGCGCGGCGATCCTCGCGTGCTCGGCCCTCAAGCTGCGCTATCGCGAGCGGCTGCGCGCCGCGGTGCCGAGGCTTCGCTTCGTCTTCATCGAGATCGAGCAGGCCGAAGCGGCGCGCCGCGTCGGCTTGCGCAGCGGTCATCTCTTTCCCGCGGCGCTGGTCGCGAGCCAGTTCGAGGCGCTCGAGGCGCCGCACGGCGAAGCCGGCGTGCTGACCGTCGCTGCGACGCTGCCGCCCGAAGCACAGCTCGATGCGGCGTTGCGCTGGCTCGGCGCGGACGCGGCGCGCGACGCCGCGGCGCGCTGAGAGCCGCTCAGGCCGCGAGCAGCGCCTTCGCCCGCGCCACGACGTTGTCGACCGTGAATCCGTAGTTCGCGAGCAGCACGCCGGCCGGTGCCGACGCGCCGAAGCGATCGACCTCGACCATGTCGCCGCGCTCGCCGAGCCAGCGGTCCCAGCCCTGTCGGACGCCGAGCTCGACCGCGAGACGCGCCTTCACCTGCGGCGGCAGCACCTCGTCGCGGTAGCTCTGCGGTTGCTCCTCGAAGAGCTCCCAGCTCGGCATCGAGACGCAGCGCACGGCGACGCCGTCGGCGGCGAGACGCTCGGCGGCGGCGACGATGAGTCCGACCTCGGAGCCGCTCGCGAGCAGCAGCAGCGTCGGCGCTGCGCTTTCGCTGTCGCTCAGCACGTAGGCGCCGCGGCGCACACCCTCGGCGCTCGCACAACGCGCGCGGTCGAGCGTCGGCACGTCCTGCCGCGTCAGCGCGAGCAGCACCGGGCGGTCGCGCGTCTCGATCGCGACCTTCCATGCGACCGCGGTCTCGTTGGCGTCGGCGGGGCGGATCAGCGTCAGGTGCGGGATCGCGCGCAGGTTGGCGAGCTGCTCGACCGGCTGGTGCGTCGGCCCGTCCTCGCCGAGCGCGAGGCTGTCGTGGGTGAAGACGTGGATCGCGTGCAGCCCCATCAGCGCGGCGAGGCGGATCGGCGGCCGCATGTAGTCGGAGAAGATCAGGAACGTCGAGCCGTACGCGATGAAGCCGCCGTGCGCCGCGAGGCCGTTGACGATCGCGCCCATCGCGTGCTC
>DATJIM010000244.1:0-19946 GCA_035493195.1 Caldimonas sp.
CGCCGGTGCGCCGAGCAGGTTGGCGGAGATGCGAAACGCCGGGTTCGCGAGGCCGTGGATCGAGCGCTGCACGGCTTGCCCCGCGTAGTCGGCCGTCCCGGAAAGCGATGCGTACGGAACGATCGCGTCGAACTTGCCCGACACGCCCCAGAGGTCGAGAACGCGCGCGTAAGCGAGCACCGCCGCCGAGCTCTCGAGGCGCGCGTCGGTGACCGGAAGCGACGGGTCGAGCGAGAGGCCGCCGTGGCTGTACGCATAGCCGGCGACGAGGAAGTTCACCCCGACCGGTGCGTTGGAATGGGCACGCGGCTCGATGTCCTGCGCGCGCGCGGCGCCGGCGACGAGCGCACAGCCGACGAACAGCTTCGCGCCGTGACCGGCGATGCGCACGGCGAGCTCGCGCGGGCGGCTCGTTGTCGTCCGTGGTCGATTTCGCTCGTTCATCGCGCCGCACGAGTGTGCGCATCCGTCGCCCGTCTGCAAGCGACTTCCGTCGCAATGAGACCAAAGTCCAATGGAGACGCGCCCGCGGCGCCGATAGGCTTGCCGGCGCCCCGACGCGGGAAGAGCGTCTTCGTCCCTGGAAGGATGCGATGCGCGCGACGGCTCGCCGTTTGGCCGCTCCGGCTTGGCTCGCGGTCGCGCTCGTCGCCGGCTGCGCCGGGAAGCCGCTCGTGCCGTGGTCGGTGGACACACCGCCGCTCGTCCTCGTCCCGGCCGCGACCGCCGGCGTCGCCGACAAACGCGCGCGCTTTCGCGAGATCTACTGCGCGGTCCTCGAGTCGCACGGTCGCGAGCTGCCCGATTACCGCGCCTGCGACGACGCGCTGACCCGCGTCGGCAGCGAGCCGGCGGGCGACGCGCGGCCGATCGAACTCGGTGCTTCGCGGCGCAAGCTCGTCGCGGCGATCGTTCCCGGCATCGGCTACGACTGCTTCGCCAAGTGGCTCGCGCCGGCGGGAACGACGGCGGCGCACCTGCGGCGCTTCGGCTACGACCTCGTCGCGATCAAGGTCGACGCGCTCTCGGGGACGGCGACGAACGCGCGCCAGATCCGCGACGCGGTGATGGCGATGGACGCGAGCGGACCGTCGCGCATCGTCCTGATCGGCTACTCGAAGGGCGCACCCGACGTCCTCGACGCGATCGTTCGCTACCCCGAGATCCGGCCGCGCGTCGCCGCGGTCGTCAGCGCCGCGGGCGCGATCGGCGGCTCGCCGCTCGCCAACGACGCCGAGCAGTACCAGGCCGAGCTGCTGCAGCATTTCCCCGGCGCGGCGTGCGACGCCGGCGACGGCGGCGCGGTCGAGAGCTTGCGGCCGGCGATCCGGCGCGCGTGGCTGGCGCAGAACACGCTGCCGAAGGACGTGCCGACCTACTCGCTCGTCACCTTCCCGCGGCCCGAGCGCATCTCGTCGATCCTCGAGCGCAGCTACGACAAGCTCGCGCGCATCGACGGCCGCAACGACAGTCAGGTGATCTTCTACGACCAGATCATCCCGGGCTCGTCGCTGGTCGGTTTCGTCAACGCCGACCACTGGGCGCTGGTCGTGCCGATCGCGCGCCAGCACGAGACGATCGCGTCGCTCTTCGTCACCCAGAACGCATACCCGCGCGAGGCGATGACCGAAGCGCTGCTGCGCTTCCTCGAAGAGGACCTCGCCACGCGATGAAGACCGTCGAGATCACCTACCGCTACCACTCGGCCAACTTCACCGAGCGCGCGCGGCCGACCGACGCGGAGGCGGCGCGGGCGCGCCTCGACGACGGCAACCGCGCATTCGCCGCGCTGCTCGACAGCCTCGAGGTCGGCCGCGGCACCGTGCGCCGCATCATCACGGTCGACCCGCGCGACTTCGGCGGCGCGACGCGCAATCGCGTCGCGCCGGTGCAGCAGCCGTTCGCGGCCGTGCTCGGCTGCTCGGATGCGCGCGTTCCCGTCGAGCTGATCTTCAACGAAGGGCCGAACGATCTGTTCGTCGTCCGCGTCGCGGGCAACGGTCTCGGCGACGAAGTGCTCGGCAGCCTGAAGTACGCGGCCGATCATCTCGGCGGCAGCATGAAGCTCGTCGTCGTCCTCGGCCACAGCGGCTGCGGCGCGGTGTCGGCGGCGGTCGACGTCTTCCTCGACCCGTCGCGCTACCTCGGCCTCACGGCCGACCACGCGCTGCGCGCGATCCTCGACCGCCTGCTGATCGTCGTCCACGCGTCGTCGTCGAAGCTGCAGGAGACGTTCGGCGGCGAGGTGACGAAGCGGCGCTCGTACCGCGAGGCGCTGATCGAGTCGGCGATCGTCCTCAACGCCGCGCTCACCGCCTACACCGTGCAGCACGCGCTGCACGACGAGGAGCAGGCGGCGGGCCCGCGCGCAAGCTACGGCACCTACGTCATCTCCACGCGACGGATCTGGGCGCCGCGGACCGGTAGCAGCGATTGCGACGGCCTCGCGAGCCCGCCGGCGAACGCCGCCGGCTTTCTCGATCTCGGCGACGCGATCGTCGCCTCGCCGCGGATCCGCCAGCTGCTCGCGCGCGATCAGATCGCGCGCGAGCCTCGCGGTCGCCACGTCGCGTGAGCGACCGCGCGCGTCACCTGGCGACGACGGTGGCTGCACGCACCCGGCGAGCCTCGGCGGCGATCGGCGCCGTGCTGGCGCTGTTCACCGCGGTCGCGCTCGCAGCCGACCCGCCTGGCCCGGCGCGCTCCGCCGCCTCCGCCGACGGCGAAGAGCCTGCGATGCTGCGCGTCCTCAACCGCGACGTCGTCATGCTGCGCGCGCGCGTCGGCGGCCTGCCGCCGCACCTGCGCGTGCAGCGCACGCAGCAGCGCCTGCGCGAGCTGCCGAACGCAGCGATCGACCAGCCGTTGGCCGCGCTGCCGTCGACCTTCGGCAGCATCGAAGGCGTGACGATCGTCGTCGGCGAGCGGCCGCTGTTCTCGCTCGTGCCCGCCGACGTCGACCCGGAGTCGAAGGAGGATCTCGACGCGCTCGTGCGGCAGACGCTGGTCCGCCTCGAGCAGGTGCGGATCGCGTGGCACGACCTCCACGACGGCGAGCGGCTGCTGCGCGGGGCGATTCGTGCCGCCCTGGCGACGTTGCTGCTCGGCGTGCTCGTCTGGGTGACGTACCGCCTGAGCCGCATCCTCGTCGTCTGGATGGAGAACAAGCGCGACGTCCTCGCGGCGCGCTTCTCATACGTCGACTGGCGCGAGTTCCTCGCCCGCCTCGCGGTCGGCAGCATGGTGCTCGTCCAGTGGCTCGTCATCGCCGGACTCTCGTACGCGTGGCTCTTCTTCGTCCTCGGCGGCTTCGACATGACGTCGCCGCTCGCCGACCGGCTGCACGAGTGGCTCGTCGGACAGCTCGTGTGGCTCGGCGACGGCATCCTCGACAGCCTGCCGGGCCTGGCGACGGTCGCCATCGTGCTGCTCTTCACGCGTGCCATCGCCGACCTCGTTCGCTACTTCTTCGACGCGGTGCAAAAGGGCCGGATCCGGCTCGCCATGTTCCACCCCGAGACGGCGGCAGCGACGCGACGGATCTGCATGCTCGTCGTCTGGGCGCTCGGCGTCTCGGTCGCCTATCCATACCTCCCTGGGTCGAGCACCGACGCGTTCAAGGGCATCTCGGTGCTGCTGGGCCTGGTGCTGACGCTCGGCTCGGCCGGTCTCATCACGCAGGTGATGAGCGGCCTGGTCGTCGTCTACTCGCGCTCGCTCGTCAAGGGCGACTTCGTCGACATCAACGGCGTCCAGGGCGTCGTCACCGAAATGGCCGCGCTCGCCACGAAGGTCGTCAACGTCCAGAACGAGGAGGTCACGATCCCGAACTCCGTCGTCGTCGCAAGCCCGATCCGCAACTACTCGAAGCTCGGCAACGCGTTCGGCACGCTCCTCACCGCCAAGGTCACGGTCGGCTACGACACGCCGTGGCGGCAGATCCACGCGCTCCTCGTCGAGGCGGCGCTCGCGACGCCGGGCGTGCGCAGCGAGCCGGCGCCGTACGTCTACCAGCGCCGACTCGCCGATTTCTACGTCGAGTACGAGCTCTTCGCGAGCATCGACGAGCCGACGCGGCGGATTCCGACGCTGTCGGCGCTGCATGCGAGCATCCTCGATGCGTTCAACCGCCACGGCGTGCAGATCATGTCGCCGCACTTCCTCGGGCAACCGGCGCAGCCGGTCGTCGTTCCGGAGGATCGCTGGTTCGCGGCGCCGGCGCGCAAGCCCTGAGCCGCGCGCGGCGGCGCTTCAGGACGCAGCCGAGGCCGACGCCGCCGGCGCAGGCGGCACCACGAAGCTGCCGCCGAGCGCGAGGTGGAGGTTGACGCGTTGCGCGAGCTGCTCGGTCTGCACGCGCAGCCGCGCCATCCGCGACGAATACAGGGTGAGCTGGCGCTGCTCGACGGCCTGCAGGTCGACCGAGCCGACGCGAAACTGGATCTGCGTGAGCTCGAGCGCGCGCTGGTTGTCGCGCACCGAAGCGTCGAGGATGACGGCGCGGTCGCGCAATGCGTTCTCCGCCGACAGCGCGCCCTCGACCTCGTTGAACGCGCGCAAGCCGGCGCTCGCGTAGGCGGCGACGGCCTGCTTCTGCTCGGCGTTGCGGATTTCGACCTGGGCGCGCAGCGCGCCGCCCTGGAAGAGCGGCGCGAACAGGTTGGCACCGAAGCCCCACACGGGGTTGTTGCGGTCCTTGAGCACGAACACGTCGCTCGAGATGCTGCTCCCGCCCCCGGTGAGCGCGATCCGCGGCAGCTGCGCCGCGCGAGCTTCGCCGACGCGGTTGAACGCCGCCGCCACGCGGCGCTCGGCGGCGAAGACGTCGGGCCGGCGTTCGAGCAATTGCGACGGCAGGCCGACCGGCGGCGGTGGCGGAACGCGATCGAGCGCGGGTTTGACCGCAACCTCGGCCGCCGGATAGCGCCCGAGCAGGAGCTCGAGCGCGCGCAGCGCCTGGGCGTGCGAGTAGTCGATCTGGCGCAGCGTGTCGCGGTAGCTGTTGACGTTCGCGCTGGCGACCGCGACCGACTGCTCGTTGCCGTTGCCGACCCGCAGGCGATCGGACGAGATGCGATGCAGCTCCTCGGCCGAGCGCAGCAGATCGTTCGCGATCCCGCGCTGCAGGCCGGTCTCGATGGCGAGGAACCACGCCTTGGCGACCGTCGCGGCGAGCGACTGGCGCGCGTAGGCGAAATCGGCCTCCGCGGCCGCAGTCTGCTCGCGCGCCGCGGCCGCGCCGTAGCGCACGCGCCCCCAGATGTCGAGCTCGAGCGATGCGTGCAGGAAGATGCCGTTGATGCCGCTGGCGTCGCTGCTCGACGCGCCGCTCCAGAGGCCGCGCACGCCGACCGACGGCAACAGCGGCGCGCTCGCCACCTTCAGATAGCCGTTCGCCTGCTCGACGACGGCGGCGGCGGCGCGCAGGTCGGCGTTGTAGACGAGCGCCTCGGCGACGAGCTCGGACAGCTGCGGATCGTCGAACGAAGCGAGCCAGCCGTCGACGACGAGTTGCGGCGTGCCGCCCTGGCTCTGCCACGCCGCCGGCAGCGCGACGTTCTGCAGCGCGTCCCTTTGCAGATCCGCCGCGTCGGGCGGCCGCTGCAGCGCGCAGCCCGCCGAAGCGAGCGCGAGCGCCACGCCGGCGACCCCTCGGCTGGAACGGCCGGCGCGCATCAGTGCAGCTTCAGCACGAGGTAGTCGGTGATTGCGCCGATGCGCACGATCACCTTGCGGACGAGGTGGATCACTTCGCCGTGCTCGGTGTAGATCGCGCCGTGGCCGGTCGCGCCGCCGGCGAGGAACACGTTCTTGTCCTTGTCCTCGACCGTGAGCTTGACCGGATAGCGGCCGGGCGCTTGCGGGTACACGCCGGTCTGCGGCAGCGCGTTGCCCTGCAGCACCTGGCCCTGCACCTGGCCCTGGCCCTGCGCCCAGACGATCGAGTCGACCTTGGCCTTGATGATGCGGCCGGGGATGGTGTTGAGCGCGAACTCGGCCTCGTCGCCGGGCTTCACGTACACCAGCTCGTTCTGCTGGTAGAGCGCGATGACCTGGTACTCCTCCTCGACGAACGACATCGCCGGCGCGAACGGCGCCGCGACGACGTACGAGCCCGGGCGCAACTGGACGTTGATCGCGTAGCCCGAGGTCGGTGCGTACATCGTGGTCTGGTCGAGGTTCCACTGCGCGTTGGCGACGTCGGCACGGCTCGAGTCGACCTGCGCCTTCGCGGTCGCGAACTGCGCCCTCGCGCCCGCGACCGTCGCCTGCTCGCCGTTGACCTGGCCCGACAGCTTCTGCGAGACCTGCGCCTCGTTCGCGGTCGCCGTCGCGAGCTGGTTCTGCAGGTCGAGCACGTTGGACTCGGCCTGTTCGAGCGAAAAGCGGTCGCCCGCGCCGGTCGCGACCAGTTCGCGGTACTGCCGAACCCGCAGCCTCGCGAGGTCGAGCCGCGGCTGCAGCGAACGCACCTGCGCGCTTGCCGACTTGAGCTGCTCCTGAAGTTGCCGCGCACCTGCCGAGACGTCGACGACGTTCGCGCTCGCCTGGTTGAGCTTGGCCTCGTCGGCGGCGAGCTTGGCCTTGGCGACGTTGAGCTCGTTCTGGTATTGCGTCGGATCGATGCGAAACAGCAGCTCGCCCTTCTTGACGAGCCGGTTCGGCTCGACCGGGACCTCGAGGACGCGGCCCCTGACCTGCGGGATGACCTGGACGACGTACTTGAAGACGCGCACATCCCCCGAAGACGGTGCGACGACGTTGAGCGCCAGGATCATCGCGCTCAACGCGACGATCGGGATGATGACCACGGTGACCTTCCATGGCGTTGTCCACGGCAGCCACTTGAACTTGATGAAGATCAGCCAGACGAAAAACGAGTAGATCCCGAGCAGCAGCGCTTCCATCACTCGGCTCCGGCAGCGGCTTCGGCGGTGGTCGGCGACGCGGCGCCGATGTGCGCGAGTGCGGCGTCGACCTTGTCGCGGGCGGTGCGCAGGTCGGGCCCGAGCGGGCGCTGCGCCTCGATCCCGTCGAGCTCCTCGCGCAAGTGCGCGAGCTCTTCCGCGGTGAGCTCGCCGGCGCGTGCGCGCTCACCCATCGTCACGAAGAACTCGTCGTGCTTGTCGGTGCCGTACGCGGCGCGGTAGCCGATCGGCTTGGTGTACGCCCACAGCCAGGCAAGCGGCCACAGCAGACCGCCGAAGAGCAGCGACAGCAGGCAGAGGATGTTGATCGCGTCCTTCTGCGGATGGTGGCGCTTCTCGGCGACCTTCTCGGGCAGGATGTGGACGAGCCAGAACAGCACGATCGCTGCGATCGGCATGACGAAGATGATGAACCACGCCAGGTACGTCGCGGCGCTGTCGACCATCTCGGGTGGCAGGAACGACGCGCGCGCGGCGAGCGGCAGGGCCGCCGCGAACGCGGCGCAGGTGCGAAAGAGGATGCGTCGCATGGCCGGGTGCCTCACCAGCGGTACACCGCGGCGAAGACGGGGCCGCTGAAGCTGAGCGTCTCGAAGGGCTTGCCCGACTTGAACCGGTAATCGAGGTAGCGCCAGCTGCCGACGACGGACAGGGCTCCGAACGAATAACCGATGCCGGCCATCGCCTGCCAGGTGAGGTCGGCGTCGCCGGTGCCGACGTCGAGGTAGTACGGCACGTACCACTTGCTGCCGCCGAGCGCGACGCGACCCTTGACGCCGACGATCGCGTCGAGGCTGTGGACGCTCGCCTCCTGCGTGCGCGCCTGCCCCTGCACCGGAAACTGGCCGATGTTGCCGCTCAGCTGCCACGCGAGGGTCTGCTTGATGTCGAGCAGCCGCGCGCCCGCGATGACGTCGAGCGGCGACACCGGGTCGGGGACCGCGCGATAGAGCCCTGCGAGCGTCCATGCGGAGCCCTTCAGACCCAAGTCGGTCGCCGCGCTGACGTCGGCGGGAAGCGGGATGCCGCCGATGCTGAGCTCGCGCGTCGACGAATTCGCATGGCTGAAGTTGACGTAGACGAAGTCGGTGTAGCCACCCCACTGGCCGCGGCGTGCTTCGAACGACGCCTGGAACGTCGCGTTCAGGCTCTCGAGGAGCTTGGCGACGTCGACCGTCGCATCGCTGCCGCCGCCGTTGCCGAAGCGTGTCGTACCGTCGACCGACGGGAGGTAGAGGTAGAGCGCGGCGTCGAACTGCCACGCGTCCGCCGCTTGCGCCGCCACGGCCGCAGGAGCGAGCGCGGCCGCTGTGGCCAGGGCCGCGACCGCAGTCGCATGGATCGCCTTCATCACTCGACCTCCGCTGGATGCATGGCAGCTCCGCAGGCCGCCCACGCGTCGATGCCGACGCGGCGGCCGGATCGGTGTCGTGGGTCGTCCATCGCCGGTCGCCTCGATTCGCGATGCTCGCCGGCGCGGCGGCGTGCGCCAATTGGACCTAGGTCCGATCACCGGGGCGCGCGTCGCACCCGGATGTCGCGCAATCGGCCCCGGGTTGCCCCTAGGTCCAATGGCGCGCGAGCCGTACGCGCCTAAGCTGCTCCTGGGCTTCGCCGAGGACCTCAGCCATGCATCGCAAACTTCCACTCGTCGTCGGCGCAGCGCTGCTGACGATCGCATTCGCCGCGCCGGCGCAAAAGCCGGCCGCCTATCCCGCCAAGGGCCAGGCCCCGAGCCAGCAGACGAAGGACGAGGGCGAATGCCTTGCCTGGGCGAAGACGAACACCGGAATCGATCCGGCAGCGCCGCCTCCGGCAGCGGCGCCGCAAAAGAGCGGCCAGCGCGTCAAGGGCGCCGCGGTCGGTGCCGCGGTCGGCGCGATCGGCGACAACGATGTCGGCGAAGCTGCCGCGAAGGGCGCCGTTGTCGGCGGTGTCGCGAAGCGCAACCAGCGACGCGGTGCGCAGCAGCAAGCGGCGGCGCAACAGCAACAGGACCTCGGCGCGTATTACAAGGCGTACGGTGCGTGCATGGGCGGGCGCGGCTACACCGTCAACTGACCGCGGCGGTCGGCGCGCGCCGCGCGGCGCCACTCACTTGGTGTCGGCGACCTTCCAGCGATCGTCGACCTTGCACAACGTCCAGGTGGTCCACGTCTTGGGCGGATTCGCAAAGCCCGGCGCATAGGTTGCGAACTTGATCCGCCGACACGGCAGGCCGGAGCGCGTCGTCTCTCCGACGACGAGGAAGCTGCCCCCCGTCTGGTTCTTCGGGTTCGACCATTCGACGGTCTTCGGCGGCCCCTCGGCGTTGAGCGCGTCGCGTCCGGCCTCGAGGAACATCCGCAGATCGTCTTCCTGGAACTGCTCCGCAGCGGTGCGAGCGAGCAGCTTGACCCAGCCGGTCGCCTCCGCGGGGATGCATCCAACGACGAGCGCCGCGCAGGCCATCGCGTGCAGCGCGTCGCGGATTCGATCGTGTGCCATGTTCGTGCTCCTCGTTGCGGCGCCCGCCGCGAATTAGAACCCCTCACCGGCCGCGGCGACAGGGACCAAGGTCCCATGGCGAGCGCCGCTGCACGCGCAGTAGAGTGATTCGGACATTTCCGAGCGGCGCGGGCTCGGCCGCTGCCGCGGCACTGGCGAAGGGTTGCATGGGCGCGATCGAGAAACTTCAAGGAGCGCTGGCCGCGTCGCTGCTCGTGGCGGCGACGGTTGTTTCACCGAATCCGGCGGTCGCACAGCAGCCCGCGCCGGCTCCGCCGGCGGCGGCAGCGCAAGGTGCACCGGCAGACAAGCAGCAGGAGCTCGATCAGCTGCTCGCGCCGATCGCGCTGTACCCCGATGCGCTGGTCGCGCAGATCCTGATGGCGAGCACGTATCCGCTCGAGGTCGTCGAGGCGGCGCGCTGGACGAAGGAGCACCCGAACGTCAAGGAGAAGGCGCTCGAGGACGAGATGCAGAAGCAGACGTGGGACGAGAGCGTCAAGGCGCTCACCACGGTGCCGCAGGTCCTCAAGCAGATGAACGAGAACCTGTCGTGGACGCAAAAGCTCGGCGACGCGTTCCTCGCCGACCAGGCGACCGTGCTCGCGACGGTGCAGTCGCTGCGTGCGAAGGCGAGCCAGGCGGGCAACCTGAAGTCGACGCCAGAGCAGACCGTGAAGACCGAGACGGTCGAGAACAAGACCGTCTACGTCATCGAGTCGGCCAAGCCCGAGACGGTGTACGTGCCGACGTACAACCCGAGCACGATCTACGGCCCGTGGCCGTATCCGAGCTATCCGCCCTACTACATGTACCCGCCGGGCTACGCCTATGCGCCCGGGCTCGCCTTCGCGACCGGCGTGTTCGTCGGCGCGGCGATCTGGGGCAACTGCAACTGGGGCGGCAACAACGTCAACATCAACGTCAACAAGTACAACAACTTCAATCGCCAGAACATCAACAACGGCAACTTCAACCACAAGGCCGAGCACCGCAAGGGCGTCGCGTACAAGGACCAAGGTGTCGCGCAGAAGTACAACCGCGGCGGTGACCGGCAGGCGGCGCAGTCGCGCGACCAGTTCCGCGGCCGCGCCGAGCAGGGACGCAACGAGCTCGGCAGCATGGATCGCGGCGACCTGAACAACCGGGTCTCGCAGGCCGATCGCACCGGCGGCGGCATCGGCGGCGACCGCAGCGCGGGTGCTGGCGGCGATCGCAGCGGCGTCGGCGGCGGCGACCGGGGCTCGGCGGGCGCCGGCGGACGCGACGTCGGCGGCGGCAATCGCGCCGGTGCCAGCGCTGGCACCACGGACCGCGGCAGCGGCGGCGGCTTCTCGGGCGCCAACGGCGGCGCATCGACGCGCGCGGCGAGCACGCAGGGCGCGGCGAGTCGCAGCTCGATGAGCAGCAGCGGCCGCAGCGGCGGCTCGTTCGGCGGCGGCGGTGGCGGTGGTCGCGGCGGCGGTGGCGGCCGTGGCGGCGGCGGTCGTCGCTAGGCAACGGCAACCTCAGCAAGAGCACGCATGAAGACGACGACATGGATGGTTGCGGTGATCGCTGGTGCGACCGTCGCACTGGTCGCGCCCGTCACGCACGCTGCGGCGCCGACGACCGCCGAGAATGCAGCAGCACAACCGGCGTTCGCGACGCCGCAGGAGGGCGCCAAGGCGCTCGTCGATGCCGCGCGCACCGGCAACTCCGCGAACATCGCCAAGCTGATGGGCAAGCACCCGGGCTGGCTCTCGAGCGGCGACAAGGTCGCCGACGCAGCGGAGCGGCAGCGCTTCCTCGACGCGTACGACCGCAAGAACTCGATCCGCATGGAGGGCGACTCGAAGGCGGTCATCGAAGCAGGCGATGGCGACTGGTCGTTCCCCGCGCCGCTCGTCAAGCGCGGCGACCGCTGGGTGTTCGACGCCGAAGCCGGCCGCGAGGAGGTCCTCAATCGCCGCGTCGGTCGCAACGAGCTCGACACGGTGCAGACGCTGCTCGCGATCGTCGACGCGCAGCGCGAGTACGCCGCCAGCGACCCCGACCGCAACGGCATCAACGACTACGCGACCAAGTTCCGCTCCTCACCGGGAAAGAAGGACGGCCTCTATTGGCCGACCAAGCCAGGCGAGCCGCAGAGCCCGCTCGGGCCGCTCGTCGCGCAGGCCGTGAAGGAAGGTTATGCCGGCGCCGCCAAGTCCGGGCCCGCCGCGTACCACGGCTACTACTACCGGTTGCTGACGGCGCAGGGCAAGGCGGCGCCCGGCGGTGCGTTCAACTACGTCGTCAACGGCAGGCTGTTCGGCGGCTTCGCAGTCGTCGCCTGGCCGGCGTCGTACGGCAACTCGGGCGTCAAGTCGTTCCTCGTCAACCACGACGGCATCGTCTACGAGAAGGACCTCGGACCCACGTCGGCGGCGACCGCCGCGAAGATGAATCTCTTCGACCCGAGCGACTGGAAGAAGGTCCCCTGAGCGCGTCGCGTCGGCGCGCTACAGCGCGGCCAGGCGCTCGCGCACCATCCGCATGTGCAGGCGAAGCGTGTAGGCTTCTCCGGCGAACGACGCCGGGACGCGAAGCCCGTTGATGCGCGCTTCGATCTCGTCGAGCCGTCGCATCTGCGCATCGCGGCTGCCGCGTCGGTCGGCGGCGGCGCGTTCGATGAACGCGAGCTCGCCGTACCAGCGGTAGATCCGCCGCCGCACGATCCAGCTGTAGAGATTGGGAAGCGTGCGCAACAGCGGGATGCCGACGAGCAGCACCGGCAGCCCGAAGAAGACGAGGCGCTGGATCCACGCGACCGCCCAGTACGGCAGATAGCTGCGCAAGCTCGACGGCCCGGTCTTGTAGAAGCGCTCGGCGTCGGCGGCGATCGGGTACTCGTCGGACTCGGCCGCGGGAAATTCGCCGGGTCGATGAAGCAGGCCGCCGCTGCCGTGCACCTCGCGCGCCGCATCGAGCAGCAGATCGACGAGCACCGGGTGGATGTCTTTCCTGGCGACGAGGTTCGCCTTCAGCGCGAGCAACGTCACCGACTGGCCGGGAAGATTTCGCCTGAGATCGACCGCGCCCTCGGGCAGCTCGAGCCGCGTCAGCACCGGGATCTGGCGGACGTAGGCATCCGGCCGGGCGAAGCTCATCAGGGCGACGCCATCGGCGCGCAACAGGCGCTGTACCGCCGGCGCGTCGGCGGCCGACACGAGCATCGCAATGTCGACATCGCCGCGCTCGAGCGCCTCGGCCGCTTCGAGGCCGCCGAGCGGCACGAACTGCGCCGCGACCTCGGGCATGCCGAGGTGCTCGAGCAGCACGTCCATCGTCTTGCGGGTCCCGCTTCCGGGCTGGCCGGCGGCGATCCTTCGCCCGCGCAAAGCGTCGAGACGTTCGAGCGGAATCGACGTCCGGTGGAAGAACCAGAGTGCCTCGTAGCCGACGGCGCCCAGCGTGACGAGGCGCGTTTCGTCGCCAGGGCGCGCGAGGCCGCCTTGCACGAGCGCGACGTCGACGTTGCTGCCGGGGTCGCGCAGGCGATCGAGGTTCTCTGCCGCGCCCGCCGAAGGTCGCAGCACCAGCTCGACGCCCGAGCGCGCCAGGATGTCGCGGTAGCGTCTGGCGAACGCCTCGTACGCACCGCCGGCGGCGCCCGTGCTCATGACGACCTTGTCGGGCGGCGCCGGACGCCAGAACAACGCGATCAGTGCCACGACGACGGCGGCGACGACGAGCATCATCGCCGCGCCGAGCAGGCGGTCGCGGCGGGTCAGCCCGAGCGAATCGACCGAGTCGGCGGCGGGCAGCTCCGGGGGCTCTGACGGCGGGGTCGCGATCGTCGCCTCCTCGATCGATGCGCCGCTAGCACCGTGCGCGGTTGTCCATCGTCGGCGATCTTAGGCCCACGACGCGACGACAACGTTGGACCAAAGTCCAACTCCAATCGCAGGCGCGCTGGCGGCGGACGACCGCCTCGGGCTCTCAGCGAGCGTCGTCGCGCCTAGCGGTTCCTCGCCGCCGCGCCGCGTCCCCCCGCCGGGGACGCAGGTCGCACCGCGTCGTTGTCGCGTCGCGCGGCGACCGCGGTCACGTCGCTGCCGGGGACGAAGTGGTGCGCGAGCACCTTGTCGCGCAGGCCGATGTCGAGGTACGGCCCCATCAGCTTGGTGACGGCGTAGGCGGCGCGCCGATATTCGTCCTGGCAGGTCTCCGCGCGCTCGGCGGTCAGCACGTTGTCGCGCACGAGGTCGGCGAAGAGCGCGGGCCGCGCGCCGTAGGCGAGGCACATCCAGTTGTAGTAGCGCTGCTCGGCGAGCAGGTGGACGTCGGCGAGCTTCTTGCGGCCGACGCGCTCCTCCTTCGCTTCCTGCGCGTACATCCAGGTGATGCCCTGCACCGTCTCGCGAGCGCTGCGGCTGCGCATGTGCAGGATGACGACGCCGGCGAGGACATCGGCGGCTTCCTCCTGCCTGCCGATGATCGGAATGCGGAGCTGGTCGAACAGCGCGTGCGCCGACTCGTGGAGGAAGATCTCGAGCAGCTTGCTGCGCACCGCGCTTTCGGCGGTGACGCCGGCAGGCCGGCCGGGATTCTCGGCGAGCTTGCGCAGCTCCTGGACGTACTCGTAGCAGACGCTGACGGTGAGCTCGTCGGGGTCGTAGTACGCGTTGGCGTCGCCGTCGCAGTCGACGAGCACGAGCCGCACCGTCCGCGGCAGGCGGACGAAGCTCAGCACGCTGCGCAGCGATTCGAGCACCTGCGACGCCTGCAGCTCCTCGTACATCGCCGTGTACGCGGGGTCCTCGGGCGGTTGGTACGAGACGCGAAAGCGGTCGGGCTTCAAGCCGGGCGCGGCGATTGCCAAGCTGGCCACGCTACCGACAACGGCGGCAAGCACCGCCGTGGCCGCCGCCCGCGAGAACGCAGAGGCGCGCTTGCCGCGGGGCACCGCCCCGCGATCGAAAGAACGCTGCATGGAATCCTTCTCGGGCGTGCTCGGCCTTGCGGGTGACGGCGCGATCGGGCCTCCGATGGTACGCCGCCCACTCTCCCCGAAATCACAAGGATAGGGCCAAGGTCCAATTTCGCCGCGCTTTTCCGGGCCCGATGCTCGCCTTGCACGCGGGTGGTCGTGCGAAGCGGCCTCGTCCGCGCCGGCCGCGCGAACAACACAGGACAGCTCTTGGGCCGAACCGGACTTTCGAGCCAGCGCACGCGCTGGCGTCTCGCGATCGCGCTCGCCGCCCTGCCGCTCCTGACCGTCGAGCCGGCGTTCGCGTGGATCTACCCCGAGCACCGCGACATCGCGCTCGAGGCAGTGCGAACGCTCGACGCCGAGCGCAAGGCGAAATTCGACGGCCTCTGGGCCGAGGCGCGCAGCGGCCAGGACAAGCAGCTTTGCGCCGCCGGCGCCGACGTCGAGCAGGGCGTCGCGCCGCCGTGCATCGACTGGGCAGCGCTCAGCGCCATCGCCGGCGACCACTCGTGTTCGAGCAAGGACATGCTCGACATCGTCCTCGGCTCGGGCTGGATCCTCGGCGTCGCCGACGTCGCCGCGCAGCTCAAGGTCGACCTCGCGCAGATCGAGCGCGCAGCGCCGCCGTCGTCGGCCGCGCAGGGCTCGCGAATCATCCCGGACCTGCAACGCTACGTGCAGAGCGAGGCGGTTCGCGCGCAGCTCGTCAACGCGCTGCGCACCGCCGACACGCGGCTGCAACGCGCCGACCCGGAGTACGCGACGCGCGCCGGCTCGAACGGCGCCCACTTCCTGCTGCCCCGGCCGCGCACCGACGTCACGCCGCAGGAGTACGCCCAGCTGACGCTCAGCAACGGGAGCGACATCAGCGCCGTCGGCGTCTACGTCTGGTACCACCTGAGCGCGCTGCAGAAGGCGAGCCGGCTCGCGCGCGAGCAGCTCGCGCCGGCCGAGCGGCAGTCGCTCGCGCGCTCGATGCTCACCGACGAGGCATTCGCGCTCCACTTCCTCGAGGACACCTTCGCCGCCGGCCACGTCGCAGGAGCATGGGGCGACGCGTCGCAGCGCAAGGGCACCCACGATTACTACAACGCCGCCGGGCTCGAAGCGTTCCTGTGGGGCGGCAGCTCGTCATCGGTGGTGCTCATGGGCGACGCGCACATGCGGCCGCAGGACGCCGAGCGTGCCGCGAGCGCGATCCGCACGAGCCTCGCGCAGGTCGTCGACGTCGCGACGGGCGCGCAGGGACGTCCGTTCCCGTACACGCCGAAGGCGCCGTCGTTCGCCGACGACTTCAACGTCTGCAAGAACAACTCCATCGTCGCGCGGCCGGACGGACAGCGCCTCACGGCCGAAGAGGTTCCGCTGTTCGCCGAAGTGCTTCGGCAGACGCCGATCCCGAGCCTCTCGCCGGGGCTCGGCGCGATGCCGCGATTCCGCTCGGAGGTCGGCCCGTTCCTCGGCTTCGCAGGCTCGATGAGCGGCCGCTACATCGACGGCGGCTTCATCGATTCGCAAACCAAGCGCGGCTTCATCGGCGACGTCGACCTCTCGGTGCGCGTCGGGCTCGGCCTCGACGGCGTGCTCGGCGACGCCGGCGATGGTCTCGTCTTCGTTTCGCTCGGCGTTCGCGGCGATTCGCCCTCGACCAACAAGCTCTCGAGCGGCGATCTCGTGCAGCAGGCCGGCGGCCTCGGCGCCGCGATCCCGAACCGGATGGGCCTTTCGACGCGGCTGCGAATGCCGTTCTACGTGATTCCCGGCGACCTGCTGTTCCTGTCGCCGCTCTATCTCGCTTCGCCGACGACGTACACCAACATGGCGGTCACCGCGAGCAACGGCGGCCTGATCCCATGGCAGTCAGGAATCGCGACGCCGATCGGGCGCTTCCAGTTCGTCCTCGGCCGCGAGCTCGGCGTCACTTTCTACGGCCTGCTCGCGCGCGACAGCCTCCTCGCGCCGAGCACGGCCGCCGGTGCACCGCCGACGCTGGTCGACTTCAAGTCGACGTTCTACGACCTGCCGATCGTCGAATACCGGCCGTATCGCGCGTTCGACACCCAGCAGAGCTCGGCGATCATCGTCCAGCTCTACGCCGGCGCCGACGTGCCGCACGGTGTCAAGGTCGTTTCGCCGATCGGCGCGGCGACGCCGAACACGAAGACGGTCTACTCGATCGGCCTGCGCTTCCTCTTCGACTGGCGCCGCTACTGAGCGGCGGCTCGCTGGCTCACGACGGCGTGCGTCGCTTGCGAAACACGAGCACGTTGCTGAGCGCCGGGCCCGGACGGCCGACGCGGGAGAAGTAAAAGCGGTTGAAGGCGTGGATCGCGCGCTTCGCAAGCCGCGTCGGCACGCGCACGTACGCTTCGGTGAACTGGCCGGCGAAACGCTTCTCGAGCTCGAGCCCGAGGCCGCTGCAGTGGCGCACCAGCGCAGGCATGTCGGTCTTTCGCACCATCAGCCCGTCGCTGCCGGCGACCTGCCACTCCTCGATGCCGAGCGGCACGCGCCGCCGCTCGTGCGGAACGCGACCGAGCGCGCGCTTGGCGACGTTGACGAGCCGCTCGAGGAAGACGACCTCGAGCGAGCGCGCGTTGTTCTCGGCAAGGACGAACTTGCCGCCGGGCTTGAGCACGCGCGCGATCTCGCCGAGCGCCTTCTCGCATTCGGGGATGTGCATCAGCACGCCCCACATGACGACGCTGTCGAACGACGCGTCGGCGAACGGCATCCGCGTCGCGTCGGCCAAGCGCAGCGCGACGCGATCTGCAAGACCGGCGTCGCGCAGCCGCTCGCGCGCCTGCGCGAGCGCTGCTTCGGAGAAGTCGGCGGCGGTGATGTCGAGGTCGCTGCGCGCAAGCCGCGTCGTGTGATAGCAGTAGCCGCAGCCGAGGTCGAGCACCGATTTGCCGGTCGAATCGCGCAGCTCGTCGACGATGCGTGCAAACGCGGCGTCGTAAAAGCGGTCGAGATCGGGGCCGAGATAGTCGCGCTGCCACTGCTCGTGGATGTCGGCGCGCGCGAGACGTTTTTTGCTCTGGCGGGGAAGCTCCTGATCCATGTCGTCGAGGCGCGCGATCGCGCCGGAAGAGAGATCGGATCGATTGTGAACGCGTCCAAGCAAAACGGCCTCGACGCGTCGAGGCCGTTTGCAGCGCGACGCGCCGATCAGCTCTGGTTGCGACGCCTCCGCGCGACGAAGCCGAGCGCGCCGATGCCAGCAAGCATCAACGCGTACGTCTCGGGCTCGGGAACGGCGGCGACCTGCGTCAGGCGGGCAGCAGAGATCGTCTCCGGACCTCCCGCCGAGTTGCCGAACGTGGCGCCGACCGTGAACACTTCGTTGCCAGCATTCGCGGCCATCGTGTTCGCGAGTTGCGTCTGCTCAGCCGCGGTGAGGCCGAACACCAGACCCGAGCCGCCGAGCCCCGAAGCGACCTGGTTCAACGTCAGACCATTCGCCGCGGTGTGTTGCTCCAGCAGCGTGCCGGTCGCGCTGTAGACGTTCAGCGTGATGCCGCTCGACAAGATGGCGTTGGTGCCCGAGAGCGTGCTCGCTGCCGTGGTCACCGAAGGCGGCGACTCCGAGCCGGGCTCGGCGAGGTTGACGATCAGCGCGAGCTGGCTGGGGTTGGTGATCGCCAGATCGGCGAACGTGAAGCTGCGGAACTGCGATGCGCCGGTGCCGGCGTCGCCGAACGGCGTTGCGGTGGTGCCGTTGAACGACACGCCGCCGCTTTCGGTCGTCGACGCGCCTGCGCCTTGCAGGAAGAGGGTCGTGAAGGTGGCCCCGACGCCTTGACCCTGGAGCTGCACCTGGGTCAGCGGAATCAGGTCCGCGCTTGCTGGCGCAGCGGCAAGGCTGGCTGCTAGAGCCGCCGCTGCGAGAGCGATGGGTTTGTATCTCATGGGAAGTCTCCGAGAAAAAGGGAACGATGCATTCGCAGCACTTTGCGTTTGCGAGAAAGCAGCTATGGATCCGCTGCCGGACTCAGTCTGCTGATCCTGCTCGCACGTGCATCCCCCCATCCACGGGATTTTGCGTATGCGGGCTTGCGCAAAGGGCGCGGGGATGGCAAGCACCGTGCCCATCGCTGTGCGATCGCGTCGGACAACGCCGCAAATCCGCGCTGCAACGCGCGTCACGTCGAATCGATCCAAACACGCACATCGTGTTGCGCATCGAACACTCGGCAACGCCATTGCGGCTTTGAGCCCGCGTTGCGCAACCGTCTGTCCTGATCACCCGCGACGCCCCGGAGGCGGGGGATTGGTGGCGCACGCGACGCCGTTCAGAGTCACGCGCCATTGCGTCGAACCTCGGCGCGCCAACCGTGGACCACCATGCGAACCGTTCCTCTGTCTCCGATCGTCGCCGCCGCCTTAGCCCTCGCAGCGTCCGCGCCCGCACGCGCCGACGACGTCACCTTCACCGGCTTCGCCCACGGGTCGCAGTCGGTCGATTACTCGCTCGTCGCACCCAACGTCTCGACGTCCGGCAGCGCCGCGGCCGGCGGCTTCGCGACCGTGCTGAACGGCGGCCCGTCGTTCGTCAGCTATTGCGTCGACCTCTACCAGCACATCACGTTCGGCACGCTCTATCCCGAGTACACGCCTCCGGGCACGAGCCATGTCTTCATCAACCCTCGCGCGTACGACGATCTCGGCCGCCTCTACAACGTCGCCGGCGTCGTCGACACGAGCGTCGAGGAGGCGGCGTTCCAGATCGCGGTCTGGGAGATCGCGTACGAGACGACCGTCGGGCCGTACAGCCTTGCGAGCGGCGCGGCGCGCTTCAGCGGCGGCACCGCGGCATCGAGCGGCGCGCTGACGCTCGCATCGAGCTGGCTCGCTGGCATCGGCGGTGCACCGGTGCGTCCGATCGACGTCATCGAGAGCGCGGATCATCAGGACGTCATCTTCGCGCCCATTCCCGAACCTTCGAGCGTCGCGCTGATGCTCACGGGGCTCGGCGTCGCGGGCGGAATCGCGCGCCGCCGCGGCGCAAAGGCGAAAAGTCAGTAGGGCAATCTGCGTGCCGCCCGCACGCCAGAAATCTCCTACACACAACCCCTTGAACACGGGGTCCCGGCCGAACGGTCGATGGGGCCCAATGCTGTGGCAAAAGCACCCGGCGTTGCCGGGGTCCTTCGGCCCAGCTTCAACTCTCTAGGAGCGTGTTCATGAAACGTTTAACGAGCCTGCTGCGGCCCCGCGCCCTGGCAGTGGCCGCCGGTGCGGTCTCTGCCCTCGCGTGCGGCACAGCGAGCGCTCAGACCACCTTCACCGGCTTCACCAATGGTTGTTTCGGCGCCGCCTGCGTGCCGGAAACGACGAATGCGGGGGCGAGCGACGTCCTCGCCGGTTCGGGTCTGACGTACAACAACTCGACGTTCAACGTCGTGAGTGCGGGCGGCGTGGCAGGACTAGGGTCGACCGGCATGCTGACTCCGGCAGGCAACGTCGACAACCTCGGCTCGTGGTTGCTCAGCGGCGCGCCATTCGCCTATGGCGGCAATTCGTTCACGCTGCGTGTCAGCTTCACCGCGCCACCGGGGACGACGCCCACG
>DATJIM010000245.1:0-10311 GCA_035493195.1 Caldimonas sp.
TGAACGTCGAGACCGGCGACGCCGTCTCCGAGTTGATGCGCCGGATGTTCGAGCCGGTGATCTCGACCCGCTCGAGCGTCTGCGTCGCCGGCGCCGTCGTCGTCTGCGCGAACGCGGCAGGGCCTGCGCTCAGCAGCACGCTCCCCGAGGCCAGCATCAATGCACTGCAGAGCTTCGTCGTCCTCATTCGTCCCCTCCGACGTCGATCGCTGTTCGATGTGCGCGAGCTCGATGTCTCGCGAGCGAACGCCGATTCTGTGAACGCGTCGTGAGGAGCGCGTTGCAGTTCCTGCGAATCTCGGACGCGCGCGTCGTGCACGCAACGCTCGCGCCGCTTCGCGACAGGTTCGAAACAATCGCCCCCGCGCAACGGTCGGCGACAAGATCTTCCCGCATGAGGATGCATATGCATCTATACTGGGTTCCACGCGCTCGGACGTCGATCCGGCGCGTCGACCAGAGCTGCAGCGACATGACGCCGATCCCGAGCCTGCGCGCTCCCGCACCCTGGCGGACGAGCGAGCCGTGCGCGGCGATCGCCGACCGCGTCGTGCTGCGAACGGTGCGGCGCGGCGCCGAGACGATCGCGTGGACGCCGCGCCCGGCGCGGATCGACGTCGACGTCTTCGCCGTCGCAGCGTCGGCGGCGCCTCCGCTCGCTGCCGAAGCGAACACCGAGCCGTTCGTCATCGAGCTCGCCGTGCCGGCGGATGCGCCGTTGCCGGCTGTCGAGTTCACGCCGACGCTCCGTTCGGTCGACGGGCGGGTCGGCCGCGCGATCGTCGCCCTTGCCGAACGCTGCGAGCGTGGCCGGCGCGCCGTCCCGACCGGTGATGTCGCGGCCGAGCTGTGGTCGGGTCTCGTCGCCGAGGAGGAGGCGCTTCGCGCACGCGCGGCGCGGATCGAATGCGCGCGGCCGGCGACGCGCGTCGCGCTCTTCAGACGGTTGCTGCTGAGCGCCGACTACATCCAGGGCCACTTCGCCGAGCCGCTCAAGGTCGAGCAGCTCGCGAGCGTCTCGAATCTCTCGCCGTTCCACTTCGCGCGCCTGTTCGCGCTCGTCATGGACGAGACGCCGCATGCGTTCCTCGTCAGGAAGCGCGTCGCCGTCGCGCGCCGGCTGCTCGCGTCCGGCGTCGGTCGCGGCGAGGCCGCCGAGCGCAGCGGCTTCGGCTCGCGATCGACGCTCTTTCGCCATCTTCGCCAAGCGGCTGCGCCGCACTGACCGCCATGCTTCCGCTCGTCCTCGTCATCGCTTCCGATCGCGACCTCTGCGAGCCCTTCCGCCACGAGCTGAGCTGCGCGGGCTTCAAGGCTTACTACGTCGAGTCGCTGCCGTCGGCGCTCGCCGTGCTCGCGCAGTGGCGCTTCGACGCCGCCCTGCTGCTCGGCCGCGGCTTCGACGCCTCGCTGCTGCGCTTGCTGCAGAGCCTGCGCGACGCCGCCGACGTGCCGACCCTCGCCGTCCTCGACGCCGCCAGCGAGGAGCGCCAGCTGCAGGTGCTCGACGCCGGCGCCGCGCAGGTGCTCGTCGAGCCGACGTCGCTCAGGATCGTCGCCGCGCAACTGCGCTGCCTCGTCGGCATCGCGCAGCAGCGGCCGAGGCACGAGCGCGCCGACGTCCACTTCGGTCCGCTCCGGCTCGACCCGCGCCGCGCGACGGCGCGCATCGGCGATGCCGAGCTCGCGCTCACGAGCGGCGAGTTCGAGCTGCTGCTCCTGCTCGCATCGCACCCCGGCGAGCTCGTCCATCGCGAAACGATCGCGCGCACGCTCGGCCGCAGCGCCAACGCGGAGACGCGGCGCAGCGCCGACATGCACGTCTGCCGCATCCGCAGGAAGCTGCGCGAAGTCGCCGGCCACGCGCTGCACGTCGAGACAGTGTACGGACGCGGCTACCTGCTGCGCGACGGTCCCGGCGAAGCGGACGACGACGAGCTTCGCGCCGTCGCGTGGTCGGTATGAGCGTCGTGCGAACCAGTCCAGCGCGCGCGCGATCGCCGCAAATCCGCGCACCTATACTGCCGCCGATGGATGTCGTCGACCAGCTCAGCCGGCGCGGTCTCGACTGCCTCTGCGGCAACCTGCGCATGGCGGCACGCGCGGTGTCCAGCGTCTACGACCGCCATCTCGCCAGTGCCGGAATCCAGGCGAGCCAGATGGCGGTGCTGTGGGCGGTCTCGAGCGCCGACGGCGTCACCGTCAAGGAGCTCGCTGCGCGGCTCGCCATGCACGAGACGACGCTGATCCGCACCTTGCGCATCCTCGAACGCGAAGGCCTCGTCGCGCTCGACGTCGGCGACGACCGCCGGCAACGCATCCCGCGCCTGACGCGCAGCGGCCGCACGGTGTTTGCCAAGGCGCTGGTCGGCTGGAAAAAGGCGCAGTCCGAAGTCGCCGGGCTGCTCGACGACGGCCTCGCCGACACCAACCGGAAGCTCGTCCGCCTCGCCCGCGCCGCCTGGCGCTCCTGATCTGCGGCGGCCGCGCGAGCGGCGCCGGCGCCAGCGCGCCGGCCGACCCCCGCATCCGCGGCACCAAAGGTGTCAATCGTGACGAGATGTGTTGCGTGTCGCGCCGATCGGCACCATGATGGGCGCGTTCGAACGACGACGAGACAACGACGGCGCGACGGCCGACGCGGGCCGCCGCGACGCTGGACGCGAAAGGTTCTGCTGCCGATGGACATCCTCGATTCCGCCACCTGGCGCAGCCGCTGCGCGCTGCGCATCGCCGAGCTCGACCACCAGATCTCCCGGATCGAAGCCGAGCGTCTCGCCAAGGACATGCACGCGTTCGAGCGAACCCGCGCGATGGCCCCCGAAGCTGCCGCCGAGTTCGTCTCGATCGAGATGGCGCGTCCCGACCGCGCGCCGTTCGAGCGGCGCGCGCAGCCACGCGAGCAGCCGCGCGAGATCGCGGGCCGCGCTGGCTAGCCGCTGCGGCGCCGCAGCGGCGGCGCGCCTCGTCTGCATCGCCTCGCTCGTGCTCGGCACGGGCGCTGTCGCCGCCGCGTGCCCGCCCGCGTCGGCCGACCGCGCCGCGCTCGAAGCGCTCGCGCGTGCCGGATGGACGCTCGACGACGACAGGCGCCGGCAAGCGCTCGCGCTCGAGTTGCTCGACTGCCTCGCCGACCCCGACCCGACGCTGCGCGACGACCTCGCCTTCGCCGCGATCCAGCGCTGGTCGCGCGGTCGCCAGCTCGCGCCGGCGACGCTGCAGACGATCCGCGCGACGCTCGTCGCCCGCCTCGCCGCCGACGACCCCGCGGGTTTCGCGCGCCCGTTCGCGGCGCTCGTGCTCGCCGAGGTCGCTCGCGCCGATCGCGTCGCGCCTTTCCTCTCTACCGACGAGCGCGCGGCGCTCCTGCGCGCGGGCACCGCGTATCTCGCGAACGTGCGCGACTACCGCGGCTTCGACGAGCGCGAGGGCTGGCGCCACGGCGTCGCGCACGGCGCCGACCTGATGCTGCAGCTCGCTCTGAATCCTGCACTCGATCGCGCGCAGCTCGACGGCCTGCTTGCCGCGATCGCCGCGCAGGTGATGCCTGCGGGTCATTTCTACGTCTATGGCGAAGGCGACCGCCTGATGGCGCCGGTGTTCTACATCGGTCGGCGCGGCGTCCTGAGCAGCGACGACTGGAGCGCATGGTTCGCGGCGCTGGCGTCACGGTTGCCGCACGGCGCACCGGCGACGCAGGCGGCGCTCGCGGCACGTCACGACCTCGCGCAATTCCTGCTGCCGCTCTACGCGTCGCTGCGCGAGCAGGCGACGCCGGAGATGCAGGCCCGCATGCTGCCGGGCGTGAGCGCGGCGTTGCACGCGCTCGACTGAACGCGGCGCGTCGAGCCTTCGCTCAGGGCAGCCGCGCCGCGCTCTGCAGCATCCGCATCATCAGATAGAGACGCGGCACGATCGAGTCGACCTCGATGTACTCGTCGCGCGCGTGGTAGCCGGCGCCGCCGAGCCCGAAGCTCTCGATCACGATCGCCTTGCCCGACTGCGCGGCGAAGCCGGCGTCGGTCGAACCGCCGGTCATGGGCACCAACGCCAACGCGCGGCCCTCGAGCTCGGCGTAGATCGCCAGCGCCTGCTTCGCGAACGCGCGCGAGCGCTCGTCTGCGACGAACGCCGGACGGCCGATCTGCATCGTGACGGTGGTGCGCGTGTCAGGAACGAGGTGGCCGGCGTTGACCTTCTCCTGCAAGGCGGCGGCGAGCTTCTCGGCGGCGCCGGGCGCGGTCATGCGGACGTCGGCGCGCGCAGTCGCCTTCTCGGGAATCTGGTTCGAGACGACGCCCGCCTGCGCCATCGTCCAGTTCAGCTGCGCACCGGAGATCGACTTCGCGACATCGCGCGTCTGCTGCAGCTGGTACGCCAGCTCGATCAGTGCGTTGCGGCCGGCCTCGGGTGCTGCGCCGGCGTGCGCCGAGCGCCCGCTGACCTCCATCGTCGCGACCGCGGTTCCGGCAGCGCCGAGCAGCAGGATCTCGCTGCCCGCGACGCCACGCGCAGCCGAGGGCTCGCACGAGAACACGACGTCGTGCTCGCCGGCGAGCCGCGCGATGGTCTCGCCCGAGCCGGTCGAGCCGACCTCCTCGTCCTGGTTGAAGACGACCGTGAGCTGGGCGTAGTCGCGCCAACCCGCGTCTTTCAGGATCGCCAGCGAATGGAGGATCACCGCGATCCCGCCCTTGTCATCGGCGATCCCGGGACCGTAGAGCTTGTTGCCGTCGCGGTGGTACGGCTGCGACGCGAGCGTCCCCGTCGGATAGACGGTGTCCATGTGGGCGATGAGCATCAGCTTCTTCGTTCCCGTTCCGGTCAGCGTGCCGCGCACCATCGTGCCGCGTCCGCCCGCGCCGGCGATCCGCTCGGTGCGCGCGCCGACGTCGCGCAGGCGACGCTCGACGTAGTCGGCCATCTGCGCCAACCCGGCGGCGTTGGTGCTGCCCGATTCGATCGCGACCATGTCCTTGAGGCTCGCGATCACCGCCGTCTCGGCGGCCTGCGCGGCGGCGAACCATTGCGGCTCGGTCGGCGCCGCAGCGGCAGGAACGGCGACCGCGAGTGCGGCAGCAGCGGCGAGGCCCGAGAGGAAAGCGGTCGCGGCGTGCATCGAGAACTCCGGTCGTGGATCGATCGTATCGCCCGGCGCTGGTCGGCATGTCGGGCACATCCATTGCCGCGCGGCCGACCGAGGTCGCCGCCGCGACCGTCACGACCGCAGAGGAGGTGCCATGGCCAGACCCGACGATCCGTTCGAGTCGCCCGACGAAGTCAGCGACGAATCCGAAGACGACGAGCTCGCCGAGCAGGACGCGGTGTCGCTGCTCTCGAGCGACCACGCCGAAGTCAAGCAGATGTTCGAGGAGTACCGGCAGCTCGTCCAGGACAGCACCGACGACGACCGGCGCGGCGAGCTCGCCGGCCAGATCTGCAGCGCGCTCACGGTGCACGCCGAGATCGAGGAGGACATCTTCTACCCCGCGCTGCGCGAGCGCCTCGAGGGCGACCTCGCGCTCGACCAGGCCGAGGTCGAGCACGGGATCGCGCGCGACCTGATCGAGCAGATCGAGTCGATGGAGCCGGACGACCCGCTGTTCGATGCCCGCGTGCTGGTTCTCGCCGAGTACGTCGAGCATCACGTGCAGGAAGAGGAGACCGAGATCTTCCCGCAGGCCGAGAAGTCGGGGATCGACCTCGACGAGCTCGGCGCCGAGCTCGCCGAGCGCAAGCACGAGCTGATGGCCGAGCTGCACGAAGACTGAGGCGCCCCTAGGGCGCGGGCTCGGCTGCGAGGTCCGCCGGCGCGAGCCCGGCGAGCCGGCGCGCGTGCATGCGCGCGTAGAGATGCTCGATGTCGCGCGCGAAGCCCGAGGCGTCGAAGAGCGGCGTCGTCGGCAGCGCCGCGGCGAGCCTTTCGCGCAGCCCCGCGAGCCGCCCGCGGTCCGCGGCAAGCGCCACCGCCAGGTCCTCGTACTGCGCCGCGCCCGCGACGACGAGGTCGTCGAGCCCGACGCAGCAGTCGAGGCTCGCGGCGACGCGCGACGCGAACGTGCCGCCGCGCCGCGTCAGCACCGGCAGCCCGGCCCGCAGCGCGTCGCTCGCGGTCGTGTGCGCGCCGTAGTGAAAGGTGTCGACGAAGAGATCGGCGAGCGCATGGCGACGCAGGTGCTCGTCGCGGTGAGTGCGCGGCGCGAAAACGATGCGCTCGCCCGCGATGCCCTGCCGCTCCGCCTCGCGCCTGAGGTTCGCGACCGCGGCGGCGCTGGCCTCGATCAGCCAGAGGACGCTTCCGCGCACGCGTTGCAGGATTCGCATCCAGACCGCGAAGACGTCGGGCGTGATCTTGAACGTGTTGTTGAACGAGCAGAAGACGAGGCCGCCGTCGGGCAGGCCCGCGGCCGCGCGGTCGAGCGACGGCGGTGCGAGCGGCTGCCACGACGTGTTGGGCAGGTAGCAGTTCGGCAGGCGCGCGACCGCCTCGCCGAAGTCGCCGCGCGCCTCCGCAGGGATGACGACGTCGTCGGCGATCACGTAGTCGATGAATGGCGACGCGAGCGTGCCCGGAAACCCGATGTAGTTGACCTGCACCGGCGCCGCGCGCGCCGCGAGGATGCCGGGCCGCGCGCCGTGGGTGAAGCCCGCCAGGTCGACCGCGATGTCGATGCCGATCTCGCGCGCGAGCGCCGCGACCTCGGCGTCGCCGAGCGTGCCCGCTTCGTGAAATTCCTCGAACGAGCGCATCACGCGCTCGCGCATCGGATCGGGCGCGGTGGGTCCGAACGAGAACGCGTGCACCTCGAAGCGGTCGCGGTCGTGGCGCTCGAACAGCTCGGCGATGAGATGCATCATCGCGTGCTCGCGGAAGTCGGCGGAGAAGTAGCCGATGCGGATGCGGCCATCGGCGGCGCGCGGCGTCGCCGGGATCGCGGCGGCGCGCTCGGGCTCGGGCCAGTGCGCCGCGACGTAGCGTTCGGCGCAGCGCTTCTGCAGCGCCGCGGGCAGCGGCGTCGCGAGCAGCGTGAATGGATGGACGATCGCGCTGCCTTCGCCGATCGCCCGGCCGAGCGCGGCGACCTCGTCGTCGAAGCCGCGCCACTCGCACACCATCATGGCGGTGTGCAGGCGATCGCCGCGGGCTTCGCCGAGCGCCGGGTCGAGCGCGAGCGCGCGGTCGTAGGCGACGAGCGCCTCGTCGTGACGCTTCGCTGCGTTGAGCGCGGCACCGAGGTTCGCCCACGCATTGGCGAGCCGCGGCGCGAGCTCGGTCGCCGTGGCGAGCGCGGCGATCGCCTCGGTGCGCCGGTGCAGGTCGTGCAGCGCGAGGCCGCGGTTCGACCACGCTTCCGCGTCGTCGGGATCGATCGCGATCGCACGGTCGGCGCTCGCGAGCGCGTCGGCGAAGCGGCCGAGCCGGTGCAACGCGACGCCGCGGTTGCACCACGCTGCGCCGAAGCCGTCGTCGAGCGCGATCGCCGCGTCGAAGCTGCGGATCGCGTCGAGCGGCCGCTGCGCGCGCTCGAGCGCGAGGCCGTGGTTGTTGTGCAGCTCGGGGTTGTCCGGAGCGAGCGCGACCGCGTGCGAATGGCTCGCGAGCGCTTCGTCGTGTGCGCCGGACTCGCTCTCGACGACGCCGAGCGCGCTGTGCGCCGCCGCGAGCTGCGGTGCGAGCGCGAGCGCGCGCCGGTACGACGCCGCCGCGCCGGCCGCGTCGCCGGCGTGGTAGAGGACGACGCCGCGGTTGAAATGCGCCTCGAAGTCGTCCGGCCGCAGCGCGACGCTGCGCTCGTAGCAGGCGAGCGCGCGGGCGACGTCGCCGCCGCGCGCCGCGGCGTCGCCGAGGCGCAGGCACGCCTCGCCGAGCAGCGCTGCGACGCGGCGATCGAGCGAACCGCTTGCAGCGAATGGTTCGAGCAGCGCCCTCGCCTCGGCGAAGCGTCCCTGCCGGCAGAGCGCGCGAGCCCGCTCGACGGTTGCGGCGACTCCCGCCACCGGCCTACGGTCCGCGGGCAGCGAGCAGATCGGCGTCGATCTTCGCCGCGCGGACGAACGACGGACGCGACGTGACGCGCGCGACGTAGTCGACGATGACCGGCAACTCCGGGACGAGCTTGAACCTCGTCGTCCAGCGCAAGGCGCCGCCCCAGAGGACGTCGGCGGCGCTGAAGCGGTCGCCGAGCAGATACGGGCCGCGGGCGAGCTGGTCGGTGAGCGTCGTCAGCATCGTGTCGTAGTCGCCGTACGGGCTCGTCGCCGGCGCCGCCGGCTCGCGCTTGAGCGAGCGGTCGACGATCGCGGGCTCGAACGACGAGCCGTAGAAGAAGAGCCAGCGCAGATACGGGCCGCGCAGACGATCGCCGATCGCGGGTGCAAGACCGGACTCGGGATGGAGGTCGGCGAGATAGGCGTAGACCGCGCCCTGCTCGGTCACGAGCGCGCCGTCGTGGACGATCGCCGGCACCTTGCCCATCGGGTTGACGGCGAGATAGGAGTCCTTGCGCTGCTCGCCGTGGCGCAGGTCGAGGACGCTCAGCTCGTAGTCGGCGCCGATCTCCTCGAGCAGCGCGAGCACGCCACCCGAGCGCGATTGCGGCGCGTGGAAGAGCGTCACTCGACGCGGATTCGTGGCGGTCATGACCGGTTCTCCGTGGTTGCGCGCGAGCGCCGCACGCGGATGTTGAGCGTCTCGACCGCGACCGAGAACGCCATCGCGAAGTAGATGTATCCCTTCGGCACGTGCTGGTCGAACCCTTCGGCGACGAGAAGGACGGCGACGACGACGAGAAAAGAGAGCGCGAGCATCTTGATCGTCGGGTGCTCGGAGACGAAGCGGCCGATCGGCGCCGCGAACAGCATCATCAGCGCGACCGACGCGACCACGGCGGCGACCATGATCTCGATGCGGTCGACCATGCCGATCGCGGTGATGATCGAGTCGAGCGAGAAGACGAGGTCGATCGCCAGGATCTGGCCGACCGCAGACGCGAACGTCAGCGGTGCGGGGCGCGGCGCGGCGGCGCCGGCCGGATCGCCGGCGACCGCCGTGTGGATCTCGACGGTCGCCGTCCAGAGCAGGAACAGGCCGCCGCCGATCATGATCAGGTCGCGACCCGAGATCTCGTGGCCGAACGCGGTCACGAGCGGCGCGGTCAGCCCGACCAGCCACGACAGCGCGAGCAGGAGAGCGATCCGCATCACCATCGCCATCAGGAGTCCGATCCGCCGCGCCCGCTCCTGCGCCGCCTTCGGCAACCTGTCGACGAGGATCGAGATGAAGACGATGTTGTCGATGCCGAGGACGAGCTCGAGCCCGATCAGCGTCGCGAGCGCGAGCCACGCTCGAGGGTCGGTCAGCAGCTCGATCATGCGCCGAAGCGCGCGAACGCGGCGTCGAGGCGATCCACCATCGCGCGCTTTGCGCTCGCGTCGGCGAAGCTCGCGTCGAAGCTGTTGCGTGCCAGCGCATACGCGTCGGCAACGCCGAGCTGCGGCAGCGCCTCGAACGTCGCGACGAAGTTGTCGTTGACGTAGCCGCCGAAGTACGCCGGGTCGTCGGAGTTCACCGTCGCGCGGATCCCCGCGGCGAGCAGCGCGGCGAGGTTGTGGTCGGCGAGCGTGGCGAAGACGCGCAGCTTCAGGTTCGAGAGCGGACAGACGGTGAGCGCGATCCGCTCGCGCGCGAGCCGCGCGACCAGCGCCGGGTCATCGACGCAGCGAACGCCGTGGTCGATCCGCTCGGCATGCAGCACGTCGAGCGCGCTTTCGATGTAGCTCGGCGGACCCTCCTCGCCGGCGTGCGCGACGCGGTGCAGGCCGAGCTCGCCGGCGCGCGCGAAGACGCGCGCGAACTTCTCCGGGGGATGCCCGCGCTCGCTGCTGTCGAGCCCGACTCCGATGAGCTCGGCGCGGTGCGGCAGCGCGGCGTCGAGCGTCGCCAGCGCGTCGTCCTCGCTCAGGTGGCGCAGGAAGCAGAGGATCAGCGCGCCGCTGACGCCGAGCTCGCGTGCCGCGCGGTCGCGGGCGCGCGCCAGGCCCTCGATCACGGCCGCGATCGGAACGCCGCGCGCCGTGTGCGTCTGCGGGTCGAAGAAGATCTCGGCATGGACGACGTTGTCGGCAGCGGCGCGCGCGTAGTAGGCCATCGCCATCGCCTCGAAGTCGCTCGCGTGCAGCAGCACGCTCGCGCCGGCGTAGTAGATGTCGAGGAAGCTCTGCAGGTCCGAGAAGCTGTACGCGGCGCGAAGCGCCTCGACGCTCGGGTACGCGAGCGCGACGCCGTTCTTCTTCGCCAGCGCGAACAGCAGC
>DATJIM010000246.1:0-3850 GCA_035493195.1 Caldimonas sp.
TTCAAGCTCTCGACCGGAACGTTCGTCTCGGTCGGGCCGCTGCGCGCAAAGATCATCGCCGCCGGCGACCCGCTCGTGCAGGATGTCGTCATCGCCGGCATCGACCGCGACGACATCGGCATCCTGCTCTTCCCGCGCGCCGACGCGTGCCGCGCGTTCGCGCACGCCGCCGCCGACGCGCCGATCGCGGCGGTGCTCGCCGACGAGCGCGTGCGCACGTTCTTCCGGCGGCTCGTCGACGGCCTCTGGTCGAGCGGCACCGGCAGCGCGACGCGCGTCGCGCGCGCGCTCGTGCTCGTCGAGCCACCGTCGATCGATCGCGGCGAGATCACCGACAAGGGCTCGATCAATCAGCGCGCCGTGCTGACGCACCGTGCTGCCGACGTCGAGCGGCTCTACGCCGGCGGCAGCGACGTGCTCGTGCCGCGCGTCGCCTGAGGCCTGCGATGGCGCGCACGACGCACCACCGCGTGAGGATCGAGTTCGGCGACTGCGACCCGGCGGGGATCGTCTTCTATCCCAACTTCCAGCGCTGGATCGACGCCGCTTCGCTCTCGTTCTTCATCCAGTGCGGCGTGCCGCCGTGGCGCGAGCTGGTCAAGACGCGCGGGATCGTCGGCACGCCGCTGCTCGAGATCTCGACCCGGTTCGTCACCGCCGCGACGTACGCCGAGGAGCTCTCGATCGCGACCCACGTCGTCGAGTGGCGCGCCAAGGTCTTCATCCAGCACCACCGCGTCACCCGCGGCGACACCCTGATCTGCGAGGGCCGCGAGACGCGCGCCTTCGTTCGCCGCGATCCCGACAACCCCGACCGGTTGCGCGCGATCCCGATTCCCGACGACATTCGCGCCCTCTGCGAATGACGCCGCTTTCGATCCACCACAGGAGACATCGCATGAGAAAGACGATCCGACTGCTGACGCTTGCCGTCGCCGCCGCCGCCGGCGCGGGCTTCGCGCCGAGCGCACTCGCCGACCTGACGATCGGCGTCAGCATCTCGCTCACCGGACCGACCTCGGCGCTCGGCATCCCGACCCAGAAGGGCATCGCGCTCTGGCCGAAGGAGATCGCCGGCGAGAAGCTCAACGTCATCGTCCTCGACGACGCGACCGATCCGACCAAGGGCGTGCAGAACACGCGCAAGTTCATCAGCGAGGACCACGTCGACGTTGTCGTCGGCTCGGTGACGACGCCGGTCGCGATCGCGATGGCCGACGTCTGCTCCGAGGGCAAGACGCCGCAGCTGATGCTCTCGCCGGCCAACCTGCCGCCGGGCAAGGACGCCTGGTCGTTCCGCATGCCGCAGTCGACGGCCGTGATGGCGATCCCGATCGTCGAGCACTGGAAGAAGATCGGCGTGAAGACGTACGGCTTCCTCGGCTACTCCGACGGCTACGGCGAAGCGTGGCTCACCGACATCAAGCCGCTGGCCGAGAAGGCAGGCATCAAGCTGGTCGACACGGAGCGCTTCGCGCGCAGCGACACCTCGGTGACGGGCCAGGCGCTGAAGCTCGTGCAGGCGAATCCCGACGCGATCCTCGTCGTCGCTTCCGGCAGCGGCGCGGCGATGCCGCACAAGGGGCTCGTCGAGCGCGGCTACCCGAAGACCAAGATCTACCAGACGCACGGCGCGGCGACGATGGACCTGATCCGTGTCGGCGGTGCCGACGTCGAGGGCTCGTTCGTCTCGTCCGGCCCCGCCGTCGTCGCCGACAAGCTGCCGGAGGCGAACGCGAGCAAGGCGCTCGGCATGAAGTACATCTCCGAGTTCGAGAAGGCCAACGGCAAGGGCAGCGCGAACCAGTTCGGCGCGCACGCCTTCGACGTCGTCGTCGTCCTCCAAAAGGCAGTGCCGATCGCGCTCAAGAAGGCGAAGCCCGGAACAGCCGAGTTCCGCCAGGCGTTGAAGGATGCGTTCGAGACGATGGGCAGGACGCCGGTGTCGCAGGGTGTGCTCAACTGGACGGCGACCGACCATTTCGGCTACACGCCCGAGACCGGCGTGCTGCTGCAGGTCAAGGGAGGCGACTGGACGGTCGTCCACTGAGTAGACACCGGCGAGGCAGGCCCTAGCATCGCGTGCGATGGACCTGTCGATCGCCGGCATCCTCGCCCTCGACGGCGTCACCAACGGCGCCGTCTACGCGCTGCTTGCGCTCGCGCTCGTCCTCGTCTTCGCGGTCACGCGCGTCATCTTCATCCCGCAGGGCGAGTTCGTCGCGTACGGCGCGCTGACGCTCGCGATGCTGCAGCTCGGCAAGCTGCCGGGAACGATCTGGCTGCTGCTCGCGCTCGCCGCGATCGCTGCCGTGCTCGACGTCGTCGACGCGCTCCGCCGCGGGCTGCCGGCGGCGCACGTCGTTCGCCTCGTGCTGAGGACGCTGGTCGCGCCGGTCGTCGTCGCGGCGCTGACGTGGTGGGCGGCGCCGCTCAAGCTCCACCTGCTCGTGCAGAGCGCGCTGACGCTCGCGATCGTCACCTTGCTCGGCCCGCTGGTCTACCGACTCGCCTACCAGCGGCTCGCCGACGCGACGGTGCTGGTGCTGCTCATCGTCTCCGTCGGCGTCCATTTCGCGCTGACCGGCCTCGGCCTCGTCTTCTTCGGCGCCGAGGGCTTTCGCAATCCCGGCTTCTGGGACGCGCGCTTTTCCGCCGGCGCGCTCGCGATCACGGGCCAGACGATCTTCATCTTCGTCGCGTCGATTGCGCTCATCGTCGCGCTCTGGCTGTTCTTCGGCCGCACGCTGCGCGGCAAAGCGCTCCGCGCCACCGCAGTGAACCGCCTCGGTGCGCGGCTGATGGGCATCTCGACCTCTGGCGCAGGACGTCTCAGCTTCGGCCTCGCCGCGTTCATCGGCGCGCTCTCCGGCCTCCTGATCGGGCCGACGACGACGATTTTCTACGACTCGGGTTTTCTCGTCGGCCTGAAAGGCTTCGTCGCTGCGATCTTCGGCGGCCTCGCGAGCTATCCGGCGGCGGCGCTCGGCGCGATCCTGGTCGGCATCCTCGAGAGCTTCAGCTCGTTCTACGCGAGCGCGTTCAAGGAGGTGATCGTCTTCACGTCCATCCTGCCCGTGCTGCTGTGGCGCTCGTTCCAGCACGGCCACGACGACGAGGAGGAATAGCGATGGCGGCGCCGCAGTCGCTTCCGACCGCCGCTGACGGCGCGCGCGCCGCGTCGCCGCGCGCCGACGGGGCAGCCGTGCGCCGCGCCGCGCTCGCCGTCTTCGCGGTCTTCCTCGCCGTGCTGCCGCTGCTTCCGGTGCCCGAGTTCTGGATCACGCAGGCCAACTACATCGGTCTCTACACGCTCGTCGTCTTCGGCCTCGTGCTCCTCACCGGTGTCGCCGGTCTGACGTCGTTCGGCCAGGCGGCGTTCGTCGGCCTCGGTGCCTACACGGCGGCGTACCTGACGCTGACGTACGGCGTCTCGCCCTGGCTGACGCTCTGGATCGGCCTCGCGTTCACCGCCGTCGCCGCGCTCGTCCTCGCCTGGGTGACGCTGCGCATGTCGGGCCACTACCTGCCGCTCGCGACGATCGCCTGGGGGCTCTCGCTCTTCTACCTGCTCGGCAACCTCGAGTTCCTCGGCAAGTACGACGGCCTGCTCGGCATTCCCGCGATCTCCTTCTTCGGCACGACGCTCAACACCGGCCGCACGTTCTTCTATCTGCTCTGGGCGATCGTCGTTCTCGCCGCGCTCGCGATGACGCACCTGCTCGACTCGCGTGCCGGCCGGGCGCTGCGCGCCGTCAAGGGCGGGACGACGATGGCCGAGGCGATGGGAGTCGACACCTTCCGCGTCAAGGTGACGGCGTTCGTCCTCGCCGCGCTGCTCGCGAGCGTC
>DATJIM010000247.1:0-5230 GCA_035493195.1 Caldimonas sp.
CTCGAGCTCGTCGCCGGTGCGCACGTCGATGTGCCGCTCGAGGTCGCCGCCGCCGATCTGCGCCGCGCCTTCCTGCAGCGCGCGCAACGGCCGGACGAGCGCGCGGGCGAGGAAGAAGCTCGCCGCGATCGAGATCAGGAGCGCGACGACGAGGACGAGCGCCGTGCGCTGCACCGTCTTCACCATCGGCGCGAACGCCTCGGCGCGCGGCGACTCGACGAATACCGTCCAGCCGAGTCCGGTGATCGGCGCGTTGGCGGAGAAGACCTCGTCGCCCTGGAGGTCGCGCGCGAGCACCGGCGCGCCGTCGGAGCCTGCCGCGTTGGCGCGCGCCGCGGCGATCTGCGGCAACGCGCTCAGGTCGGTCTTCTTGAGGACGAGGCTTATGTCCGGGTGCGCGATCAGCGTCCCGGTCGAGTCGACGACGTATGCGATTCCGTGCTCGCCGATCTTGATCTTCGAGACGACGTCCCAGACGAACTTGAGGTTGACCTCGACCGCGGTGACGCCGCCGCCGTTGCCCGCAGGTCGCGCGATCGTCATGTACGGCTCGGTCCCCTTGCGGAAGTACACCGGGCCGTAGAACGGCTTGCCCGCCAGGGCGACGCGAAAGCGATCCTCGCGCGAGAGGTCGACGCCGCTGCCGATCACGTCCATCGCGAGCCGCGAGATGCGCAGCTGCTCGCGGCCCTGCGGATCGATCCAGACGACCTCGGTGATCGCCGGCGACTGCCGCTGCAGCTTCAGGTACTCGATCCGGCGCTGCTCGAGCGCGTTGCCGTCGCCCTCGGCGCGCGGCAGCGCCGTCCAGCTCAGGTCGTGCTCGATGTCGGAGATGTACTGCTCGATCCGCGTCGCCGCGTTTTCCGCCTTCTCCTTCTGCAGCGCGTCGAGGTTGTTCCGGGTCTCGCGCGATGAGAAGTAGATGCCGATCGCACCGCTGGCGACGAGCATGCCGCCGACCAGCGTGATGATCAGCAGCGCGTACTTCGGAAAGAGCCGCCAGCGGCGCGTCATTGCTGCAGTGCCGACATGGCCGGCATCTTGACACCTTTCTGCGCGCGTCCTGCCGGAGCGCGCCGCCTGCGGTCCATCGGGCTACGCGCCCACCTTGCCGAGCAGCCCGGCGGTCGAGGCGTCGAGCGCCGCGGGCGCATTGCCGCCGTCGCCGTCGAGGCGCGCGAGCAGCGCGCCGCCGAGCGCCTTGCCGAGCTCGACGCCCCACTGGTCGAAGCTGTCGGTTCCTCAGACCGCGCCCGACGTGAAGACGCGGTGCTCGTAGAGGGCGACGAGCGCGCCGAGCGAGCGCGGCGTCAGCCGATCGCCCGAACGTCGCACGGGTTGGGCTGGTCATCGCCGCACGATGCCGCGAGCCGGCACCTTCTACTTCTCGACGACCTGGTTGGCGCGAACGAGCAACGACGGCGGAAAGGTCAGTCCGAGGTCGCGCGCTGCGCGGGCGTTGAGGATGAGCTCGAAGCGCGTCGGCTCCTGCACGGGAAGATCGGCGGCTCGCTCGCCGTGCAGGATCCGGACCGCGTAACCGACGACGTCTTCGACGCTCGAGGCTTCGGTCGAATACGCGGCGAGGCCGCCCCATTCGGTGACGACGTGGCTGAGCGAATGGATCGTCGGCAGCCGGTGGCGCGCGGCGAGCTCGACCAGGAGCGTCGGCCGGACGTTGATGTCGGGCAGCAGAAACGCCTCGATTCCATCGCGGTTCATGGCCGTGAAGAGCGCCTCGAGCTCGACCTCGTTCCAGCGCGTCCACGGCAACGCGTAGTCGCGGACCTCGACGCCGATCCTCGCGGCCGCGGCCTTGACTTCAGCGGCCTGGCGCGTGTGCGCTGCGAAGTCCTCGATGTACACGAACGCGAAGCGCCGGGCGCTCGGCACCATCTCGCGCAGCAGCTCGAGCCGCTTGACGGTGAGCTTCTCGATCGCGCGCGCGAAGCCGGTCAGATTTCCGCCCGGCCGTGCCAGCGTCGCGACGAACCCGAGGCCCACCGGGTCGGTGATTCGCCAGAAGACGACGGGTGCCGCAAGGTTGCTGTCGCGAGCGGCGGCAACGACGCGAACTCCCGAGGCGAGGACGAGCTGCGGTTGCGATTTCGCAACCCGCGTCTTGAAGAGGGTGGCGTACGGATTCGGGCCGAATTGCTCGCCAAGCGAGTACAGCGGTCCACCGCCGACGGACGCGTCGCTGAGCGTCTCGAGGCTGTAGGTGGTGAGCGCCAGATCACGGCCTTGCGCGTAGCCGAGCTTGGCGAAGACGCGCAGCAACTCGTTGCGCTCCTCCTCTGCCACGTCGGCCGGGCAATCGCAAACGTGGGCGACGCGGGCGGGAAGCGGCGTGCCCGCGGCGGCGCTGCCGGCGGCGACGCCGGGCCGTCCCGACGACAGGGCGAGCACGGCGATCAGGGCGACGATCGCCGAACGCCACTGCATTGCCGTTCGCTCCGCAGCGCCTGCTTCGGGCTACGGCTTCAATGCCGGATCCCAGTGCTCGGCGATCTTGCCGTTCTCGATCCGGAACATGTCGAACCACGTCGTCGTGTACTTCTTCATCGCGTCCTTGGCGTCGGCGTGCTCGCGCGCGAAGCTCAGCACGACGAAGTCGCCCTCGGCGACGATCGCGACCAGCGGCGCCTTGATCCGCGGCTCGATCGGCGCCGGCTTCCGCACGCGCTGGAAGAACTCGACGAACGCGGCACGACCGGTCGGCACGTTCGGGTTGTGCTGGATGTACGAATCGGCCATGTATTTGTCGGCCAGCTCCATGTGCGCGCCCTCGAACACCTCGCGCCAGAAGTCGTAGACGAGCCGCTTGTTGGCGGCGAGCTTCGGGTCGGCGCTGGCGAGGAGCTTCTCCTGGTCGGCGGCGGCGCTGACCGCAACCTGCGCGAACGCCGCGGGCGCGAGCCCGAGCGAGACGACGACGAGGAGACGGGCGAGCTGCGTGCGCATCGATCGATCGTACCGCGTCGCAGCGGCACGTCGAACGATCACTTGCCGACGTTGAGGAACGGGATCGGCGCGCCGGCGTAGATCGACGTCGGCAGGGCGCCGTTCCAGCGCTCGGCCTTGGTCCGCTCGACCTCGATCCGGCGCAGCTCGAGCACGTCCTTGTTCTGCGCCAGCGCCGCGTTCTGCACGCGCAGCGCCTCGGCCTGGGCGGTGGCGATCTTCAGGTTGGCGTACGCCTCGCCGTCGGCCTGCGCCTTGCGCGCGCCGGCCTCGGCCTCGGCGACGGCGACCTTCTGCTTCTGCTCCGCCTCGACCGTCTTCAGCTTGTTCTCGGCGGCGAGGCGGAGCTGCTCCTGCGTCACCTTGTCGTTGATCGCGTGCATGTACGAGTCCGAGAACGAGAAATTGCGCATGTCGATGTTGATGACCTGCGCCCCGTACAGCGCGAGCTTCTCGCGCAGCGCGACGTTGATGTCGGAGGAGACCTTGGCGCGCTGCGCGATCAGGTCGGGAGCGGTGTACTTCGCGGTCACCGCCTTGAAGATCTCCTGCGTCGCGGTCTGCACGTACGAGGAGAGATTGCCGTCGTGCGAATACTTCTCGTAGACCTCGGCGACGCGATCGGTCGCGATGCTGTAGCGCACGGTCAGGCTCACCTTCACCGGCTGCGTGTCGCTCGTGCTGCCCTCGGCGTTCTCGATGTCGGCGCGCTCGGCGCGGATGCTGAAGTTGTGCAGCTTCTGCCACGGCGGCAGCACGGCGAGGCCTTCGTTCTCGATGCCGACGATCCTGCCGAACTGGGTGACGACGCCGCGGCTGCCGGTCGGCACCGAGTAGAAGGGCCAGACGAGGACGACGATCACCAGAACCACCGCGGCCACCGCCAGGCGCGCCAACAGCCGGGGCCGCGCGGACACTTCCATCAGCTCCATCTCTCCCTCCGTGTGAGCTCTGTTCTGGGCCGCGCGATCTTGCCGCGTCCGGCGTCGCGCCGGTCGCCGCAGGTCGTGGCGTATTTCCGGTCGACAGGGCGTTCACCGCACGGGGTCGCGAGAACACTGCGCTGCCGCGCCTTTCCCGCCGCGGCCGTATCCTCGGCGCATGTCATTCGACCTCGTCCTCTTCGGCGGCACCGGCGACTTGACGTGGCGAAAGCTGATGCCGGCGCTGTTCCAGGCATGGCGTCATGGCAAGCTTCCCGAGGGCGGGCGCATCCTCGCCGTCTCGCGCCAGCAGCTCTCCGACGACGCGTACCGTGGCTGGGTGAAAGAGCGCTTCGCCGAAGTCGAGGACGCCAAGCGGCCGAGCGACGTCGAGTTCGCGCGCTTCGCGGCGCTGCTGCACCACCTGTCGATGGACCTCTCGCACGCCGCCGACTACGCGCGGCTGCGGGCGTGGTTGTCGTCCGGCGCGGGGGGCGGCGGTGGCGGTGCCGCCGACGTCGACGTCATGTACCTCGCGACGAGCCCGGAGCTCTTTCCCGTCGTCTGCGCCAACCTCGGCGCTTCCGGGCTGAACGGACCGAACGTGCGCGTCGTCCTCGAAAAGCCGCTCGGCCACGACCTCGACAGCGCGCGCGCGATCAACGCCGTCGTCCGCTCGGTCTTCACCGAGGAGCAGGCGTTTCGCATCGACCACTATCTCGGCAAGCCCGCGGTGCAGAACCTGATGGCGCTGCGCTTCGGCAACGTGCTGTTCGAGCCGCTCTGGCAGCGCGACGCGATCGCCAACATCCAGATCACGCTCGCCGAGTCGATCGGCGTCGGTACGCGCGGCGACTTCTACAGTCGCACCGGCGCGCTGCGCGACATGGTGCAGAACCACGCGCTGCAGCTGCTGTGCGCGCTGGCCATGGAGCCGCCGATCAGCGCGCATGCCGATGCGATCCGCGACGAGAAACTGAAGGTGCTGCGTTCGCTCAAGCGCTGGACGCCCGAAAGCCTGGACCAGCACGTCGTGCGCGGCCAGTACGGCCCCGGCACGGTGGGCGGCCAGCCCGTGAAGGGCTACCGCGAGGAAGCGGGCGTCGCTCCCGACAGCAGGACGGAGACCTTCGTCGCCCTGCGGGCGGAGATCGCGAGCTGGCGCTGGGCCGGCGTGCCCTTCTACATCCGGACCGGCAAGCGCCTGGCCGGGCGCGAAGCCGAGATCGTGGTGAGCTACCGTGAGGCGCCCCACGCGATCTTCACCGCGCCGCTGGGCAGCGCCAACCGGCTGGTGATCAACCTTCAGCCGCGCGACGGCCTGGAACTGCACCTGCTGG
>DATJIM010000248.1:0-26738 GCA_035493195.1 Caldimonas sp.
GCTCGTCCTTGCCGAACTTGACCTTGTAGAGCGGCGGCTGGGCGATGTAGATGTGGCCGCGCTCGACCAGCTCGGGCATCTGCCGGAACAGGAACGTGAGCAGCAGGGTGCGGATGTGGGCGCCGTCGACGTCGGCGTCGGTCATGATGATGATGCGGTGGTAGCGCAGCTTGGCGACGTCGAAGTCGTCGCCGCCGGTGCCCTTGCCGATGCCCGTGCCGAGCGCGGTGATGAGGGTCAGGATCTCGTTGCTCGTGATCAGCTTTTCGTAGCGCGCCTTCTCGACGTTGAGGATCTTGCCGCGCAACGGCAGGATCGCCTGGAACTTGCGGTCGCGCCCCTGCTTGGCCGAGCCGCCGGCCGAATCGCCCTCGACGATGTAGATCTCGCAGAGCGCCGGGTCCTTCTCCTGGCAGTCGGCGAGCTTGCCGGGCAAGCCCATGCCGTCGAGGACGCCCTTGCGCCGCGTCATCTCCCGGGCCTTCCTCGCCGCCTCGCGGGCGCGCGCGGCGTCGACGATCTTGCCGCAGATGATGCGTGCGTCGGCGGGGTTCTCCTGGAGGTAGTCGGCGAGCGCCTTGCTGACGACCTCCTCGACCGGCCCGCGCACCTCGCTCGAGACGAGTTTGTCCTTGGTCTGGCTCGAGAACTTCGGCTCCGGAACCTTGACCGAGAGGACGCACGTCAGGCCCTCGCGCATGTCGTCGCCGCTGACCTCGACCTTCGCCTTCTTGGCGAGCTCGTTGTCCTCGATGTACTTGTTGATGACGCGCGTCATCGCCGCGCGCAGACCCGTGAGGTGGGTGCCGCCGTCGCGCTGCGGGATGTTGTTCGTGAAGCAGAGGACGTTTTCGCTGTAGCCGTCGTTCCACTGCATCGCGACCTCCGTCGCGATCGTCGAGTGCTGGTCGCTCTCCTTCTTGCCGTTGGCATAGAAAACGTTCGGGTGGAGAACCTTCTTGCCGGTGTTGATGAATTCGACGAAGCCCTTGACGCCGCCGGCGAACGCGAAGTCGTCGGACTTGTTGTTGCGCTCGTCGATCAGCCGGATGCGAACGCCGTTGTTGAGGAAGCTCAGCTCGCGCAGGCGCTTGCTCAGGATGTCGTAGTGGAAATCGATGTTCGAGAAGATCTCGAGGTCGGGCAGGAAGTGGACCTCGGTGCCGCGCTTCTCGGTCTCGCCAGTGACCTTCATCGGCGACACGAGGACGCCGTTGCGTTCCTCGACCTCGCGATCCATCGGAAAGCCCTGGCGGAACTCCATGAAGTGCGTCAGGCCGTCGCGCCGCACTGTCAGCCGCAGCCACTTCGACAGCCCGTTGACGCAGCTGACGCCGACGCCGTGCAGCCCGCCCGAGACCTTGTAGCTGTTCTGGTTGAACTTGCCGCCCGCGTGCAGCTCGGTGAGCGCAATCTCGGCCGCCGAGCGCTTGGGCTCGTGCTTGTCGTCCATCTTGACGCCGGTCGGGATGCCACGGCCGTTGTCGGTCACCGAGATCGAGTTGTCGGTGTGGATGGTGACGACGATGTCGTCGCAGAAGCCCGCGAGCGCCTCGTCGATCGAGTTGTCGACGACCTCGAAGACGAGGTGGTGCAGCCCGGTGCCGTCGGAGGTGTCGCCGATGTACATGCCGGGGCGCTTGCGAACCGCCTCGAGGCCCTCGAGGATCTGGATCGAGCCTTCGCCGTACGCGCCCTCGACTTCTGCGGAATCACGCAGCAGCGCCGGATCGATCGCGGCGGGGATCGCCGCCGACGCCATGTCGGTGTGCGTGCCGGCGATCTCGGGAGGCGCTTCGTCGTGCTTGTCGGTCGTCATCAGGCGTTCTTTGCTGTGCGCTTTCAAGTTCAGATCCGCATCGGCATGACGACGTACTTGAAGCCCGACTGGTCGGGGACGGTGATGAGCGCGCTCGAGTTGGTGTCCTGCAGCTCGACCGTGACCATCTCCTGGCCCATGTTGGCGAGCGCGTCGATCAGGTAGGTGACGTTGAAGCCGATCTCGATCGGATCGCCGCCGTAGTCGATCTCGAGCTCCTCCATCGCCTCCTCCTGCTCGGCGTTCGACGATGCGATGCGCAGCATCCCGGGCTCGAGGTTGACGCGCACGCCCTTGAACTTGTCGCTCGTCAGGATGGCGGCGCGCTGCAGGCTCTGCAGCAGCGGCGAGCGACCCAGCGTGACGCGGTTCTTGTGGTTCTTCGGGATGACGCGGTTGTAGTCGGGGAACTTGCCTTCGACGAGCTTGGAGACGAACTCCATCCCGGCGAACGAGAACTTCGCCTGGTTCGGCGCGAAGCGCATCTCGATCGGTGTGTCGTCGTCCCTCAGCAGCCGCTGCAGCTCGAGGACGGTCTTCCTCGGCAGGATGACCTCCTGCTTCGGGATCTCCTTGTCGAGCGTCGCCTGCGCGAGCGCAAGGCGGTGGCCGTCGGTCGCGACGAGCGTGAGGTTCTTTCCCTCGGCGACGAACAGGATGCCGTTCAGGTAGTAGCGGATGTCGTGCACCGCCATCGCGAAGTGGACCTGACCGATCAGGTCCTTGAGCGTCTTCTGCGGCACGCTGAACATCGGCCCGAAGTCGGCCGATTCCTGCACCAGCGGGAAGTCATCGGCCGGCATCGTCTGCAGCGTGAAGCGGCTCTTGCCGCCGGCGAGCGTGAGCTTGGTCTGCGTCGACGACAGCGTCACCGTCTGGTCGGGCGGCAGCGAGCGCAGGATGTCGATCAGCTTTCTCGCGCCGACGGTCGTCGAGAAGCTGCCACTGTCGCCGCCGAGTTCGGCGCTCGTCCTCACCTGGATCTCGAGATCGCTGGTCGTGAACTCGATCGCCCCGCCGTTCTTGCGGATCAGGACGTTGGCGAGGATCGGCAAGGTGTGCCTGCGCTCGACGATTCCGGAGACGGCCTGCAGCGCAGCCAGGAATTTTTCTTGGGCTGCTTTCAAGACAATCATGTCAACCTCTTGAACTGGTCGTTGTAGTAGGTGCGGGCCGCTTTTGTGGACAAGCGCATTTTCCTTCCTTCGGACAGTCACTTAGGCTGGGGCAAAGCCTGTCGAGCGGACGCCTGCGATGCGCCGCACGAAACGACAACAAGTCCGGCCGCGGAGACTTCGCTGTGGACAGCGCGCAGATCGCAGCGCCGTTGTCCCCAGCGTTGTCCCTTGACACGAAAGCGATCGTCTGCCGCACATCAGCCCTTGAGCGTCTGCTCGAGCACGTGCAGCTGGTGGTTGAGGTCGGTGTTCTTCTGGCGCTCGGCGGCGATCTTGCGCACCGCGTGCAGCACCGTGGTGTGGTCGCGGCCGCCGAACAGCTCGCCGATCTCGGGCAGGCTCTTCTGCGTCATCTCCTTGGCGATGTACATCGCGATCTGGCGCGGCCGCGCGATCGACGCCGGCCGCTTCTTCGAGTACATGTCGGCGACCTTGATCTTGTAGAAATCGGCGACTGTCTTCTGGATGTTCTCGACGCCGATCTGCCGGTTCTGGATCGACAGCAGGTCCTTCAGCGCCTCGCGCGCGAGCTGGATGTTGATGTCCTTGTGGCTGAAGCGCGAGTAGGCGAGGATCTTGCGGAGCGCGCCTTCGAGCTCACGCACGTTGGCGCGGACGTTCTTGGCGACGAAGAAGGCGACGTCCTCGGGCATCGTCGTCGCCTCCTGTTCGGACTTCTTCATCAGGATCGCGACGCGCATCTCGAGTTCGGGCGGCTCGATCGCGACCGTGAGCCCGGCGTCGAAGCGCGACGTCAGCCGCTCGTCGATGTCCACGAGCCCCTTCGGGTACGTGTCGCTCGTCATGATGATGTGCGCGCGCTTGGCGAGCAGCGCCTCGAAGGCGTTGAAGAACTCCTCCTGCGTGCGTTCCTTGCCGGCGAAGAACTGCACGTCGTCGATCAGCAGCAGGTCGAGCGAGTGGTACTTCGCCTTCAGCTCGTCGAAGGTCTTGCGCTGGTAGTTCTTCACCACGTCGGTGATGAACTGCTCGGCGTGGAGGTAGAGGATGCGCGCGTCGGGCCGGTCGGCGAGGAGCGCGTTGCCGACGGCGTGGATCAGGTGGGTCTTGCCGAGGCCGACGCCGCCGTAGATGAAGAGCGGGTTGTACATGAGGCCGGGCGAGCCGGCGACGTGGAGCGCCGCGGTGCGCGCCATCTGGTTGGCGCGACCGGGAACGAGCGTGTCGAACGTCAGCGCCGGATTGAGCCGACTGCGCGACGGCAACGCGGTGCCGACCGCGAGCGCCGAGCCGTTGACGGCGGCGCTCCCGTCGCCGCGGGACGCTCCGCCAGCGTGGCCATTGATCGCTTCGCTGCCACGGCGGGGCGCGGTGTCGCCGGCGGCTGCCCCCGGACGCGCGCGACCCGCGGGCGCAGCGGCGTTCTCGCTGCGGCCGGAATCGCGCGGTGCGAGCGCGACGTCGAGACGGACGGGCTTGCCGGCGAGCTCGCTCAGCACTGATTCGATCCGCCCTGCGTACTGGTGACGGATCCAGTCCAGCTTGAAGCGGTTCGGCACGCGCAACGTCACGACCGCGGCATCGCCTTCGTCGGCGATTTCGGCGTCGGGGAGCGGCCGGATCCAGGTGTTGAATTGCTGGTCAGGCAGCTCCGACGCCAGGCGTTCGCAGCCGCGCTGCCAGAGATCGGCTCGCATGTGTGGAGAAGTCGCCCGCTGAAACCTCTGATTGTAGATCAGGACGGCCCTGGGACGCCAGTTATCCACAGGGGAAAATACGGGTGGCGCAGTTCGCGATCGCGGAGCAAAGCGCGTCCGCTCGGGTTGACGGACTCAGCGTCTCTTGATGTAATCGCGGGTTGCCCCCGATCGGCGCTCTCCGATTTTCGCCGGCCCGGCGCCCTCGATCAGCGCCTACGCGGCCGGGACGGCTTCAGGAACTCCTCCAATGAAACGCACCTATCAAGCCTCCAAGGTCCGTCGTGCCCGCACGCACGGCTTTCTCGTCCGCATGAAGTCGCGCGGCGGACGCGCCGTGATCAACGCCCGGCGCGCCAAGGGCCGCAAGCGCCTCTCGGTCTGACGGCAGGCGGATGCCGGCGCGCGCGCCCGCGTCGCCCGCGCTCCGCCACCTGGTCGCGTCGGCCGACTTCGAGCGGGTCCTGCGCGGGCGCAGCCGGGCGAGCAGCGCGCAGTTCTCGGTGCACCATCTGACCGCCGAGCCGTCGCTCCGCCCCGCGGCCGGTGCCGCGGCGGCAAAGTTATCAACAGATTCGGAACCAGCGAGAGAACACCCTGTGGAAGACTCCTCGCCGGCAGCGCCAGCCGCGGGCCGGATCTGGGTCGGCGCGGTCGTGCCGAAGCGCCACGCGCGGCGGGCGGTGACGCGGTCGCTCGTCAAGCGAGAGATCTACGCGGCGGCTGCCCGCCACCGCGAGGCGCTCGCCCCCGGGCTGTGGATCGTTCGCCTGCGCGCGCCCTTCGATCGCGCTCTCTTTCCGAGCGCAGCATCGACGGCGTTGCGCCGCGCGGTCCGTTCGCAGCTCGACGAGCTGCTCGCCAGCGTCGCGGCGACGCCGAGCCGATGACATCCTGGCCGCAAGCCGTGCTGGTCGGCGCCGTGCGCGCCTATCGCTTTGCGCTGAGCCCGTGGCTCGGCAGCGCGTGCCGCTTCGAGCCGACGTGCTCGGCGTATGCGCTCGAGGCACTCGAGAAGCACGGCGCCGCGCTCGGCACTGCGCTCACGGTCGGTCGCATCGCGCGCTGCCATCCGTGGTGCGCAGGTGGAATCGATCCCGTTCCGGTCGAGCGGCCGCGCTTCTTCTCCGGCCTTCTCGCGCCCGCATCGAACGCCGAGCCGCCGGCGCAACCTCGCCCATGACCGACATCCGCCGTACTCTGCTCTGGGGCATCTTTCTCGCGTCCCTGTTCTTCATCTGGGAGGCGTGGAACCGGCACAACGGCCATCCTCCGCTGTTCGGTGCGCCGCCGGCGCGCGTCACGGCGCCGTCGACGGGGCCTGCCCCTCCACCGGCACCGAACACCGCGCTCGGCGTGCCTTCGCTCCCGGCGACTCCGACGTCGGGCGCGGCACTTTCGCCTGTGACCGCCGGCGCCGCGCCTGCTCCTGCCGCCTCGGCTCCGATCGCATCGAAGCAGGTCACGGTGACGACCGATCTCGTCCGCGCGACGATCGACAGCGTCGGCGGCACGCTGGTCCGGCTCGAGCTGCTGCAACAGGCCGAGTCGGTCGGCTCCAAAGAGCACGTCGTGCTCTTCGACAGCTCGCCGACGCGTCTCTATCTCGCCGAGACCGGGCTGGTTCCGCCGCAGGGCGGCGGTGGCCTGCCGAACCACCACACGCCGATGCGGATCCTTCCCGGCGAGCGGTCGCTCGCGAGCGGCGCCAACGAGCTCAAGGTCGTCCTCGAAAGCGATGCGGTCGGTGGGGTCAAGCTCGTCAAGACGTACACCTTCCACCGCGGCGACTACGTCATCGACGTCCAGCAACGCGTCGAGAACGTCGGCACGGTTCCGATCAATCCGCGCATCTACCTCCAGCTCGTTCGCGACGGCAACGACGGATCGAGCGGCTACAACTTCTATTCGACGTTCACCGGGCCGGCGATCTACACCGACAGCTCGCACTACCAGAAGGTCGACTTCAAGTCGATCGAGAAGCGCGCCGCGGCCGGGAAGCCCGACCACGAGACGAGCGCGACCAATGGCTGGGTCGCGATGGTGCAGCACTACTTCACCTCCGCTTGGCTGATCGACAAGCCCGGCGGCCCGTCGCAGCCGCGCGAGTACTTCACCGCCAAGGTCGACACCAACAAGTACTCGGTCGGCGAGCTCGTGCCGCTCGGCGAGATCGCTCCCGGAGCGACGAAGACCTTCGACGCGCGCCTGTACTCGGGGCCGCAGGAGGAGAACACGCTCGCCAACCTGGCGCCCGGGCTCGAGCTGGTGAAGGACTACGGCTACTTCAAGATGCTCGCCGAGCCGCTGTTCTGGTTGCTGACGCAGCTGCACAGGCTGATCGGCAACTGGGGCTGGTCGATCGTCGCGCTCGTCGTGCTGCTGAAGATCGCCTTCTACTGGCTGAACGCGAAGGCGTACGGCTCGATGGCGAAGATGAAGGCGATCAATCCGCGGATCATGGAGATGCGCGAGCGGCTGAAGGACAAGCCGCAGCAGATGCAGCAGGAGATGATGCGGATCTACCGCGAGGAGAAGGTCAATCCGCTCGGCGGGTGCTTGCCGATCCTCGTGCAGATGCCGTTCTTCATCGCGCTCTACTGGGTGCTGCTGTCGTCGGTCGAGATGCGCAATGCGCCGTGGCTCGGCTGGGTGACCGACCTCTCGGCGAAGGACCCGTACTTCATCCTGCCGCTGCTGATGACCGGGACGACGATGCTGCAGACGTGGCTCAACCCGACGCCGCCCGACCCGGTCCAGGCGCGGATGATGTGGATCATGCCGCTCGCGTTCTCGGTGATGTTCTTCTTCTTCCCGGCCGGCCTCGTGCTGTACTGGCTGACGAACAACATCCTGTCGATCGCGCAGCAGTACATCATCAACAAGCGCCTCGGCGTGATCTGATCCGGCGCGCGCGCCGGCGGACAATCCGGCGATGCAGCTCGCGCGCCGCTTCGATCCGATCGTCGCGATCGCGACCGCGAGCGGTCGTGGCGCGGTCGGCATCGTGCGCGTGTCGGGAGAGGCGCTCGCGCCGCTCGCCGACGCGATCTGCGGCCGCGCGCTCGCGCCGCGTCACGCGACCCACGTCGCGTTTCGCGCCGGCGACGGCACGACGATCGACCGCGGCCTCGCGATCTTCTTTCCAGCGCCGCATTCGTACACCGGCGAGGACGTCCTCGAGCTGCAGGCACACGGCGGCGCGGTCGTGCTGCAGCTCCTGCTCGCACGCTGCCTCGAGGCGGCGGTTGCGATCGACCCGGGATCGGGCCGCGCGCGCGTGCCGGGGCTGCGCATCGCAGCGCCGGGCGAATTCACCGAGCGCGCCTTCCTCAACGACAAGCTCGATCTCGCGCAGGCCGAGGCGGTCGCCGACCTGATCGACGCGAGCACGGAGGCCGCCGCCCGCTCCGCGGCGCGCTCGCTCGAGGGCGCGTTCTCGGCCGAGGTGCAGGCGCTCGCGGCCTCGCTCGTCGAGCTGCGCATGCTCGTCGAGGCGACGCTCGACTTCCCCGACGAGGAGATCGACTTCCTCACCGCCGCCGATGCGAACGGGCGCCTGCAGCGCGCGCAAGCCGGAGTCGACGCAGTCCTCGCGCGAGCGCGCCAGGGGGCGCTCCTGCGCGACGGCATGCGTGTCGTCCTCGCCGGCCAGCCCAACGTCGGCAAGAGCTCGCTCCTGAACGCGCTCGCCGGCGCCGAGCTCGCGATCGTCACCGCAACGCCGGGAACGACGCGCGACAAGGTCGGGCAGACGATCCAGATCGAAGGCGTTCCGGTGCACGTCGTCGACACCGCCGGACTGCGCGACGCGGTCGACGAGGTCGAGAAGATCGGCGTCGCGCGCAGCTGGGCCGAGATCGCGGGCGCCGACGCAGTCGTCTTCCTCCACGACCTGACGCGCCGCGGCGACCCGGACCACGAGCACGGCGACGCGGCGATCGCGGCGCGCCTGCCGCGCGAGCTCGTGGCCGAGCAGCGCGTCGTGCAGGTCTACAACAAGCTCGACCTGCAGCGTGCCGCGCCCGGCGACGACGGCCTCGCCATCTCGGCCGTCACCGGTGAAGGGCTCGAAGCGCTGCGCCGCCGCCTGCTCGCGCTCGCCGGCTGGCAGGCCGCGTCCGAGGGCGTCTTCATCGCGCGCGCGCGCCACGTCGACGCGTTGCAGCGTGCCCGCGCGCATCTCGTCGCCGCGGCGGCGCACGCCGCGCTCGGCAACCGCGCGCTCGAGCTCTTCGCCGAGGAGCTGCGCCTCGGCCACGACGCGCTCGGCGAGATCACCGGCGAGTTCACCTCCGACGACCTGCTCGGCGCGATCTTCTCGCGCTTCTGCATCGGCAAATAGGCCGCTCGCCGGGGCTTGCGCGGGCGCCGCTCAGCGCGTTGCGCCGACCGCCTCGGCGAGCTGGCGCAGCAGCGCGCCGCCGTCGCCGCGCCAGGCACTGCCGTGCATGCACGCGAGCGTGCGCGGCTGCTCGCGCGCGAGCCGCTCGAGCGTCGCAGCCGTCTGCGGCGCGTGCGCGAAATAGTCGAGCGGCGCGCGAAACGCCTCGCTCGGACCGAGGATGTCGGCTTCGGTCAACGCCTCAGCGCCGTCGCCGCCTTGCGTGAACAGGTCGCCGCAGAAGAACGTTCGCGTCGTCGTGTCCATCAAGAGGCCGCAGTCCCAGCCGTGCGGCACGTGCGGGGTGTCGAACCACTGCACGGTGTGGCGTCCGAGGACGAGCTTCTCGCCGTCGGCGAGTGCGCGTGGCGGCCGGTCGGCGATGTCGCCGATCGAGACCATCGCGGCGATCGAGCTGCAGAGCGGCGCGGCGCGCGGCGCGACGGCGAGCCACTCGTTGAGCGATCCACACTCGTCGGCCTCGGTGTGCGAGAAGGCGACGTGGCGCAGCCGCTCGACCGGCATCACCGCCGCCATCGCCTCGCGGGCGAGCGCGAACATCCGCCGCGGCCCGGTGTGGAAGAGCAGCGGCTCGTCGTCGACGAGCAGGTATTGGTTGAAGCTGAACCGCTGGCCGCCGGGCAGCTCGACCGGCGTGTGGATGCGGTGGATGCCGTCGGCGATCTCGTCGATGGCGGTGCGGGTCTCGGCGTTGGTGATCATGGGGTCTCGTCGGGTGGATGCCCGCAGGATGTGGCGTGAAGCAGCCCGTCGTTACAGCGCGCCGACGAGCGGCGCGGCTATGCTTTCGGCCATGCAAGCGCTCGATCCGGCCGCCCACGAAGCCCCCGAGGCTGCCGTCGCGCGGCGAATCGCCGAGGCGGCGCCAGGCGCCGCGCGTGACGCCGAGGCCGAGCTCTACCGGTTGCTCGCGCCGCGCGCACGCCGTTACGGCATGCGCCATCTCGGCGACGGCGCCGCCGCCGCCGATCTCATGCAGCACGTCATGGCGCTCACGATCGAGCAGCTGCGATCGGGCGCGTTGCGCGAGCCGGAGCGCGTCGCTTCGTTCGTGCTCGGCGCCTGCCGCATGACCGTGATCGAGCAGCGTCGCGTCGAGCGACGCCGCGGCGAGCTGCTCGCGCGCTACGCCGACGACGTGCCGATCGCCGACATCCACGTTGCGCCGCGGCTCGACCACCGACGCGTCGCCGACTGCCTCGACCGCTTGCCCGAACGCGAGCGCTCGGTCCTCGTGATGACGTTCTACGACGACGCCCCGGCCGACGCGATCGCCGGCGAGATGGGGCTCTCGCCCGGCAACGTGCGCGTGATCCGCCACCGCGGCCTCGACAAGCTTCGGCGTTGCGTCGACGGCGGTGCGAGGGCCGCCTCGTGAGCGCGACGATGGCGGCGGGTCACGTGCCGATCGAGACGTTGCTCGCCTGGTGGTTGCACGAGACCGATGCCGCCGCGACCGATGCCGTCGACGAGCATCTGTTGCGCTGCGATGCGTGCGGCGAGACGCTCGATGCGCTGGTCGGGCTCGCCGAGGGCGTCCGCACGGCGTTCAAGGCCGGACTCGTCGGCGCGATCGTCAGCGGCGCCTTTGTCGCACGGGCGGCGGCGCGCGGGCACCGTGTGCGGGAGTACCGGCTGGCGCAGAACGGCGCCGTCGACTGCACCGTCGCCCCGGAGGACGAGTTGCTCGTCAGCCGCCTGCAGGCAGCGCTTGCCGGTGTCGAGCGGGTCGACGCCATCCTCGAGTTCTCGCATGCGCCGGGCGTGCGCCACCGCATCGAGGACGTGCCGTTCGACGTCGCCGCCGGCGAGGTGGTCTACCTGCCGAAGATCGCCGAGGTCAAGCGGGCGCCGGCGAACACGCACACGGTGACGCTGGTCGCTGCGCAGGACGGCGCCGAGCGCGCGCTCGGCACCTACACGTTTCGCCACCGGCCGTGGCCGGTCGGCTGATCCGTGGTGCGCCTCGGCGCTCCTGTGAAGCCGTCGCCCGCGCGTCGGCAGAGCCGTCGTCCGCGGTTGCGCGGGCGTGACGGTCGAGCCACTCGCCGAACGAGATCAGTGCCACGAACGGAGCAATCGAAAGCGGCCCCGGAGTGGGGCCGCGAAGGTGAACATCGAGAACGGTCAGCCGGCGCTCAGCGGGGGCGCCTCCGCCGAACGAGGAACCCGATGAAGCCGAGACCGCCGAGCATCAGCGCGTAGGTCTGCGGCTCGGGCACCGCGGCGACCTGGAACGACGTGTTCGCGTCGGCCTGGAACTGGAAGTCCGGACCGGTCACGCCGTTGACCGCTCCGCGGTTGGCGGCGACGTCGCCGTTGGCCGAGCCGTTGCTGCTGAAGCGCGCCGACGGATCGACCTGGGCGAACGGCGTCACCTGCGAGGTGTTGAAGAAGCTGAGCACCAGCGACGCGGCGTTGAAGTCGGGGAAGAAGTTCGGGTCGAAGAACGTGATCGTCGCGTTGAAGGCGCTCGCCCCGGTGCCGACGACCGACGTGATGCCCGGGTAGTTGTTGGTCCCGAACTGGTCGAACGTGACCGGGCTCGTCCGGCTGGCGGTCGACTCGCTGAAGTTGCTCGAGAAGTTGGTCGGGTTGATGACGCCGCGCAGGATCGCCGTGCCGGTGGTGAAGCCGAGTCCCGTCAGGTTGTCGCCGGGCGCCGCCGTGCGGTACATCGTGAAGAAGTTCGGCCCTCCCGCGGCGAGCGCGAACGTCGCCGTCGTGTTGCCCCCGCCGGTCGTGATCGACGTGAACGTCTCGTTGAAACCCGCGACGAAGGTGAAGAAATTACCGCCGGTGCCGTTCAGAAAGACCGGCACGCCCGCCGAGTTGTTGAGCGTGCCGAGGTTCGCCTGGTACAGCAGCGTCGCCGTTCCTCCGACCGGTGTCGTGGCGCCACCGACCGACAGCGCGTTGCCGGGCGACTGGTCGAGCGCTCCCAGGCCGGTGATGTTGCCGGCGGCGCCCGGCGTCCCGGTCGGGTCGAAGGTGAACGTCGTCGCTTGCGCGAACACGACGCCCGGCAGCGCAAGCAGCGCTGCCGCGATGGGGTGGAGTAAAGCGGATTTCATGAGCCTCCCTGCAGGGGGATGAAAGGGAACCCAAGCCCGGCAATCGAAATGCCTTGCGGCTCTTCGCGCACCCCTTGGTCAGGGGGCTCGTGAACCCTCGTCGCCGCGCCACGCGAGCCGCTCGAGCGGGAGACGAAGCGAGCGCGACGATGCTCGCGCGCCGTGGCCGATGCGACCGAGAAAGACGGTCGACGTCGCAGCGTCGCCGAGCAACGCGTCGAGCGCGCCGCGAATCCGCTCGGCGCGAGCGATCGCGGCTGCATCGGCAGTGAACGCGACACCGCGGCGCGCATACGCGGCGAAGACGAGCGGCGTGTATTGCGGCTGGAATTGCAGCCCGAGTCGGGTTGCAGTCAGCCAGAACCGTTGCACCGCAGCCCCCGTGGCCAGGTGGTCGTCGATCCCGCGCGGCGGCTGCCGAGCGACGATGGCGACGTGCGCGCCGCACAGAACGCCGGGCAGCAGGTCGAGCTCGAGTCGCGGTGCGACGGTGCCGCCGAGCCAGCGGTTCATGCGCTGCACGCGCGGCCAGCTTGCCATCGCCCAGCGCATCGAGCGCAGCGACACCGCGCTCGCGCCGAGTGCCTGGTCGGGCAGACGGTCCTCGCTGAAGCGAGCGCCCCAGGCGATGACGCGGCGGTGCACGGCGTACGCCTCGGGAATCGTCAGCCGAATGTGCGCGTTCTGCGCCGCGAGGCGGGCCCAGCGCAGCCGCTCACCGAGCGACCCGAACCAGCGCACGGTGTAGGCGTCGCCCACGGAGCGGGCGAGCTCGGCTTTCGCTGCCGCAGCGAGCGGCCGCGTCGCGAGCGGCCTGCGCTGCACGCAGCGCGCGGCGATGTGGGCGTGGAGCGGATCGGCCGCGACGGTGCCATCGGCGACGAAGCCGACGTCGAACACCGGCTGCTCGTCGGGTTCGCCCCGCCGGCGCGAGATGTGCGTCGCGAGTCCGTGCACGCTCGCGGCGATCCGAATCGTCTCGAGCAGGGCGCCGACCGAGACCTGGCTCGCCTGGCCGTCGATGTCGTAGACGCAATCGCGGCGAGTGTCGAAGGCGTGGACGACGACGTGGTGGTCGGCCGCGACCTCGAACCGCCACGGCTGCGTGTTGTCGCCGCTCGGCGCCCAGCGCGCGAGCTCGAGGATCGCGCGCGTGACTGCGGCCGGCTCGCGGCCGGCGCCGCGTTCGCTCATCGATGCTCGGTGCCGCCCGCCGCCGGGCGGTCGAGCGCCGCCGCGTGGCGGCGCCGGATCGCCGCGATCAGCGCGCGCTGCAGGGGATGCGCGTTGCCGCCCGGCCGCCAGGTGCGCCGCAAGCGCTGCTTGTAGGCGTCGAAGTGGATGCCGCGCGGCGCCGCGACGATGCGGCCGCGGCCGAGCAGCACCTTGAGCGCTTCGGTCGCGGCGATGCCTGCGCAGAGGTCGCACGCCATCGGCGTCGACGGCCCCGCGCGCGCGCCGATGTCGAAGCGCGACGGATCGACGAGGTAGCCCATCTGCAGCATCGAGGGCGAGAGCCCGACCAGAAAGCGCGCCGCCTTCTCCGAGAAAGGCGCGTCGCCCATGCGGAAGTACTCCTCGAAGCTCATCGCCCCGGGAACGAAGACGAGGACGGCGGCACCCATGCCGAGTGGCGCCGCGGTGATCGCGGCGATGCCGCGCTCGGCACAGCGGGCGAACACACGCTGGCGCTCGTCCAGCACGAAGAAGTCGAGGCCGTCGACGTAGAGGTCGACGCCGTCGAGGAAGCCGTCGAGGTTGGTGGCCGAGATGCCATCGGGAAACAGCCGCAGGTCGAGCTCGGGGTTGATCGCCCTCGCCATCTCGGCCATGACGTCGACCTTCGGCCGGTCGAGCGATTCCATCGTCGCTCCGACCTGGCGGTTGAAGTTGTGCAGCTCGAAGCGGTCGAAATCGGCGATGTGAAAGGCGCCGATGCCGAGCCGGGTCAGCGTCAGCAGGTGGGCGCCGCCGACACCGCCGAGCCCCGCGATCGCGACGCGCTTGCCTCGCAGCGCTGTCTGCTCGGCGACCGTCACCCAGCCGAGGTTGCGCCGGAATGCGTCGGCGTAGGCGAACGTTGGCACGGGCGGCTCAGGGCAATCGGTGCGCCGCGCTGCGACCGTGCGGCCCGACGCGGACAGTGGCTTGAATCGTGCAGTGGGCGCGCCCCTCGAGACCCGTTGCCGGACACGTCGCGCGGGCTCGAAGAGGAGCCAACGGGGGAGAACATCGCGGGGCCGCAGCGGAGCGCCTGAGGAGACCGGCGCACGCGTGAAACCCATTGTTACCGAGTGCCGATTTTCGGCAGCGACAGGGATATTTCGTGTCAGAGTCTTTCATTGCGGGTCACACCCGCACGCGTGGTGCGCCCCGCGGCGGGCACTTCTCGCCAGTCCACCCACCCTTCGCCTTCACCGACTCCGAGTGGGGGCGCCTCGTCGACGCGAGCGACGAGTTCGACCAGCCGTTTCACATCACGGTGGCTGCGGGCGATGAGCGCCTCGAGACGGCGAGCTCGCTTCTCGAGCGCCGCTACGCCTGGCGCGGGTACTCGATCGAGCCGCTGCGCGAATCGATCCGTGGCCGCATCACGCTGTCGGCGTGCAGCGGCGATACCACGATCGCGACGATCACCGCCAACGTCGACGGCGACGAAGGGCTCGCGGTCGCCAAGCTCTACCCGGACGAAGTCGACGCGCTGCGCGCCGACGGGCGAAAGCTCTGCGAGTTCACGCGCCTGGCGGTCGACGACAGCGTCCGCTCGCAGACCGTGCTCGGCGCGATCTTTCACGTCGCCTGCATCTACGTGATCGACCTGCACCGCTGCAGCGACGTGCTGATCGAGGTCAATCCGCGCCACGTGCGCTTCTACCAACGCATGCTCGGCTTCGAGCGGATCGGCGATGAGCGGCTCGACCCGCGCGTCGCCGCGCCAGCGGTGCTGCTGCGGCTCGACCTCGAGCACTGCGCGAGCGAGATCACTCGCCTCGGCGGCCTGCGGCGCGACGCCCGCGAGCGCTCGTTCTATCCGTTCTTCTTCGACGCCGGCGAGGCGGCGAACATCTTTCGCCGCCTGTGCGGCCAATGACCGACCCCGCTGCGCCGATCCTCTTCGTCGCCGAGGCGGTGACGCTCGCGCACGTCGCGCGTCCGACGGTGCTCGCACGTGGCATCGCCGCGCTCGGCCAACGCGTCGTCATGGCGCTCGACGATCGCTACGCGGCCGTCTGCCCGAGCGAAGGCTGGGCGACCGAGCGCATCGCGTCGCTGCCGACGGCGCGTTTTCTCGAAGCGCTGCGCACCGGATCGCCGATCCACGACCGCGCGAGCTTCGACGCGGCGATCGACGACGACCTCGCGCTGCTCGCGCGCGTGCGGCCGGCGGTCGTCGTCGGCGACTTTCGCCTCTCGCTCGGCGTCAGCGCACGGCTCGCGGGCGTGCCGTACATCAACGTCAGCAACGCCTACTGGAGCCCGCACGCGCGGCCGACGTGGCGCGTGCCCGCGCTGCCGTGGACGCGCTTCGTCCCCGGCGCGGTCGCCGACCGCCTCTTTCGCGCCGTGCGGCCGATCGCGTTTCGCATGCACGCGTCGGCGATGGAAGCGAGCCGGCGCGCGCGCGGCGTGCGCGGGCTCGGCCGCGACCTGCTCGGCCACTACACCGACGGCGACGTCACGCTCTACGCCGATCCGCCCGAGCTGGTGCCGCTCGTCGATGCGCCGGCGACGCATCGCCACCTCGGCGCGATCGCGTGGTCGCCCGCGGTCGCGCTGCCGGCATGGTGGGACGCGATCGACCGACGCAACGGCGTGATCTACGTCACGCTCGGCAGCTCGGGCAGCGCGGCGCGACTGCCGGCGGTGCTCGCGGGGCTCGCGCGGCTCGGCCTGCCGGTCGTCGTCGCGACCGCGGGTGCGCCGCCTCCGCTGTCGCTGCCCGCGAACGTGCACGTCGCGCCGTACCTGCCGGGCGATGCCGTCGCTGCGCAGAGCCGGCTCGTCGTCTGCAACGGCGGCAGCCCGACGAGCCACCAGGCGCTGCTCCACGGCGTCCCGGTGCTCGCCTTGCCGAGCAACCTCGACCAGGTCCTGAACAGCGGCTATCTCTGCGGCGCCGGCGTCGCCGCCGCGCTGCGTTTCGAGGATTCGAGCGCCGCGCGGGTGGCGGCGGCGGCGCGGTCGCTGCTCGACGACGCTCGCATGCGCGAGCGCGCGGCGACGCTCGCCGTTCGGCTCGCGCGGCAGCGCCCGGTCACCGTTCTTGCGCGAGCGATCGACGAGCTGACCGCGACGCGCACTGTCGAGCCCCGCCCGCTCGCGATGCGCCCCGCGATCGCGGTGTAGCGAACGCGAATCGTCCAGAGCACGATCAACGGCGCCGAGGGCGCGACAAAAGGACGGCTTTGTGCCCGTGGCCGCGCCGGCTCGTCGAGCCGCCGCCGGATAATCGCTGCCCATGCGAGCTCGCCCGCGGAGCCCCGCGGAGCAGCCTTCGGAGGTCGGGAACATGGACATCGACGAACTCGTCAAGGCGGTGCAGACGCTGAACGCGGAAGACGCGTTCCGCGCACGCTTGACGCTCGACAACTGGCGGACGATCGCGCCGTACCTGGCGCGCTACGACATTCGCGCCGGCGACCTCCTCATCAAGCAGGGCGACGCCGATCGGTCGATGTACTTCCTGCAGCAGGGCAGCATGCAGATCTTCATGACGGGCGGCGCACCCGGCGCGAGCAAGGTCGCGATCCTTCGTGCCGGTGCCGTCGTCGGCGAGCCCGGTCTCTTCGGCGACACCCCGCGGATGGCCAACGTCGAGGCGATGACGCCGTGCGTCGTCTGGGCGTTGCGCGGGCCGCGCATGGAAGAGCTGTCGCAGCGCTCGCCGGCGCTCGCGCTCGAGATGCTGCGTGCCGCCGGCGCCGTGATGGCGACGCGCATGCGAGCGACGCTGGCCAAGCAGATGCCGATGACCTGAACGCTCGGCGCCGGCTCAGCCCGGCGCCAGCAGCGCGGCCTCGGCACGGGCGAGCGTCTCGGGCGATCCCGAGAGGACGAGCGTGTCGCCGGGTGCGAGCGCCATCGATTCGTGCGGCTGCAGCACCGCACCCGACGCGCGCCGCAACGAAACGACCGTGACGCCGCTGTCGGCGAGCGCGTGCTCGCCGAGCGTGCGGCCGCTGCTCCTGCTCGAAGGCGGCAGCGTGACGCTGAGCAGTCGGGCCTGATCGATCTCCTCGACGGTGTCGTCGTCGGCACCGTGGAAGTAGCCGCGCAGGAGCCCGTAGCGCGCGTCGCGCTGCTGCTGGACGAGGCGAAGCACGCGCCGCATCGGCACGCCGACGAGCGCGAGGGCGTGGCTCGCGAGCATCAGCGAGCCCTCGATCGCCTCGGGAACGACCTCGGTGGCACCGGCGGCGCGCAGCCGCTCGAACTCGGCGTCGTCGATCGTGCGCACGATCACCGGCACCTTCGGTGCGTGCGACTGGACGAGGTGGAGGATCTTCAGGGCCGACGGCGTGTCGTGGTAGCTGACGACGACGGCGGCGGCGCGCGCGAGCCCCGCGGCCATCAGGCTCTGCAGGCGCGCCGCGTCGCCGTAGACGACGCTCTGGCCCGCGGCCGCGGCCTGGCGGACGCGGTCGGGGTCGAGGTCGAGCGCGATGTAGCCGATCTTCTCGGCCTCGAGCAAACGCGCGAGATTCTGACCGGAGCGGCCGAAGCCGCAGATGATCACGTGGCCCTCCGTGTTGATCGCGCGCCGCGCGATCGTCGTCATCGCGACCGACTGCATCATCCAGTCGTTCGCCGACAGGCGCATGACGATTCGGTTGCTGTAGGTGAAGATCAGCGGCGTCGCGAGCATCGAGAGGACCATGCTCGCGAGCACCGGACCCTGCAGCTCATCGGGCAGCAGGTGCCGCTCGTTGGCGACGCTCAGCAGCACGAAGCCGAACTCGCCGGCCTGCGCGAGGTAGAGGCCCGTGCGCAACGCAACGCCCGGCGCGGCGCCGAAGAAACGCGCGAGCACGGTGACGAGCCCGAACTTGAAGAGCACCGGCAGCAGCGTCAACGCGAGAACGAGCGCCCAGCGGTGCATGACGAGCAGCAGGTCGAGCCGCATCCCCACGGTGATGAAGAAGAGGCCGAGCAGGACGTCGTGGAAGGGCCGGATGTCGGTCTCGACCTGGTGCTTGAACTCGGTCTCGGCGATCAGCATGCCGGCGACGAACGCGCCGAGCGCGAGCGAGAGGCCGACGTTCTGCGTCATCCACGCGAGGCCGAGCGTGACGAGGAGAAGATTGAGGACGAACAGCTCCTCGCTCTTCCTGCGCACGACGAGCGTCAGCCACCAGCGCATGACGGCGCGGCCGCCGATGAGCAGCACGGTGAGGAGCACGGTCGCCTTCAGCGCCGCGATCGCGAGCTCGCGCAGCAGCTCCTGCGGCGACGAGCCGAGCGCGGGCAGCAGCACCAGCAGCGGCACCACCGCGAGGTCCTGGAACAGCAGCACCGCCATCACGCGTCTGCCGTGCTCGCTCTCGAGCTCGAGCCGGTCGGCCATCAGCTTGACGACGATCGCGGTCGAGCTCATCGCGAGCGCCGAGCCGAGCGCGATCGCGCTCTGCCAACCGAGGCCCCAGGCGCGGCCGCTCGCGGCGAAGATCGCGGCGATCGCCGCGTTGCCGGCGACCGCGGCGAGCACCGTCAGCACGACCTGCGTCAGGCCGAGGCCGAAGACGAGCTTTCGCATGCTCTGCAGCTTCGGCAGGTTGAACTCGAGGCCGATCACGAACATCAGAAAGACGATGCCGAACTCGGCGAGGTAGGTGACCCCGTCGTCGCTCGCCGCGACGCCCATCGCGCTCGGTCCGAGGACGACGCCGACGGCGAGGTAGCCGAGCATCGGCGGCAACCGCGCCAGCCGGCACACGACGACGCCCGCGACCGCGGCGACGAGGAAGATCAGCGTCAGTTCGAGCGTCGAGAACATCGCGATGCGAGGCGGCTGGCGTTGCGATCCGGGACCATGGCGTGCCGTGCAGGCATCCCTAGAATCGACCGATCCTACTGGACCGCTTCGACTTGACGGCAGCTGCCCCGCTCTCCTTCGACGCCGCGCACGCCCTCGAGCTCGCGCGCGCGACGCTCGACATCGAAGCGCGCGCGCTCGAGGCGCTGAAGGACCGCCAGGGCGAGAGCTTCGTCCAAGCGCTCGCGGCGATCCTCTCCTGCCGCGGCCGCGTCGTCGTGATGGGGATGGGCAAGAGCGGCCACGTCGGCCGCAAGGTCGCGGCGACGCTGGCGTCGACCGGAACGCCGGCGCTCTTCGTCCATCCGGGCGAGGCGAGCCACGGCGACCTCGGCATGGTGACCGCCGGCGACGTCATCCTGGCGATCTCGAACTCGGGCGAGAGCGACGAGATCGCCGCGATCCTGCCGGCGATCAAGCGGCTCGGCGTCGTCCTGATCGCGATGACCGGCAACGCCGAGAGCAGCCTCGCGCAGCACGCGCAGATCGTGCTCTCGAGCGCGGTCGACCAGGAGGCGTGCCCGCTCAACCTCGCGCCGACGGCGAGCACGACCGCGCAGATGGCGCTCGGCGACGCGCTCGCGGTCGCGTTGCTCGATGCGCGTGGCTTTCGCGCCGAGGACTTCGCGCGCTCGCATCCGGGGGGCAGCCTCGGCCGCAAGCTCCTGATGCACGTCGCCGACCTGATGCGCACCGGCGACGCGGTGCCGCGCGTCGCCGTCGACACCGTGATGGCCGAGATGCTGCACGAGATGACCAAGAAGGGCCTCGGCTTCACCGCGGTGTGCGACGCCGCCGGCCGGGTCGCCGGCATCTTCACCGACGGCGACCTGCGCCGCCTCATCGAGACGGGTGCCGACCTGCGCGCGATGCGCGCCGGCGAAGTCATGAGCGCGAAGCCGAAAGCGGTCCGCGCCGACGCGCTCGCGGTCGAGGCCGCCGAGCTGATGGAGCGGCATCGCGTCACCGGCTTGCTCGTCGTCGACGCCGCCGGCGGCTTGGTCGGCGCGATCAACTCGAACGACTTGATGCGGGCGAAGGTGATCTGATGGCCGCGCTGCGGCCGCGCGCGCCAGCGCTGACGTTTGCCCCCGAGTTGCTGCTCGCCGCGCGCGGGCCCGGCGATGGCATCGCGGCGGCGATCTTCGACGTCGACGGCGTCCTCACCGACGGCAGCATCTATCTCGGCGAGTCCGGCGAGACGTTCAAGGCGTTCTCGACGCTCGACGGCCAAGGCATGAAGCTGCTGCAGATCGCAGGCATCGTGCCGATCGTCGTCACCGGTCGCGACTCGCCGGCGGTGCGCCGACGGATGGCCGACCTCGGCGTCGTCCACGCCGCCTACGGGATCGAAGACAAGATGGCTGCGGCCGCGGCGCTCGTCACTGCGCTCGGCGTCGACTGGCAGCGCGTCGCCGCGATCGGCGACGACTGGCCCGACCTGCCGATCCTGCAGCGCGCGGCGTTCGCGTGCGCGCCGCCGCACGCGCACGTCGAGGTCCGCGCCATTGCGCACCACGTGACCGCAGCGGCGGCGGGCCAAGGCGCGGCGCGCGAGTTCTGCGATCTCCTGCTCGTCGCCGCGGGCCGCTACGCCGCCCTGCTGCGCTCGCCGCAGTTCGCGCTCGATGCAAGCCGATGAGACGGTCGCCGCGCCGGCGAGCGGCGGCCTCGACGACGACGACGTCGACCTCAGCTTCGCCGGCCCCGAGTCGGTCGCGACGGCATCGTGGCCGGCGCGCGTGTTCGACGTCGTCTCGGCGTACCTGCCGCTCCTGATGATGGCCGCGCTCGCGCTCGGGACGTGGTGGCTGGTGCGCAATGCGCCGACGGTCGAGGTCCCGCGCGAGGCCGTCGCGCCGCGTCACGAGCCCGACTACGAGATGACCAACTTCGTCGTCCAGCGCTTTGCCAAGGACGGCACCCTGCGCACCCAGATCGAAGGCGATCGACTGCGTCACTTTCCCGACACCGACACGCTCGAGATCGAGCACGCGCGGCTGCGCGCGGTCGACAAGGACGGTGTGGTCACGCTCGCATCCGCGAACAAGGCCCTCGCCAACGGCGACGGCAGCGAGGTGCAGCTGCTCGGCGATGCGCGCGTCGTGCGACCGGCGCACGGCCACGAGGAGCAGATCGAGTTCCGCGGCGAGTTCCTGCACGCGTTTCGCAACGTCGAACAGGTTCGCTCGCATCTGCCGGTCACGGTCACGCAGGGTGAGAGCGTCGTCCGCGCCGATGGCATGGAGTACGACAACCTGGCGCGCGTGATCGACCTGCACGGCCGGACGCGGGCGACGTTCGTATCGCCGCGCCGACCCGCTCCATGAGCCGCCTCGTCTTCATCACCGGGGCGTCGAGCGGAATCGGGCAGGCGCTCGCAGCGCGCTTTCATCGCTCCGGTCACCGGCTCGCGCTCGTCGCGCGGCGGACCGACGAGGTCGAGCGCTGGGCGGTCGGGCACGGGCTCGATCCGGCGAGCTGGAAGGCGTACCGCGCCGACGTCCGCGACGTCGCCGCGATCACCGCCGCCGGCCGCGACTGCATCGCTGGGCAAGGGCTGCCCGACGTCGTCATCGCCAATGCCGGCATCAGCGTCGGCGTCGACACCGCCGAGCTCGCGGATCTCGAAGTCATGCGGGCAACGTGGGAGACGAACAATCTCGGCCTGGCGGCGACGTTCCAGCCGTTCGTCGCAGCGATGCGCGAGCGCCGGAGCGGCACGCTCGTCGGCATCGCGAGCGTCGCCGGGATCCGGGGTCTGCCCGGGCACGGTGCGTACTGCTCAAGCAAGGCGGCGGTGATCTCGTACTGCGAGAGCCTGCGCGGCGAGCTGCGGCCCTTCGGCGTTCGCGTCGTCACGATCCTGCCCGGCTACATCGACACCCCGCTCACCCAGGGCAACCGCTACTCGATGCCGTTCCTGATGTCGGCCGACGCGTTCGCCGACCGCGCGCACGCGGCGATCGCGGCGCAGGCGAGCTACCGCGTCATTCCGTGGCAGATGGGAATCGTCGCCAAGCTGATGCGTGCGCTTCCCAATGCGCTCTTCGATCGGCTGCTCGCCGGCCGGCCGCGCAAGCAGCGCCGCGGCGAGACGTGAGGGCATGAAAAAAGGCGGTGCATCGCACCGCCTTCTCGTGGCCGAGCCTGGATCGCTCAGTAGCCGCCGCGACCGCCGCCGCCACCGCCGCCCGAACGGCCGCCGCCGCCGTAGCCGCCGCCGCCACCCGAGCGGCCGCCGCCGCCACCGCCGTAGCCGCCGCCACCGCTGCCGTAACCGCCACCGCCGCCGTAGCCACCGCCGCCACCCGAGCGGCCGCCGCCGCCACCGCCGTAGCCGCCGCCACCGCCGCCGTAGCCGCCGCGGTTGCCGTAGCCGCCGGGCCGCTCCTCGCGCGGACGCGCCTCGTTGACCACGATCGCGCGGCCGTCGAGCGCCTGCCCGTTCATGCCGTTGATCGCAGCCTGCGCTTCGGGATCCGAGCCCATCTCGACGAAGCCGAAGCCCTTCGAGCGGCCGGTGTCGCGGTCCATCATGACCTTCGCCGACGACACGGTGCCGTACTGCGCGAACGCCTGCTGCAGATCGTCATCGCGTATGTTGTACGAGAGATTGCCGACGTAGAGTTTGTTGCCCATGAAAAAGCTGCCTTCCTGATCCTTGTCGATATGTGGAGCGTCGACCCGTCGTGAACGATTTCAAGAAGGCTCTGCTGCCATACACAGACCGGTGAATATATGTGAAGTGGCGAAAAAAAAGCATTGGGAGGCGCCTCATCTGTTGTTTTGGGACAGACGGAGCTGAGGCGTGGTGACGCCCGCCGGCGGTCGGCCGCCACGCATCGCCAGCCTGGTGCCCAGCTTGACCGAGACCGTCTTCGCCCTCGGTCTCGGCGACCGGCTGGTCGGGCGCACCGGCTTCTGCATCCACCCGAAGGAGCAGGTGGCGGCCGTCGCCAAGGTCGGCGGCACCAAGGACGTGCGCCTCGACCGGCTCCGCCGGCTGGCGCCGACGCACGTCCTCGTCAACATCGACGAGAACCGGCGCGAGACGATCGACGCGATCAGGGCGTGGGGCGACGGCGCCCCGGAGATCGTCGTCACGCATCCGCTCGACCCGGAAGACAACCTCGCCCTGGTCGACCAGTTGGCGTCGACGTTCGCCGCCGAGCCCGGCGTCGCCGCCCGCGCCGACGCGCTGCGTCGTGCCCTCGCTGCGGAGCTCGCGGCGACGACTGCGGCGGGCCGACCCGAGCGCCGCGTCCTGTACCTGATCTGGCACCGGCCGTGGATGACGGTCGCGCGCGACACCTACCTCTCGCGCATGCTCGCCAGGATCGGCTGGCAGACGCTGCCGGAAGCCACCGGCGGCTTCGCCGGCGCGGCGCGCTACCCCGCGCTCTCCGGCGACGAGGCGTGGCTCGCCGACGTCGAGGAGGTCCTGCTCAGCTCGGAGCCATTCTCGTTTCGCGCCGAGCAGGTACGGCAGGCGCAGGAGATGTGCCCCGCGGCGCGCGTGCGCCGCGTCGACGGCGAGCTGCTCGGTTGGTACGGCGTTCGCGCCGTCGCGGGCCTGCGCTACCTGCGCGCCCTCGCCGACGACAATGGCGCGGCCGCCCCGGTGCGCTGAGCCGGGCGATCGTCGCCGATGGACATCCTGAAGCCGCTCATCGCGCTGCTCGCGATCGTCAATCCGATCGGCGTGCTGCCGTTCTTCATTCATTTCACCGGAGGCTTCAGCCGCGAGCAGCGGCGGCGCACGATCCGCGTCGCCTCGATCAGCGCGTTCTGCGTCATCGCCGTGAGCGCGACCTTCGGTCTGCGCATCATCGAGTTCTTCGGCATCTCGCTGGCGTCGTTCCAGGTCGGCGGCGGCATGCTGCTCCTGCTGTCGTCGCTGCAGATGTTGAATGCCCAGCCCGCCGAGAGCCGCACGAGCGACCTCGCCGAAGGCAACGACAAGGTCGACGCCGGCGACTCGATCGCGATCGTGCCGCTGACGATTCCGCTGCTCACCGGGCCGGCAACGATCTCGACCATGGTCATCTACGCCGAGAAGACGCGCCACTGGTGGGAGATCGCCGTCCTCGTCGGCTACGGCGTCGTCATCGCGCTCGCGGTCTGGATCGCGTTCTCGCTGTCGGGCCGGATCGCGCGCGTCGTCGGCCGCACCGGCATCAACGTCATGACGCGCCTGATGGGACTGCTGCTCGCGGCGCTCGCGGTCGAGGTGATGTCCGACGGGCTGGTCAAGCTCTTTCCGGTGCTCGCGGGCGCCGTGCGCTGAAGCATGGCCGACGACGTCTTCGACTACATCGTCTGCGGCGCCGGCACCGCCGGCTGCCTGCTCGCGAATCGGCTCAGTGCCGAGCGCAGCAAGCGCGTGCTCCTCGTCGAGGCCGGCGGCGAGGACAACTACGTCTGGGTCCACATCCCGGTCGGCTATCTCTACTGCATCGGCAACCCGCGCACCGACTGGCTGTACGCGACCGAGCCGGCAGCCGGGCTGAACGGCCGGAGCCTGCGCTACCCGCGCGGCAAGGTGCTCGGCGGCTCGAGCAGCATCAACGGCATGATCTACATGCGCGGTCAGTCGCGCGACTACGACGGCTGGGGACGCGGCGACGGCTTCGGCGCGAACCCGGGCTGGAGCTGGGCCGAGTGCCTGCCCTATTTCCTGAAGCACGAGGACTTCTACCAGGGCGCCGACGCTTACCACGCGGCGCCGGGGTTCGATCCGACCGGCGCCCGGCCGGGCGGCGAATGGCGGGTCGAGAAGCAGCGGCTGCACTGGCCGATCCTCGATGCGTTCGCCGCCGCGGCAGTCGAAGCCGGCATTCCGCGCGTCGAAGACTTCAACCGCGGCGACAACGAGGGCGTCGGCTACTTCCACGTCAACCAGCGCCGCGGCGTGCGCTGGAACGCGACCAAGGCGTTCCTGCGTCCGGCGCTCCGGCGCCCGAACCTTCAGGTCTGGACCTGCGCGCAAGTGGAACGCATCGTCTTCGACGGCAAGAGCGCGAGCGGCGTCGAAGTCGCACCGCTCGGCGGCGGCGAGCCGATGCGCGCGCGGCTCGCGCCGGGCGGCGAGGTCGTCCTCGCGACCGGATCGATCGGCACGCCGCAGATCCTGCAGCTTTCGGGAATCGGTGCGCCGGCGCTGCTCGCCGAACACGGCATCGATGTCCGCCACGGCTTGCCCGGCGTCGGCGAGAACTTGCAGGACCACCTGCAGATCCGCGCCGTCTACGGGGTCGACGGCGTGCGGACGCTCAACACGATGGCCGCGACGCTCTGGGGCAAGGCGCGCATCGCGATCGAGTACGCGTGGTCGCGCAGCGGACCGATGAGCATGGCGCCGTCGCAGCTCGGCGCCTTCGCCAGGAGCCGGCCTGGCCTCGCGCACCCGAACCTCGAATACCACGTGCAGCCGCTTTCGCTCGACGCGTTCGGCGAGCCGCTGCATCCGTTCAATGCGTTCACGGCGAGCGTGTGCAACCTCAACCCGACCAGCCGCGGCAGCGTTCGCATCCGCGGCGCCGACCCGGCGCTGGCGCCGTCCATCGCGCCCGACTACCTGGCGAGCGACGACGATCGCGTCGTCGCCGCCGACAGCCTGCGCCTGACGCGGCGGATCGTCGCCCAGCCGGCGCTCGCCGCGCACCGGCCCGTCGAGCTCAAGCCCGGGCCGCAGTTCGAGAGCGACGACGACCTCGCGCGCCTCGCCGGCGACATCGGAACGACGATCTTTCATCCGGTCGGCACCGCGAAGATGGGGCCGGCGAGCGATCCCCTCGCGGTCGTCGACGCGCGCCTGCGCGTCCACGGCATCGAGCGGCTGCGCGTCGTCGACGCGAGCGTGATGCCGACGATCACGAGCGGCAACACCAATGCGCCGACACTGATGATCGCCGAGCGCGCAGCGGAGTGGATCCTCGCGGGGACATGAGGCCGCGGGCATACTCGTCGCCCTGGAGGTCGCGATGAAAGTGCATGCGGTCACGAAGGTGCGGCTCGACGCCGACGGGCGGGTCACCGGCGTCGAGTGGGGCCCGGTCGACACGGCGAGCAACGAGTGGCACACCGAGCCGCAGGTCGCCGACGTCGCCGAGGTCGTCGCCGCGCTCGAGCACGGCGACGACGTCTTCGCGCTCTTCCCGACCTCGCACGGCATGATGCCGATGCGGCGCTTTCGCGTCGTCGAGTACGACAACGGCTGGAAGACCGTCAACCTCGACGGTCCGCCGACGCACGAGCATGAGATCCACGACATGCTCCACGTTGCGTAGCGCGGTCAGGGCGAGCCGACGTGCGGCCCCTGGTCGCGTGCCTGTGCGCGGAGTGGTGCGGCTCGTGCCGCGAGTACCGCGCCGTCTTCGCCGACCTTTCGGCGCGGCACGGCGAGCGCGCCGACTTCGCGTGGATCGACGTCGAGGACGAGTCCGATGCGCTCGGCGATCCCGACATCGAGAATTTCCCGACCTTGCTGATCGCCGCGGGCGACCGCGCGCTCTTCTACGGCGCGGTGACGCCGGCGAGCGCCGAGCGGCTCGTCGCCGGGGCCGTCG
>DATJIM010000249.1:0-5827 GCA_035493195.1 Caldimonas sp.
TTCTGGCAGCGCGCCGGCGTCGCCGACCGGATCGACCTTCGCATCGCGCCGGCCGCCGAGACGCTGCGCGCGCTGCTCGCCGCCGGTGAGGCGGGCCGATACGACTTCGTCTTCATCGACGCCGACAAGACGAGCTACGACGGCTACTACGAGCTCGCGCTTGCGCTGCTGCGGCCCGGCGGCCTCGTCGTCATCGACAACACGCTCTGGGGCGGCGCGGTCGCACAGCCGACGCAAAGCGACGATACGCGCGCGCTGCAGGCGCTCAACGCCAAGGTCCACCGCGACGAGCGTGTCGACATGGTCCTGCTGCCGTTCAGCGACGGCGTCACGCTGGCGCGCAAGCGCTGACGCGGGCGAGGCGCCCAGCGCTCTCGCGCGCCGCCTGATGTCGCTGCGGGATTCGGCGATCCGCGCTATCTTCGCAGGGCGCGCCGTGCGTCCAGGCGCGGCGCTCGACTGCATCGATGAAGCGCACCCCGATCATTGTCGCCACGGCCTTTGTCGCAGCCGCGCTCGTCGCCGGGCTCTGGTGGGTGTCTCGGCCGCGCGCGCCCGAGGCCGCCGGCACAGCACCGCACGCGACGGTCGCTCAAGCGCCCGCGTCGCCCCCGTCGGCGCCAGCCGAGCCGTCGATCCGCTATCCGATCGACGGCGCGCAGGTCGATCGCGCTGCAGCGCCGGTCGACTTCCACGGCGCACTCGACGATCTCTTCGGTGCGCGCACCGTCGCATCGATGTTCCAGGTCGACGACTTCGCGCGCCGCTTCGTCGCCACGATCGACAACCTCGGCCGCTCGAGCGCGTCGTCGCGCCTGTGGCCGGTCGTTCCGGCGGCGGGACGCTTCAGCGTCGCCGACGCTGACGGCGGTGCGGCGATCGGCACCGCCAACGCGGCACGCTACGAGCCCTTCGTGCGCCTGCTCGAGCACGTCGACCTGCGCCGCGCGGCGAGCGCCTACGTGCAGCTCTACCCGTCGTTGCAGCGCGCGTACGAGGAGCTCGGCTACCCGAAGCGCTACTTCAACGACCGCTTCGTCGACGTCATCGACGTCCTCCTCGCCACTCCGGAGCCGGCATCGGCGCCGAAAGTGCACTTGCCCACCGTGAACGGACCGGTGCAGCCACAACGGCCGTGGCTGCTGTACGAATTCGACGACCCGCAGCTCGAAGCGCTCACCGCCGGCCAGAAGATCCTGCTGCGCATGGGCGTCGGCAACGAGCGCCGCGTCAAGGCCAAGCTCGTCGAGCTGCGCGGCCTGATCGCAGCGACGCCGGCGCAGCGCTGAGCGGCGCTACTCGGGCTCGATCCCCGCCGCCTTGATCACGCGCCCCCACTTCTGCGCTTCGCCGGCTTGGAACTTCGCGAGCTCGTCGGGCGTCGTCGTCCAGGCGTCGGTGCCGGTGCTCTCGAAGAACTGCTTCGCCGACGCGCTCTTCGTTCCGGCGACGAGCAGCTCGTGCAGGCGGGCGACGACAGGCGCGGGCGTGCCGGCAGGGACGTAGGCGGCAAACCAGTAGCCCATGTCGTAGCCTTTGACGCCGGCCTCGTCGAGCGTCGGCAGCTCGGGCAGCAGCGGGTTGCGCTTGGTCGTCGAGACGGCGAGGCCGCGCAGCTTGCCGCCCTTGATCTGCGGCACGCCGGTCGCGGTGTCGGTGATCATGAAGTCGATCTGGCCGCCGAGCAGGTCGGTGACCGCGTTCGGATTGCTCTTGTACGGCACGTGCAGGATGTCGGTGTGGGTCAGTTGCTTGAACATCTCGCCGGCGACGCGGCTCGACGAGCTGCCGCTGCCGAAGGACAGCTTGCCGGGGCGTTTCTTCGCGTCGGCGATCAGGTCGGCGACGCTCCTGTAGGGCGAGTCGGCGCGGACGACGAGCACCTGCCCCCCGCGGCCGAGCCCCGTCACCGGCGCGAAGTCCTTGACCGGGTCGTACGACAGCTTCTTGTAGAGGTGCTCGTTGGCCGCGTGCGTCGTGTTCGTCGTGATCAGGACCGTGTAGCCGTCGTTCGCCGCGCGCGCCGCCTGCTGGGCGGCGAGCATGCCGCTCGCACCGGCCTTGTTGTCGACGATGACCGCCTGCTTCGTCTGCTCGGTGACCGACTGGCCGAGCGCACGCGCGAGCTGGTCGGTCGCACTGCCCGCCGCGAAGGGGACGACGAAGGTGATCGGCTTCGACGGATACGCCTGCGCGAACGACGGCTCGGCGGCAGCGAGACCGACGAGCGCCGCTGCGCCTGCGACGACGGCGCGGCGCGCCGCTTGGAGGATCGAAGAAGGGTGCATGTGGGTCTTTCGTTTTTGCGGGCGTGGATGGAAAGCGGGTCAACGCGCGGGTGCGCGCTCGTCGCCGGGACCGGGGATCTCGAGCTCGAGCAGCGCCGAGCTGAGCGACTTGCCGTGCGCGTCGAGCGCGAGCGAGCGCGTGACGCCGCCGCCGAGCGCGCCCGCGAGGACGAAGTTGAAGGCGCCGAGCTGCGGCAACTCGTAGCGGACGACGTCGCCGGCGACGATGCCCGCGAGGTGCGCGCGCACCGCGGCCGCCGTCACGTGGCGTCTCAGGTGCTCGTAGTGCCTGGCGTCGTAGGCGATCAGCGACAGGTTCGAGGTGTCGCCCTTGTCGCCGGCACGCGAATGTGCGAGCTCGCGAAGCTTCATGCCGTCACCTCGACGATCTCGACCGACGGGCGCACCGCCGTCGCGGGGACGAGCACCGACTGCACGGCGACGACCTCGCGTGCGCTCTTGACGACACCGCCACCGCCTGCGGGTCCGTTGGTGTAGAGGGTCTCGACCTCGTTGCCGATGCGCACAGCCTCGGCCATCGACCGCGTGCGGCCGGCGACGCGCAGCCGGACCTCGTACGGCTCGCCATCGCGCACCGCGACCGGCCCGTGCAGCGCGTCGACACCGAGCAGATCGAAGCGCATCTCGCTCGCCTCCACGCGGGTGCTGCGCAGCCGCTCGCGCACGATCTCGCGCGCGAGGCGCGCACGCGCGAACGCACCGGCGCCTGCATACGAGATCTGCCCTTCGCCGACCCAGCCGTCGACATAGCCGATCGAAGCCTTGAGCATCCCCGTCGGCGCGCTGCCGCGGCCGCCGACGACGCGGACGCGATCCTTGGCGATCTCGTCGACGCGCACGTGCGTGAAGTCGGCGACGACGTCGGGTTGCAGGTAGCGCGCCGGGTCGTGGATCTCGTAGAGCAGCTGCTCCTTGCACGTCGCCGCGCTGACGCAGCCGCCCGAGCCCTCGACCTTGGTGACGACGAAGTCGCCGTCGCGCGACACCTCGCCGATCGGGAAACCGAGCCGCGCGAGGTCGGCGACGTCCTTGAGGCCCGGGTCGGCGAAGTAGCCGCCGGTGACCTGCCCGGCGCACTCGAGCATGTGACCGACGACGGTGCCCTGCCCGAGCAGGTTCCAGTCGTCCAGCGACCAGCCGAACGCGTGAACGATCGGCGCGAGGAAGAGCGCGGGGTCGGAGGCGCGGCCCGTGACGACGACGTCGACATCGCTGCCGAGCGCAGCGCAGATCGGCGCGACGCCGAGGTACGCGTTCGCCGAGACGATGCGATCGCCGAGTTCGCGCACCGGCGCTGCCGACTCTTCGAAGCGGTAGTCGCCCGCGAGGACGTGGGCGAGGACGTCGTCGCCGAGCACGGCAGCGACGCGCAGCGACGCGAGGCCGAGCTCGCGTGCGACCGCGGCGGTGCGACGCGCGGCGGCGAGCGGGTTCGCAGCGCCCATGTTGGTGACGATGCGAACGCCGCGCTCGGCCGCGGCGCCGAGGACGCTGCGCATGCGCGTCTCGAGGAGCGGGTCGAAGCCGGCCTCGGGGTCGCGCCGGCGCGCCTGCTGCGCGAGCGCGATCGTTCGCTCGGCGAGGCACTCGAAGACGAGGACGTCGATGTCGCCGCGCTCGACGAGCTCGAGCGCAGGCTCGATGCGGTCGCCCGAGTAGCCGGCACCGGCGCCGAGCCGCAGTATTCCGTCAGCGCCGCCACCGCCGGCGCCTCGATCGCGTCGCGTCGCGCTCACGACGGCGACGCGCCTCCGGCGATCGTCCCGACCGGCGGCGGCCGCAGGTCGGCGGGAAGCCGCAGCGACGCGCTTTGCGGCGGCGTCTCGATCCAGGCGTCGATCAGCGTGTACGAGACCGCGAGGATGACCGGCCCGACGAAGATGCCGACGAGGCCGAAGCCGAGCAGACCACCGATCACGCCGGCGAAGATCAGGAGCAGCGGCAGGTCGGCACCGCGCCGGATCAGCACCGGGCGCAAGACGTTGTCGAGCGCGCCGACGACGATCGTCCAGACCACCATGAAGATGCCCCAGCCGGTCGAGCCGTTGTAGAAGACCCAGATCGTCGCCGGCAGCAAGACGATCACCGGGCCGACCTGGATGATGCAGAGAATGAACATCAGCGCGGTAAGAAACGCAGCGAACGGCACCCCGGCGATCGCGAGGCCGATGCCACCAAGCACTGCCTGGACGATGGCGGTCACGCCGACGCCGAGGGCGACGCCGCGGATCGCCTTGCCGGCGAGGACGATCGCGTCTTCGCCGCGCTCGCCGCCGAGCCTGCGGCCGAAGTGCTTCACCTTGCTCGCCGCCGTCTCGCCCTGCGCGTACATCAGCGCGGCGACGATGACGGTGAGCAGGAACTGCAGCGTCAGCGCGCCGACCACGCCGGCCTGCGCGAACAGCCACGCGCCGACCTCGCGTGCGTACGGTGCGACTTTCTCCTGCAGTCCGATGACGCCCGACGCGAGCACGTCGTTCCACATCTCGGCCGCCTTCGGACCGACGTAGGGAAGCTTGGCGATCCAGTCGGGCAGCGCCGGCAGGCCGGAAGCGATCAGCGACTTGGCGGCGTTGACGGCTTCGTCGGCGTGCGCGGCGATCGTCGTGATCGCCGCGGTCACGGGCAGCACGAACAGCAGCAGGAGGATCAGCACCATCACCGCCACCGCGAGGCTGCGCCTGCCCCAGAGCCTGGCCTGGAACCAGAGCAGCGCCGGCCAGGTCGCGACGACGAGCATCGTCGCCCAGATCGTCGCGCCGAGGAACGGGCGCAGCGTCCAGAGCGATGCGATGATCAACGCGACCAGCGCGAGCACACCGAGGGTGTCTCGCGCAAGATCGGGACGGGCTTCGTTCACGGCGGACCTCCTCGTTGTCGATCCGCCGAGTGTGCGGCAAGACGCGGCCCGCCGGCGCGGCGCGCGAGCGCGCAGGGCGCGCGCTGCGAGCGTTCAGCGGCCAGCGAGGCCGCGGCGCTCGCCGATTCGCCGCGCGTAGACGCCGAGCACCTCGCGGTAGAGCGCGCCGCCGAGGACCTGGTCCTCGTTGCCGGCGTCGACGTTCGGGTTGTCGTTGACCTCGATGAGGTAGCAACGGTCGTCGACCTGCTTGAGGTCGACGCCGTAGAGGCCGCGGCCGATCAGGTTGGCGGCGCGGACCGCGGTGCTGACGACGACCTCGGGCGCCTCGCCGACCGCGTACGCGACGGTCTCGCCCTCGACGGTCTCCTGCCCAGGCTCGATCTTGTTGACCTTCCAGTGCCCGGGCGCCATGAAGTACTTGCAGACGAAGAGCGGCCGGCGATCGTAGACGCCGACCCGCCAGTCGAATCCGGTCGGCAGCCACTCCTGCGCGATCAGCAGCTCGGACACGGCGAAGAACTTCGCCGCGCTGCTCTCGAGCTGGTCCTCGGCCTCGATCTTGAGGACGTCGAGGCCGAAACCGCTGTCGGGAAGCTTGAGCACGCACGGCAGGCCGAGCGTCGCGATCACCTGGTCGAGGTTCTCGCGGTGCACG
>DATJIM010000250.1:0-2003 GCA_035493195.1 Caldimonas sp.
GCCAACAGGCGGTGCCGCTCGAACGGGCCCGGCATCCACAGCGCCTGCGTCTTCTCGCCGGAGAAGCCGAAGCGGCTGTAGTAGGGCAGATCGCCAACCAGGATCACTGCCGCGTGGCCGAGCCGCCGCGCTTCGCGCAGCGCGCGGCGCACGAGCGTGGCGCCGATGCCCTGACCGCGGCAGTCGGTGGCAACCGCCACCGGCCCAAGCAGCAGCGCCGACTGGCCGTTGCCGCAGCCGACGTTCCAAAGCCGCGCGGTGCCGACGACGCCCTTGTCCTCGGCGGCAATGAAGGCGAGTCCCTCCGCCGGCAGGCGGTCTTCGCGCAGCCGCTCGGAGGACTTGCGATAGCGGGCCTCGCCGAAAGCCTCGTCGAGCAGCGCCTCGCGCGCGTCGATGTCCGAAAGTCGTTCGTGACGGATCGAGATCATGGCAGCTCCTTCCCCGCCCGGACGCGCGTGAACGCACGCGCGCGAGCGCAGTCACTTCGATGGTTTTCAGGGAAGGGGAGGCAGGCTAGCCCGCCTCCCGCGCGAGTCAGATGTGGTAGCTCTTCAGCGGCTGGAAGCCGTTGAACGCCACCGCCGAGTACGTCGTCGTGTACGCACCGGTGCCTTCGATCAGCAGCTTGTCGCCGATCTCAAGCGACACCGGGAGCGGGTACGGCGTCTTCTCGTACAGTACGTCGGCCGAGTCGCAGGTCGGGCCGGCGAGCACGCAGGGGGCCATCACGTCGCCGTCCCGCGGGGTGCGGATCGGGTAACGGATGGACTCGTCCATCGTCTCGGCGAGACCGCCGAACTTGCCGATGTCGAGGTACACCCAGCGCACGTCGTCTTCCTCGCTCTTTTTCGAGACGAGGACGACCTCGGTCTCGATGATGCCAGCGTTGCCGACCATGCCGCGGCCCGGCTCGATGATCGTTTCCGGGATGCGGTTGCCGAAGTGCTTGCGCAGCGCCTTGAAGATCGCATTGCCGTAGGTCTTCACCGTCGGCACGTTCTTCAGGTACTTGGTCGGGAAGCCGCCGCCCAGATTGACCATCGACAGGTTCATGCCGCGCTCGCCGCACTCACGGAAGACGGCCGCCGCCGAAGCGAGCGCCCGGTCCCAGGCGTGCTGGTTGCGCTGCTGCGAACCGACGTGGAACGACACGCCATAGGGATCGAGGCCGAGCTTGAGCGCGTGCTCCAGCACGTCGACAGCCATACCCGGCTCGCAACCGAACTTGCGCGACAGCGGCCATTCCGCTCCGACGCAGTCGGAGAGGATGCGGCAAAAGACGCGGCTGCCCGGTGCAACGCGAGCGATCTTCTCGACCTCGGCCTTGCAGTCCACGGCGAACAGGCGGATGCCCATCGCGAAGGCGCGCGCGATGTCACGCTCCTTCTTGATCGTGTTGCCGTAGGAGATGCGGTCCGGGGTCGCGCCGGCGGCCATGGCCATCTCGATCTCGGCGACCGAGGCCGTGTCGAAGCACGAGCCGAGGCCGGCGAGCAGTGAGAGGACTTCCGGCGACGGGTTCGCCTTCACGGCGTAGAAGACGCGGGTGTCCGGCAACGCCTTGGCAAAGGCATTGTAGTTGTCGCGCACGACGTCGAGGTCGACGACGAGGACAGGGCCTTCGTCGATGCCACGCTCGCGGCGGTCGCGCAGAAACTCTCGGATGCGCTCGGTCATTGGCGCACACTCCCAGCTCAAGGAACGGCTCTCGCCGTTCGGTTTCGCGGCTTGGGAGCCCTCTGGCAGGTGCGCGATGGGGACGCAGCCGTGCCTTAAGCTCTTAACCGCTAGTGCTGCCTTGAGATTGGAGGGGCGATCCCCGCCGCACTGTTGGCAAGATGGACAAGCCTCGTCGGTGACCCGTCGCTGGCGTTGGAAGGCCAGCAGAGACCAAAGAAGCCCGCTCCGTCGTTGCTTTAAGCCGCGTCCCCTGCTGAGAGCAGAGTGCGCCGGTTTCGCCTCCGGCTGCCGATCAGAAGACTTGAGGCTACTTACTCTTC
>DATJIM010000251.1:0-12627 GCA_035493195.1 Caldimonas sp.
CGACGCGATCGTCCGCCTCTGCCGTCCGGGCGCGCCGCCGTCGGCCGAAGCGAAGCGCGGCGCCTGCAGCTCGCTGAAGCCCTACAAGTGGTACGTCGCCGCGTTCCGTTCCGACCGCGCGAAGGACGGCCCGTGGACGAAAGCGATCGCCGTGCTCACCGAGCGCAACTGGCTGCGCGTGAGCGGGCGCATCCACGGCACCGGCGACCACGGTCCGAACCCGTCGGCAGAGATCGCGATGCAGATCGTCGGCCGCACGACCGGTGCGATCGAGGGCGCGGGAGGTTCGCAATGAGTGCAGTGGTGCGCCGCAATGCGCAGCGCGCTGCGAACGAGACGCTGCCGCCGCCGCTCGTCTGGACCTTCGACGGCCCGTTCGAGCGCTGCCTGAACGACCTCGAGGACAGCCTGCGTCGCGCGCTCGTCCTGATCGGCGACGTTTCGCGCGTCGCCGTCCTGATCGACGTCTCGCTGCCGGCGCTGCAGACGCGCGTGCGTGCCGGCGATCGCATCCAGCCCGCCTGGGGCCGCTTCGTCGAGCGGCTCTCCGGCTACGGCCTGCCGACCTTTCCCCACGTGCGGCCGTTGCGCACATCCGGTCCGCTGGCGACCCTCGTCGTCGCGTACCGCAGCTGATCGTTTCCGAACGACTCCGAAAGCCAGCCATGACCATGAAATCCTGGGTTCTCCATCGCGTCGCCGGCCGCAGTGATCTTCCGCCGCGCGAGCGCGGCCACGAGCCCGACCTCGACGCCGACGCGATCCCGCGCGAGCAGGGCGTCGCGACGGCCGACGCGCTCAGACCGGGCGCCGACCTCGGCGTCTACGCGCCGCTGATCAGCGCGGTGCGCGACGAGCTCGAGCACTTCGTCGTCAGCCACGTCCGGCTTCACGTCACGATCGCCGACCGCGACCGCTTCCTGCTGACGTCGGTCGGCGTGCGCTCGCCCGGCGGCGCGCAGGCGCGCGAGCTGCTGCAGCAGTTCATGCACGAGTTCAAGCCCGAGCAGGTCAAGCGCTACCTCGCCCGCGAGGTGATCGGCCGGCTGCCGAACGCCGGCGTCATCGACCTCACTCTGTTCGGCGGCCTCTCCGATCTCGAAGCCGGCGAGCGCGCGAGCGACGACGGCGAGTACCGCGAGCTGCTCGCGGCGCTGAGGACGACGCCGCAGGTCGCGCGGCCGTACGAAGTGAGCGTGCTCGGCCGCTGGAGCGAGGCCGATGCGCCGGCGTCGCCGTTCGCGAACAACGCGCGCGGCGGCGCGGTGCCGTCGACGCCGCTCGCCGGCCGCGCGGTCGCGTTCGACGTCAGCGATGCCGACGGCACGCGGGTCGCCGTGCTGCCGTCGGTCGTCCCCGGCCGCCGCTACGTGATCGGCAAGGACGAGAGCTCGGACCTGCGCGTCGATGGCACCTACACGAGCCGGCGCCACGCCGAGATCTGGCTCGACTCGGACGGCTGGCGCGTCGCCGACGCCGGCTCGACCAACGGCGTCCGCGTCGTCGACGAGCAGAGCGGCCGCTCGCGCGCGACCGCAGCGAACGGCGACGATGCGCCGATCCGCGTCGGCGACGGCATGCGGGTCGTGCTCTCGGCGCGCGCCGACGGGCCACCACGGGACTATCCATCGATCGCGCTTCGCGCCTCGACTGCAGCGGCGGCGCCGTCGCCGGTGACGCCGATCGCGACGGCAGCGGGCACGACCGCGCCGAAGACTCCGCTCACCGCCGTGCTCGGCACGCGCAACGCGCGCTTCGCGATCGCCGTCGCGCAGGACAGCGGCGAGCGCGTGCTGCCGCTCGACGCCGAGGTGCTGCCGTTCACGATCGGCCGCTCGCGCGGCCAGACGCTCGTCATCGACCGTCGCCATGCCGGCGTCTCCGGCCACCACGTCGCGATCGACGCGATCGACGACGACGGCGTGCACGGCAGCGTCGTCGGCGACAACGGCGTCGTCGTCGACGGCATCCGCTACGACACCGGCGCGCGCTTCGCGTGGCGCGCCGGCCAGACGATGGTGCTCGGCGGCTCGCTGCCCGGCGAAACGCCGTGCGTGCTCGCGCTCGAGCGCAGCTTGCAGGAATGACATGGCCCAGCTCTCTTCTTCCGGCCTGATCACGCCGATCGAGCCCGGGCGCCCGAGCCGACGCGTTGCGCTGGCGACGGCCGCGCCCACGGCACGCCAGGCGGTCTACGCCAACGCGTTTCGTCGCCTCGAGGCCGCCGTCGCTTCGTCGTGCGGCAGCCAGCATCCGGTCAACGAGGACGCGCACAGCGCGCTCGAAGGCAGCGCGCGCCTGTTCGTCGTCGCCGACGGTGTCGGCGGCGGCGCGATGGCGCACACCGCGAGCGGCCTGCTCGTCGCCGCGCTGCACGAATCGCTCGAGGCGCAGCCGGTCGACGGCGACCGCGTCGCCGCCGCGATGCTCGGCGCCGACCGCGCGATCGCCGCAGCGATCGCGCGCGTCACCGATCGCCCGGGCGCGGCGACGGTCGCGCTCGCCGCGCCGCTCGACGCCTTCGCGGCGAAGTGGCTGGTCGGCTGGGTCGGCGACTGCCGCGCGTATCGCTGGTCGCCGCGCGACGACGCGCGCGTCGAGCTGCTGACGCACGACGACACCTTCGCGCATCTCGACGAGACGCCGCCGCCCGGCGGCGCTCCCGGCGATCCGGCGCGCATGGTCGGCAACGGCGCGACCACCGGCGCCAACGCGGTCACGATCGGCGTCGAGCTCGGCGATGTCCTGGCGTTGTGCAGCGACGGCGTTCACAAGCATGTCGACGACGCCGACTGGTGCCGCGTCCTCGTCGCCCAGCTGCCGCTCGCGCGGCGCGCCGACGCGCTCGTTGCGCTCGCGCGCGCGCACGGCAGCGTCGACGACGCGACCGTGTTGCTCGTGCAGCGCTGCGATCCGGGCTGGCGCGATCTGCGCCGCGCTGCGCGGCGCGACGCCGACCGTGCGAGGAGCGCGCGATGACTCCGGCCGACATCGATCGCGTTTTCGGCCGCGGCCGCGTCCGGATGGTCACCGGCGAGCACGTCGAGGTCTTCCGCGAGGCCTCGCTGCCGGGCGAGCGCAGGCGCTACACGAAGCGCTTCCTCGCCACCGCCGCGGGCGACTTCCGCGAATGGACCGAGCGCGAGTGGCGCATCCTCGCCCGCCTCGTCGGCCACGGCGTGCGGGCGGTGCCGCAGGTCGTGCAATTCGATCGCGGCGCCGCCGGCCGCGCGGCGCTCGTGCAGACGTACGACGCCGGCATCACCGTCGACCACTGGGCGACGCTGCTGCCGCTCGAGCGCGACGGCCTGCGCCTGCGCAACGTCTTCGAGGACTGCGCGCACTGGTGGGCGCTCGCGCGCCACTGCCTGATCGCGCTCGACTCGATCCACGCGCTGCAGCTCGTCCACCTCGACCTCAAGGCCGACAACGTCTGCGTTCCGATCGCGCCCGCCGACTTCGATCCGCTCGCGTCGGAGCGCACCCTGCGGGCGCGCTTCGACGACCTCGCGCTGATCGATTTCGCGTTCTCGCTCGTCTCGGGCGAGCCGCTCGAGAGCGCGCTGCCGATCGCCCGCCAGGCGGAGTACGAGTACCAGTCGCCGCGGCTGCTGCGCGCGCTCGACGCCGGCCGCTCCGGCAACCTCGCGCCGACGCGCGAGCTCGACTGGCGTTGCGACCTCTTCAGCCTCGCCGCGATGCTCTGGCGCTACCTGCCTGAATTCGAGGACGCGAGTCTCGGCGGCTGGACGCGCGCTCGCCACGCGAAAGCGCGCGCGCTCGCGCGCCGCCTCGTCGAGGCGCACGACGGCGAACTGACGGCCGAGCGGCCGCACGCCGAGCTGATCGCGCTCGCCGACGAGGCGCTCGCGCAGCGCGAGCTCGAGGATTCGTTGCAGCGCGGCTTCAGTCTCGTCGTCGACAGCGGCGTCGCGCGCGCGATGTCGCCGACGCCGGTGACGCGGATCGCGCTGCCCGTCATCGCGCGCGCCGCGGTCGAACCGACGCCGACGCCGATCGCGTCGCCGACGCCGATCACGGTGCCGCTTCCGCAACAGCCAGCGTCGGCCGCCGCGTCGACGCCGGCCGGCGCTGCACCGTGGTTCTTCAGCGGCGGCGACCCGATCCGCGTCGACCCGACCGACGTCGAAGCGCGGGCCGCCCTGCATCGCGCCGTGCGACCGCAGCGCGCGCGCAAGGCCGGCGCCGTCGCCGGCGTGCTCGCCCTGGTCGTCGCTGCAGCGGCGAGCGTGCCGCTGCTCGCTCCCGACTGGCTCGTCCTGCCCGGTGCGCATCGCGACGCGGCGAAGCTCGCTCGCGCGCCCGAGAAGCGGACGACCGCCCCCGCGACCGTCGTTGCCGCCGCGACGCCGCAGCCGAGCGTTCCAGCCCCGACAGCTGCCAAGGTGGACGCCGGTACCGCCAAGCCGGCCGCGGCGCCGATCGCAGCATCGGCGGCGATCGAAGCGCCGAAGACGACCGCCGCGCCGGTGACGAAGAGCGCAGCGATGGTCGACAACGCAGCCAACGCGAAGGCGCCGACGCTCGCCGCTGCGCGTCCGCCCGCGAAGGCGCAAACGCTTGCGCGCAGCGCGCGCGGTGCCATTGCAGCGCCAGCGACAGCGACGACACCGGCAGCAAAGACGGTGCTGGCGCGCGCTGCGCCGACGCCGGTGCCCCCGGCTCCCGCGGCGGCCGCCGCGGCGGCCCGAGCGCGGGTGCAGGTCGCGGCAGCTTCGCCGACGCAGCGGCGATCGCCGGTCGCGCGCACGTGGCAGGACCCGGCGGCGCCGATTCCGTGGGCGGTCGCTGGTCGCACCGCACCGCATCTGCCGCCGGCCAAGCCGCTCGCGGTCGCGCGTGCGCCCGCCACCGCGACCCACGCTGTCGCCACGTCGCTGCCAGCGACGACGAGCGCAGGCCCGCCGACGCCGAGCGACGCAGCGCCGACGTCGGTCGCGGCGATGCAAGCACCTTCCGCATCGGCGTCGCCGCCAGCGACGGCGACAGCGAGCGGCGCGCCCGCCGTCAACGTCGCCGCGGTCGCTCGCGACCTGCAGTCGACGCCTTCCGCATTCCCGGGCCTCCATGCGCGCGACGCGGCGGCGTCGACCACGGGCGACGGCGCGATCGATCTCGTCGGCCGCGCCAACGACGTCATGACGAACCACGTGCCGCGACTCGCGCAACAGGCGCAGCGCTCGGTGGCGCGGGTGCTCTACGCCGCCGGACGCTCCGAGCACATCCGCGAGGACGACGACGTCCGCGCGTCGGCGGCGGCGGTCGCGCGCAGCCCCGGCGATCCGCTCGGCGGCATGACGCTGCTGCCGCGCGACGCGCAGCAGCTCAACGACCAGGCGCGGGCGGAGTACGCGCGCAAGGGCGGCACCCCGGACGTGCTGATGCTGCAGGTGCGCGCGTTCGGCGCCAATCCGATGGACGCCGAAGTCGCCGGCAACCTCGCGTTCCTGCTGCTCCGCCAGCGGCCGGCGCAAGCCGAGGCGGCGCGGCAGCTCGCGCTGCACGCGCTGACGCTGCGCGCGCGCCAGGCCGATGCGCGAATCGAGGACTGGGCGACGTTCGCGATCGCGAGCGCGCTCACCGGCCGCGAGCGCGACGCGCGCAACGCCTTCCTCGTCACGCTCGCGCTGGCGCCGAACCTCGAGCGCCAGTGCAAGGCGGCGCTCGACGTCGTCGCGCTCTACGGCGAGCGGCTGCGCGCTCCCGTCGAGGCGATGCTGCAAAGCGCGCAGTCGTCGCGCGCAGGTCAGCAGTCGGCGTTCTGCGAATGGCCGCCGCACTGGGTCGTGACCGGCGCGCGGTGACGCCCGCCGCCACGTCCCCAGTCCGGGCTCAGAGCTCGAACGCGCGGCGCAGCACGCGCCAATAGCCGACCGGCGCGAATCGCTCGAGCAACGCGACGACGACGGCGTCGCCGCCGACGAGGACGCGGGCGCGGCGCCGCTCGACGGCGCGCACGATGATCTCGCCGGCGCGATCGGGCGCCATGCGCAGCTTCTTGTCGGCAGCGGCGCGGCGCCGCTCGACCTCCTCCGCAGGGACGTCGGGCGGAGCGCGCGCGCTGCGCGCGATCGCAGTCGCGACGCCGCCCGGATGGACGACGGTGACGCCGACGCGGCTGCCGTCGAGCTCGTGGCGCAGCGCGTTGGAAAAGCCTCGGACCGCGAACTTGCTCGCCGCGTACGCCGTCTGTCCGGCCGGCGCGACGATGCCGTAGATGCTCGAGACGTTGACGATGCGCGCATCGTCGCTCGTCTGCAAGAGCGGCAGGAACGCCCGCGTCATGCGCACGACGGCGTCGAAGTTGATCGCCATCAGCCAGTCGAAATCGTCGGCACGGACCTGCTCGAAAGTGCCGCCGAGCGCGACGCCGGCGTTGTTGACGAGCAGGTCGACTCGACCGAGCGCGAGACGCACCTGCTCGGGCAGCCCGGCGACGGCATCGCGATCGGTGACGTCGAAGCGATGGACGACAGTGCGCGCGCCGAGCGCTGCGGCAGCCTCAGCAGCGCCCGCGAGTCCTTCTGCATCGACGTCGACGAGCGCGAGGTGGACACCGCGGCGAGCGAGCGCGAGCGCGATCGCGCGACCGATCCCGCCGCCGGCGCCGGTGACGACGGCGACGCGGCCGCGCAGCTGCATCGGCGCGGTCACGGCGGCGCCGATGCGGTGCCGAAGCCGAGGACGCCGTCGTCGATGCGGCTCCAGCGCATCGCGCGGACGTCGTGGAGATAGCTCTGTCGCATCTGCCACGGCATGCGCGTGCCCTGCTTGGGAAGCTGGTCGAGCGCGCGCTGCACGTAGCCGGAAGTGAAGGTGAGGAACGGCGCCTTCTCGACCGACGGATCGCGGCGCGGCACGACGATCGTCGCGCCGCGCCGGTCCATGTGGCGCAGCAGGCGGCAGACCCATTCCGAGATCAGGTCGGCGCGCAGCGTCCAAGAAGCGTTCGTGTAGCCGAAGCAGAGCGCGAGGTTGGGGACGTCGCTCAGCATCATTCCCTTGTACGCCATCGCGTCGCCCGCCCGCACCGCGGCGCCATCGACCGTCAGCGCGATGTCGCCGAGGACGTTGAGCTTGAGGCCGGTCGCGACGACGACGATGTCCGCCGGCAGCGTCGTTCCCGACGCGAGCCGGATGCCGTCGCTCGTGAAGCGCTCGATCGTGTCGGTGACGACGCTCGCGCTGCCGCTGCGAATGGCGCCGAAGAGGTCGGCGTCGGGAACGAGGCAGACGCGCTGGTCCCAGGGGTCGTAGCGCGGCGAGAAGTGGACGTTGGCGTCGCAACCGGGGCCGGCGAGTTGTGCCGCCATGTCGACCAGGCGGCGCTTGACCTGCTGCGGACGCCGACGCGCGAGGCGGTAGTAGAAGGTGCCGATGAGGACGTTCTTCCAGCGTGCGAGCGCCGCCGCGGTGCGCTCGGGCAGGAAGCGCAGCATCGCCTCGGCGATCTTGTCGCGCGCCGGCCGCGCGACGACGTAGCTCGGCGAGCGCTGCAGCATCGTGACGTGCGCCGCGGTCGCCGCGAGCGCCGGGACGAGCGTCACCGCGGTCGCGCCGCTGCCGATGACGACGACGCGCTTGCCCGAGACGTCGAGCCCTTCCGGCCAGAACTGCGGGTGGACGACGGTGCCGCCGAAGTCGGCTTCGCCGGCGAATTCGGGCCGGTGGCCCTCGGCGTAGCTGTAGTAGCCGGCGCAGACGTACAGGAAACGCGCCCGCCAGACCACTGGCGCACCGTCGGCGAGGCGTTCGCCGTGCACCGTCCAGGCGGCGTCCGCGGTCGACCATTCGGCACGACGGACGGCGTGGCCGAAGCGGATGGCCGGCACGATGCCTGCCTCTTCGGCGGTGTCGCGGATGTAGCGCAGGATCGACGCGCCGTCGGCGATCGCGCGCGGCGCGGTCCACGGCCGCAGGCGATAGCCGAGCGTGAACATGTCGGAGTCGGAGCGCACGCCGGGGTAGCGGAACAGGTCCCATGTGCCGCCGATCGCGTTGCGCGTCTCGACGATGCACCAGCGCTTGCCGGGGCAGCGCTGCTGGAGGTGGTCCGCGGCGCCGATCCCCGAGAGGCCGGCGCCGACGATCAGGACGTCGAGCAGTTCCGCGGCGACGGCCGCGGGCGGAGACGGGGCGATGGAAGCGACGGTCATCGGCGGGCCACGGGAAAGCGAAACAGTCGCCAACTGTATGTGGCGTTTCTCGCGCCGTCGCCGCGTCCTCCCGAACGGTGAAGCGGCGCAGGCACGGTCTCGGGCATGATCGTTGCCATGGTGCCGCCTTCTGTCGACCGCCACGCCGTCGCGCACACAGCGCACCGCCGGCCATGAGCGACGTTTCCGAGGATGCCCGGGCGAACGCGGCTCGCCGCTCGGTCGAGCTGCTGAACGCGCAGGCCGACGTCGTCCGCGCCGAGCTCGCGCAACTGCGCCGCGAGCTTGCGCAGGTCCAGGAGGAGCTGAGCACCCTCAGGACCAAACAGGTGCTCGAGGTCAACGCCGAGCTCGTTCAGGCCGCCGTGCACGCCGACAGCGTCGCGCAGACCGCCGTCAGCAGCCTCGACGAACTGGCGCGCTCGACGCAGCACGACGAGCTGACCGGCGCGCCGACGCGCGCGCTATTGCTCGACCGGCTCGAGAACGCGATCGCGATGGCCGGCCGGCGCTCGACTCGGGTCGGAGTGATCTTCGTCGACCTCGACGGCTTCAAGCAGATCAACGACACGCTCGGCCACGCCGTCGGCGACCAGGTGTTGCAGCTGGCGACGCGCCGGCTCGAATCGGCCGTTCGCGAATCGGACTCGGTCAGCCGCCACGGCGGCGACGAGTTCGTCGTCCTGCTCGCCGAGCTCGCCCGGCCGAGCGATGCCGCCGCGGTGGCGCAGAAGATGATCGAGACGCTGCAGGCGCCCGCCCTCATCGGGCCGCACCGCGTCGCGGTGTCGGCGAGTCTCGGCATCAGCGTCTATCCCGAGGACGGCGACGACCCGATCACGCTGATCGGCTGCGCCGACGCGGCGATGTACCGTGCCAAACGCGCCGGCCCCGGCGGCTACGCGTTCTGCAGCGACATCGCCGAGGGCACGCACCGCGAGGGGCGTTCGGCGGGCGACGCGTTGCCCCATCGGCGACCCGACAGCGCGCTCGCCGAGCACGAGGCTCGGCTGCGCGAGCTGCTCGAGGCCAACAAGCAGCTCGTCAGCGCGGCGCAGACGGCGCAGCGGCTGCAGGCCAACGCGGAGGAAGCGCACCACCGCCAGATCAACTTCGTCGCGATGGCGGCGCACGCGCTCCGCAACCCGCTGTCGGCGATGCGCGTCGCCGCGATGACGATGCAGCACCCGCGCGCCGACGACGCGTTGCGCACCGGCCAGCACGAAATCATCCAGCGCCAGAGCGCGCACATGGCGCGCCTGATCGACGACCTCCTCGACGGCTCGCGCGTCGGCGCACGCGAGTTCCGCCTCAAGTGCAGCCATCTCGAGCTCGCCGGCATCCTGCGCGACGCGATCGCGGCGTGCCGGCACGCGATCGACAAGAAGCAGCAGCGGCTGCTCGTCGAGCTCGACCCCGCGCTCGCCGTCGTCCATGCCGATCCGCAACGGCTCACGCAGGTCTTCACCAACCTGCTCAACAACGCGTCGCGGCGCTCGCATCCCGGCGGCGACATCCTGCTCGCGACCAAGTGCGGCGCCGACCAGGTCGTCGTCACGGTCGCTGACCACGGCGTCGGCATCGCTCCCGAAGAGCTGCCGCACATCTTCGACCTGTTCGCGATCGACACCAGCGTTCCGGTCGACGAGTCGGGTCTCGGCATCGGCCTCGCGGTCGTCCACGAACTCGTCAAGGCGCACGGCGGCACCGTCGCGGCGAGCAGCGCCGGCAGGGACCTCGGCAGCGAGTTCATCGTCCGCCTGCCGCTCGCGGCGTCGCCGTCCTGACTTCTCCAGCCTTCCTGGCGCACGCGAACATGGCGAGCGGCGGAAGAAGAGCTTGAGCGACTAACGCAGGATGGCGTCGATCTTGTCGCGCCAGAAGGCCGGCGGCGGCGCGTCGCCGAAGCCGGCGCGAACGTTGTCTTCCATGTGCTCGCGCCGCCGCGTCCCCGGGATCGCGCAAGTCACCGCTGGGTGCGAGAGGACGAACTTCAACAGCAGCTGCGCCCAGCTCGTGCAACCGATCTCGGCGGACCACGGCGGCAGCGGCCTCGCGAGCAGCGAGCGCAGCAGGCCGCCGCCGCCGAACGGCATGTTGACGATGACGGCGACGCCGCGCTCGGCGGCGAGCGGCAGGATCCGTCGCTCGGCGGCGCGGTCGTCGAGGGCATAGTCGATCTGCACGAAGTCGAGCCGCTCCGAGCGGAGCACCGATTCGACTTCGGGGTACGCCGACGACGTGTAGTGGCTGACGCCGAGATAGCGGATGCGCCCTGCTTCCTTCCAGCGTCTGAGCGTCGCGAGCTGGGTGCGCCAGTCGACCAGGTTGTGGACCTGCATGAGGTCGATGCGATCGACCTGCAGCAGCCGCATCGAGGTCTCCATCTGGCGGATGCCCTCGTCGCGCCCGCGCGTCCAGACCTTGGTCGCAACGAACGCCTCGCCGCGGCGGCGGCTCGCAGCGAGCAGCTCGCCAGTCGTCTGCTCGGCGCGGCCGTACATCGGCGAGCTGTCGAACACCTTGCCGCCGGCGTCGAGCAGCGCGTCGACGACGCCAGGCAGCTCGGCGTACCCGGGCGAGCCGGGCGACTGGTCGAAGCCGACGTAGGTGCCGCAGCCGATCACCGGCAGCGGCTCGCGGGTCGAAGGGATCGGTCGTGTCTGCATCTTCGAGGAACTCGATGGCGGCGGCGCGGCTGCAAACGCCGGCGCGGCGACGGTCGTGAGCGCCGCGGCCGCCGCGCCGCGAACGACCTGCGCCCGCGTCGGCCCGCTTCGTCGCGCCGCCATCGCGTGCCGAACGCTAGCCGAGCTCGACGAGCATCGGCTGATGATCGCTCGCCTCGGTCGACGCGTCGACCGCGACCTTGCGCAAGCGACCGCGCAGATCACTGCTCGTGAAGATGAAGTCGCACGCGAACGCCTCGGGGAACTCGTCGCAGTCGTGGACCCCGAGGGTCGGCGGCTGCGGCTCGGCCGGATGGAGGCGCTGCCACGCGTCCTCGAGGCGCGGCACGCGGCCGTCCCCGAACGCGGCGCCGAAGCGATCGTGGAGCGGGTCGTCGGGACGGAAGTTGAAGTCGCCGGTGATGATCGCCGAGACGCTCTGCGGCTGGCGGTCGAAGGCGCCGTCGGAGGCGCTGCCGACGCCGCCGGCGAGCGCGTGCGCGCACGCCTCGGCGTGGCGGTCGCGCAGCGCCTCGAGCTGAGCGGCGCGCTGCAGCGCCGAGTAGTACTCGAGGTGCGTCGTCGTCACGCGCAACGCGCCGAACGGCGCTTCGACGAGAACCTCGACGGCGACGCGCGGCATGTTGCGCACGCTCGGATCGGCGGGCCACGGCAGCAGCCGGCGCAATGCCCAACGCACCGGCAGGCGGCTGAGGATCAGGTTGCCGAAGCGGCGCCGGCCGCGGTCGGGCGCGGCGCAGTCGACGGCGATGCCTTCGATGGCGGTGAATCCCGGCAATGCGGCGGCGATCAGCGCGAACTGGTCTTCGCCGCCGCTGCCCTCGAGCGTCGCGAAATTGGCGGCGACCTCCTGCAGACAGAGAACGTCGAAGTCGGCGAAGGCGCGCGCGTCGTCGACGATGCGCTGCGGGTCGACGCGGCCGTCGCAGCCGCGGCACCACTGGACGTTCCAAGTGACGAGCTTCATCGCTCGTCGCAGTGTCGCCGACGCGGTCGCGGCGCGCTCCGGCCGCGTCGGGTCACCCTGCGTGCGTCGCAGCGGTCGGCCATCTGGATGTCCGGTCGCGACACACTTGACACAGACTGATACATTGCCTCGAATACGGGCGACGACCCAGCAGGAGACGACATGAGCGAATCGACCCGCGAGTACCAGGAGTCGCGCATCGAGGATGAGCCGATTCTCGGTCCCGTCCTCGTCCTGCCGAGCGGCACGATCCAGCCACTGACGTTCTGGGAGCGCGTGCTCGTCAGGCTGCGCCTGATCGGCGCCAAGACGCTCGAAGCGCGCTACTTCCAGTCCGCTGCCTGACCGGCGGCGCTGCCGCCGCCGCGTCGCAGCACGCGGTGCCATGTCCGAGATCGACAAGGCCTTCACGGGCTCGATCGCCGAGGTCTACGAGACCTATTTCGTCCCCCTGATCTTCGCGCCGTACGCGCGCGATCTCGCGCCGCGGGTCGCTGCCGCGGCCCCGCGGCGCGTCCTCGAGGTCGCCGCGGGAACCGGCGTCGTCACGCGCGCGTTGCGCGCGCAGCTGCCGGCGTCGGTCGAGATCGTCGCGACCGACCTCAACCAGGCGATGCTCGACGTTGCCGCCAAGACCGTCACCGGCGGCAGGGTCGAGTGGCGTCGCGCCGACGCAACCGCGCTGCCGTTCGGCGACGAATCGTTCGACGCCGTCGTCTGCCAGTTCGGCGTCATGTTCCTGCCCGACAAGACGAAGGCGTTCGCCGAGCTGCGGCGCGTGCTGCGGCCCAGC
>DATJIM010000252.1:0-19192 GCA_035493195.1 Caldimonas sp.
ACGCGGTCGTAGCGGACGCGCGCGGTGGCTCCAGGAGCGTCGACCGCGCTCGCGGCGGCCGCCGTCATGCGAACGCTTGGACGACGCGCGCTGCTTCCGGCGCGCAGCGCGTCTTGTCGCTCCAGCGCGCGCCGGCGGTCAGGATCCCGGGCCAGCGACGCACGAGCGGCCACGCCACCGTCGCCGGCAACGGCGTCATCGCGACGTGCGCGAACGCCGCAGCAACGGTGAGCCGGCGTGCGAAGCTGCGCCGCCACAGGCGCGCGTAGGCGCGCCGCGCCCCGCGCTGCGCTGCGACGGCGGTCGCGATCGCGGTCAGCGCGGCGCGCTCCGGTGCGATCAGCGCGGCGAGCACGAACGCCGACTGCAGCGCCATGCTGATGCCCTCGCCCACGATCGGATGTGCCTCGCCCGCCGCGTTGCCGACGCGAAAGACGTCGTCGTCGGCGTCGACGCGAACGCCGGGACGAAGCGGCCCGCTCGCGAGCCACGCTCCTTCGCGGGTCGCGGTCGCGAGCGCATCGGCGACGCCACGGCACTCGCCGCGCAGCGTCGCCTCGAACGCGTCGCCCGCGCGCAGGCCCGGATGCGCGGCGCGCAGCGCGCGCAATCGATCGGCACGGACGCAGCCGGCGAGCGTGAGGACGCCGTCGTCGGCGACGACCATGCCGCCGTAGCCGCTCGAAAACGAGAGCACCGGCAGCAGATCGGCGGCGAGCGATGCGCCGCGGAAGTTCGCCTTGAACGCGAACAGGTCGCCGGTGCGGCGCGCGTCGCGGCGCTCGTCGCGCTCCGAAGGCAGCGGCTGCCACGAGCCGTGCGCCGCGACGACGAGGGCGGCGACGAGCTCGGCCTCGTCGCCGCTCTGGTCGCGCCGAACGCGCAGCACGAAGCGTCCCGCGCTGCCGGTGATCGACTGCAGCGACCAAGGCTGCCAGCGCGTCGCGCCGGCCGCCGCGGCCGCATCGGCGAGCAGCGTGTCGAGATGCTCGCGGCCGAGCGCGCGACCGAAGCGGTGCGGACCCGCCGCGACCGGCAGCGGCGCCACGATCGTCTCGTCGCCGCGCATCAGCGCGACGCGGCGCAGCTCGCCGCCGGCGCGCTCGGCGAACTCGGCGCCGACGCCGAGCGCGTCGAGCAACGCGAGGTTGCTCGCGGCGACGCACTCGCCGCACACCTTGCGGCGCGGGAACGCCTGCTGCTCGACGAGCGCGACCGACCAGCCGGCGCGCGCGAGCAGCGCCGCGGTCGCGCTGCCCGCCGGACCGGCGCCGATGACGGCGGCGTCGAATGTCGTCGTCACGCGGCCGGGCTGCGCCGCACGGCGCAGAAGCAGTGCGTGAATGGGCCGTCCTCGTACTCGGCGAGCTGCCAGGCGCCGTCGCCGAGCGGCCATGCCGACGTCAGTTCGTCGCCGACGAAGCCGGCGCGCACGCTGACGACGCCGTCGTGCCGCGTCACGGCGCTCGCGCCGAGAAAGAGGATGAGGTGGCTGGCGGCGAGCGCCATGCGGCTGCGCCGCGGCTCGCACGCGACGAGCGCGTCGGCACGGCGCGCGCAGCCGGCGAGCAAGCTGCGCAGTCGAGCGCCGTCGAAGTGGTGGAGGAAGAGGTTGGCGACGACGGCATCCCAGCGCTCGCCGTCGTCGGCGCGCGCCCAGTCGAGGACGTCGGCGGTGAGCGGCCGCGCGTGCCAACCGCTCGCAGCGTAAGCGGCGACGGTCTCCGCGTCGACGATCGGCTGCTGATCGAGCAGGTCGACGTGAGCGCCGGGCCAGCGATCGCCACGGTGCCGCGCGACGTCGAGCAGCAACCGGCCGTCGCCGCAGCCGATCTCGAGCAGGCGCAGGCCGCGGCGGCCTTCGCCGAGCGCGCGCGCAAGCGTGCGCTCGAGGATGCGGCGCGCACCCATCGCGGTGTTGACGCGGCGCAGGTCGCGGCGTGCGCGCTGCGCAGCAGGATCGTCGGCGGCGAGATGGTCGAGCGTCTCGGGCTCGAGGACGCGCGCCAGCACCGTCATGTCCCGAGTCTTCGCTCAATCGACGCGCAGCAGCGCGCCGTGGCAGCTGAAGCCGGCGCCGAACGCGGTCAGCCACCACCAGCCGCCGGGCGCGTCGTCGGCGAGCGCGGCGGCGAGGACGAAGTAGACGAACGCGCTCGAGAGGTTGCCGTACTCGCGCAGCATCGCGGCGCTGTAGCGAAACGCCTCGCGATCGAGCTCGAAGCGGCGCTCGAGCGCGAGCAGCACGTCGCGGCCGCCGGCATGGACGATCCACGCCGCGACGTCGTCGCCATGCAGGCGGTTTCGATCGAGCACGGTCTCGAAGACGCGGTGCGCGTGCTCGGCCGCGAGCGTCGGCACCTCGCGGGTGAGGATGTTGCGCAGCATGCCGTCCCGCTGCTCGAACATCAGCGCCTTTCGCTGCGACGGTTCGAGCAGCGACGCGCCGTCGCGCCACTCGATCCGCCGGCCGCGCGACGGCGGCGTCGCCGACAGCACGGCGGCACCCGCGCCGTCGCCGAACAGGCACGCACTGATGAGAACACCGGGATCGTTGTCGAGGTACATCGCGGCGCTGCTGACCTCGACGCAGATCGAGAGCACGTGCTCGGCCGCCCCCGACGCGACGAGCGAACGGCCGAGCTGCAGGTTCGGCAACGCCGCCGCGCAGCCCTGACCGACGAGGTCGAACGCCTGCACCGCCGAGCCGAGCCCGACGCGCTCGGCGACGTACCCGGAGAGGCCCGGGCAGAGATAGCCGGTGCACGTGCTGACGACGACCGCGCCGATGTCGCTCGGCGCGAGCCCGGCGGCCGACAGCGCGCGATCGGCGGCCGCAGCGGCGAGCGCGGGCGCGTTGGCGAGGAAGCGCCGATCGAGCGTGTCGGGATCGATCGCGAACACCTCGTCGAGCGACGCGAGCGCGAGATGGCGCGCCTCGATGCCGTTGTCGCGTTGCAGGACCGTGCGCGCGATCAGGTGCGAGCGGGTGTCGAGCCGGGCGAACCAGTCGGAGCGCTCGAACGCGGCGAGGCATTCGGCCTTCGTGAAGCGATTCGGTGGCGTGGCGGTGCCGAGGCCGCGAATGAACAAGGAATGCCCTGTGGCGAAGACGGTCCCGGAGTATCGACGCAAACCGCTCGGGGCCGCCTCGCCTGCGCCTGTCACGCCGGTGTCCGCACGCTGTCCGCGGACTGTCCGCGGACCCTCGTCGCGCCCGCGTCGATCGGCCAAGTGCTTGTCAGCCAAGGCATTTGCGCCGGAGCTCGCACGGCATGGCGCTTGCGAACGTGCGCTCGCAAGCGATCGCCATGATTCCCGACACCTCCGCCCAGGACCGACCGATCGTCGCGGCGCAGCGCGGCTGGCGTCGCCGCTGGCCGCTCGTCCTCGCAGCTGTGGCCGCGGTCGTCGCCATCGCGGTCGCCGCGCCGGCGCTGCAGCGCATGCTGACCAACGAGCGCTCGGTGAGCGCGGCCCGGCTCGTCGTCGCGACGGTCGAACGCGGCCCGTTCGTGCGCGACATCTCCGGCGAAGGCCGCGTCGTCGCCGCGTTCGCGCCGACCGTCGTCGCTCCGCACGCCGGCACCGCCGAGCTCCAGGTGCACGCCGGCGACGCCGTTCGCAAGGACCAGGTGCTGGCGACGATCGCGAGCCCCGAGCTGACGAGCCGCCTCGCGCAGGAGCGGTCGGCGGCCGACGCGATGCGCAGCGATGCGCTGCGCGCCGAGGTCGACGCGAGGCAGCGCCGCGGCGCGCTCAAGACGACAGCGGAGAACGCGCGCATCGACCTCGTCACCGCCGAGAACGACCTCGCACGCCAGCAGCGTGCGTTCGATGCCGGCGCCGTCTCGGGGATGCAGGTCGACCGCGCGCGCGACACCCTCGCCAAGGCGCGGATTGCGAGCAGCACCGCGCAGTCCGCGCTCGGTCTCAGCGACGAGAGCCTGCGCTTCGACGTCGAGGCGAAGAAGCTCGCGCACCAGCGCCAGCTCCTCGTCGTCGCCGACCTCGAGCGCCAGGTCGCCGCGCTCAGCGTCCGCTCGCCGATCGATGGCCAGGTCGGACAGCTCTTCGTCGCCGAGCGCGCCAGTGTCGCCGCCGACGCGCAGCTGCTGACCGTCGTCGACCTGCGCGCTCTCGAAGTGCAGATGCAGGTGCCGGAGAGCTTCGCGCGCGACCTCGCGATCGGCATGCCCGGCGAGATCGGCGGCAACGGCCGCACCTGGAAGGCGGCGGTGAGCGCGATTTCTCCCGAAGTCGTGCAGGGGCTCGTCGCCGCGCGGCTGCGCTTCGTCGACGCGACGCCCAAGGAGCTGCGCCAGAACCAGCGCCTCACGGTGCGCGTGCTGATGGACCGCCGCGACAACGTCCTCATGGTCCGCCGCGGCCCCTTCGTCGAGGAGTCGGGCGGCGCGTTCGCGTACCGCGTCGGCGACGGCTTCGCCGAGAAGGTTCCGGTCCGCCTCGGCGCGAGCAGCACGTCGCACATCGAGGTCCTCTCGGGACTGAGCGAGGGGGACCGCATCGTCGTCTCCGGCGCCGACGCGTTCGCCGGTGCGGCCCGCGTCGCGATCAGCCGTTGATTCCTCTTCCATCCACAAGGGTTCATTCGCCATGTTGAAGATGACCGGACTGTCGAAGGTCTACCGCACCGAGCTGGTCGAAACCTACGCGCTGCGCGACTTCTCGATCGAGGTCCAGGAAGGCGAGTTCGTCGCCGTCACCGGGCCTTCGGGGTCGGGCAAGACGACGTTCCTGACGATCGCCGGCCTGCTCGAGGCGTTCACCGGCGGCAGCTACACGATCGACGGCATCGAGGCGGCAGCGCTCGACGACGACGCGCGTTCGCGGATCCGCAACGAGAAGATCGGCTTCATCTTCCAGGCGTTCAACCTGATCCCGGACCTCAACGTCGCCGACAACGTCGAGGTGCCGCTGCGCTACCGCGGCATGCGTGCAGGCGAGCGGCAACGCCGCGTGCGCGAGGCGCTCGAGCGCGTCGGCCTCGGCGCGCGTGCGCGCCACCACCCGGCCGAGCTCTCGGGCGGCCAGCAGCAGCGCGTCGCCATCGCGCGCGCGCTCGCCGGCGGGCCGCGCCTGCTGCTCGCCGACGAGCCGACCGGCAACCTCGACACGCAGATGGCGCGCAGCGTGATGGAGCTGCTCGAGACGCTGCACCGCGACGGCGCGACGATCGTCATGGTCACGCACGATCCGCAGCTCGCGGCGCGCGCGCAGCGCAACGTCCACGTCATCGACGGCCGCGTCCTCGACGTCTCGCCGCGCAACGCGGCGTCGCTCGCGGTCCCGGCCTGAGTCGCGATGGCGCGTCGGGTCCGTTCGCTCGCGGTGTTCGTCGCCGCCCTCGCGCTCCCGCTCGCCGCGGCGGCGCAGGTGCAGGACCTGCTCGACGCGTACCGGCTCGCGCGCGCCGGCGATCCGGTCCTGCGCGCCGCGGAGGCGAACCTGAGGAGCGTCGGCGAATTCGTCGTGCAGGCGCGCGCGCCGCTGCTGCCGCAGGCCGCCGCTGGCGTCGGCCTCGCGCAGACGCACGGCCCCGACACCAGCGTCAATGGCACGCTCGACAGCGTCAGCGTGCGCGCGCGCGACGTCAGCGCGAGCGTCAGCCAGGTCCTCGTCGACGTCGGCCAGTTCGCGCGACTGTCGGCGGCGAAGTCGCGCGAGAGCGCCGAGGCGGCCGCCTACCACGCGGCCGAGCAAGCGCTCATCGTCCGCGTCGCGCAGGCGTACTTCGACGTCCTCGTCGCACGCGACCTGCTCGCGACGACCGAGGCGAACGAGGCCGCGTACCTGCAGCAGGTGACGCAATCGCAGGAGCGCTACCGCCAGGGGCTGATCGCAATGGTCGACGTCGACCAGGCGCGCGCGTACCACGCGTCGGCGCAGAGCGCGACGATCGCGGCGAAGAAGGCGGTCGGCGACGCGATCGAGGCGCTCGCCGAGATCACCGGCGTTCGCTCCGGGCGGCTGCGGACGCTGCGCGAGGACGCGCCACTGATCCGACCGGCGCCCGAGGAGCCGGAGGCGTGGGTCAGCGCGGCGCTCGCGGGCAACCTGCTGATCCAGGCACAGCAGCGCACGGTGCAAAGCGCCGGCCACCTCATCGAGGCGGCGCGGGCCGGCCACCTGCCGACCGTCAACGCGACGCTCGACGTCGGACGGCCGGCGTCGTGGCCGGGCGGCGACATCAGCGGCCGCGACGGCCGCACGGTGACGACGGTCGGCGTGCTGCTGCGCATTCCGCTCTTCACCGGTGGGCTGATCCAGTCGTCGGTGCGCCAGGCGATCGCGCAGCGCGACGTCGCCGACGCCGACCTCGAGTCGGTGCGCCGCCGCGTCGCGCGCGAGACGCTCGACCACCACAGCGACGTCATCGCCGCGATCGGCCAGATCGAGGCGGGCCGGATCGCGGTCGATGCCGCCGCCAAGGCGCTGGCGTCGACGCGCGTCGGCCAGCAGCTCGGCACCCACACGATGACCGACCTGCTGCTCGCGATCCAGACGCTCAGCTCGGCGCAGGCGACGTACTCGGTCGCACGCCATCGCCTCGTCGTCAGCGAATTGCAGCTCAAGCAGTCGGCCGGCCAGGTGAGCGAGATGGACCTGCAGAACGTCAACGCGCTCCTGCGTTGAATCGACCCACGAAAGGAAGACGATGCTCGGCTACGAACTCGAACTCGCGGTCAGGAGCTTTCGCCGCAACAAGGCGCTGACGCTGCTGATGGTGCTCGCCGTCGCGCTCGGCATCGGCGCTGCGATGACGACGCTGACCGTCTACACGATCCTCGCCGCCGACCCGCTGCCGGGGCGCAGCCAGAACGTCTACATCGTCCATCTCGATCCGCAGGAGCTGGTCGACTACGTGCCCGGCGAGGAGCCCCAGGACCAGCTGACGCGCTACGACGCCGAGGCGCTGCTGCGCGAGCACCGCGCCGACCGGCAGGCGATGATGACCGGCGGCTGGGTCGCGATCCAGCCCGAGCACGCGCAGGTGGCGCCGTTTCGCGCCGAGGCGCGCTACACGTCGGGCGACTTCTTCGCGATGTTCGGCACGCCGTTCGTGTCGGGCAGCGGCTGGAGCGCAGCCGACGACGAGGCGCGCGCCCGCGTCGCCGTGATCTCGCAGTCGCTCGCGCGCAAGCTTTTCGGCGGCGCCGACGCGGTGGGGCGCACCGCGCGCATCGCCGGCGCCGACTTCCGCATCGTCGGCGTGATGGGGCCGTGGCGCCCCGTGCCCCACTTCTACGACCTCTACTACGGCAAGTACGCCGACGCCGAGAACGTCTTCCTGCCGTTCTCGACGTCGCGCGACCTCAAGCTCGAGCGCGACGGCACGCTCAACTGCTGGGGAACGCAGCGCTCGAAGGACCTGACCTCGCTCGACGCGAGCTGCGTCTGGATCCAGTACTGGGTCGAGCTCGGCAGCGCCGAGAAGGTCGCCGCCTACAAGCGCTATCTCGACGACTACTCGGCGGCGCAGAAGAGCGCCGGTCGCTACGAGCGGCCGCCCAACACGCGCCTGTACAGCGTCATGGACTACCTGCGGGTGCAGAGCGTCGTTCCCGAGGACGTCCGCCTGCAGGTCTGGCTCGCGTTCGGCTTTCTGGGTGTGTGCCTGCTCAACACGGTCGGGCTGCTGCTCGCGAAGTGCCTGCGCCGCTCGCCCGAGATCGGCGTCCGCCGCGCGCTCGGCGCTTCGCGGCGGCGCATCTTCGTCCAATTCCTGGTCGAGGCGGGCGTGATCGGGCTCGCCGGCGGCGCGCTCGGGCTCGTCGTGACGCTGCTCGGGCTCTGGGGCGTCCGTCACAACGGCGAGGCGTTCGCGCCGATCGTCTCGCTCGACTGGACGATGCTCGGCACGAACTTCGCCATCGCCCTCCTCGCCAGCCTCGCCGCCGGCCTGTTGCCGGCGTGGCGCGCGTGCGAGGTCACTCCGGCGCTGCAGCTGAAGTCGCAGTGACGCCGCAACGCAGGAGCCCCGCCATGGAAGTGCGTCCCATCCTCTCGACTTTGCGTCGCCACAAGACCGCCGCCGCCCTGATGGTGCTCGAGATCGCCGTCACCTGCGCGATCCTGTGCAACGCCGTCTTCCTGATCGTCGACCGCATCGATCGCGTCACTTTGCCGAGCGGCCTCGCCGAGCACGAGCTGGTGCAGATCCGCCTCAGCGACATCGCTGCGCGCGAAGGCCAGAAGGCGCGCATCGCGCGCGACTTCGAGCTGCTGCGCCGCATCCCCGGCGTCAAGTCGGCCGCGCTCGTCAGCCAGGTGCCGTTCGGCAACCGCAGCCGCGCCGGCGGCGTCAACCTCACGCCCGACCAGCCGAAGGCGACGCTCAACGCTGCGCTGTGGGACATCGACGAGCACTTCTTCGAGACGACCGGCGTTCGCGTCATCGCCGGCCGGGCGTTCGCGCCCGACGAGTACCACGACTTCAACGATGTCTTCGCCACCGGCGAGATGCCGCAGGTCCCGGTCGTGATGGTCACCAGGCGAACGGCCGAGAAGGTCTTCCCGGGTCAGGACCCGCTCGGCAAGACGATCTACATCTGGACGACACCGAGCCGCATCGTCGGCGTCGTCGACGAGCTCGCGCGGCCGAACGCCAACGTGCAAGCGCCGTATTCGGTGCTGATGCCGGTGCGCCAGACGATCGGCTCGGGCTACTTCCTGTTGCGCACCGACCGCGCGCAGCGCGACGCGGTGCGGATCGCCGCGGTCGACGCGCTGATGAACGCCGATCGCGACCGCGTCGTCGTCAAGCAGGAGAACCTCGACGACGTCCGCAAGGACTACTTCCGCCAGGACGCGGCAATGGCGTGGCTGCTCGTCGCGGTGTGCGTCGCGCTGCTCGTCGTCACCGCGCTCGGCATCGTCGGCCTGGCGAGCTTCTGGGTCCAGCAGCGGACCGCGACCATCGGAATCCGGCGCGCGCTCGGCGCGACACGCGGCCAGATCCTGCGCTACTTCCAGACCGAGAACTTCCTGCTCACGACCGCCGGGATCGCGCTCGGGCTCGCCGGCGCGCTCGCGATCAACCTCGTCGTCATGGCGCACTACGAGTTGCCGCGCCTGCCGTGGATCTACCTGTCGATCGGCGCGATCGTGCTCTGGCTGCTCGGCCAGCTCGCCGTGCTCGGTCCGGCGCTGCGCGCCGCGGCGCTGCCTCCCGCGGCGGTGATGCGGCTGCGCTGACCGAGCGGCCGGCCGCCGAATAATCGGGCGCATGCGGACGGTCCTGATCGTCGACGACAACCCCGCGGTCCGCGAGGCGCTCGCGCTTCTGCTTTCGCTGCGCGACATCCGCACGCTCGCGGCGCGCGACGCTGCCGAGGCGCTCGGCCTCCTCGACCGCGAGCGCATCGACGCCGTCGTGCAGGACATGAACTTCAGCGACGACACGACGTCGGGCGCCGAAGGTGTCGCGCTCTTTCGCGCGATCCGCGAGCGCCAGCCCGACATGCCGGTCGTCCTGCTGACGGCGTGGACGCGGCTCGAGTCGGCGGTCGAGCTCGTCAAGGCGGGCGCCGCCGACTATCTCGCCAAGCCGTGGGACGACGCCAAGCTGCTCGCCGTCGTCGAGAACCTGCTCGAGCTCGGCGAGTCGAGCCGCGAGCTCGCGCGCCGTCAGCGCGACCTGCGCGCGCGCCAGGAGGCGCTGGCGACGCGCTTCGATCTCGGCGGCATCGTGTTCGCGTCGGAGGCGACGACGCGCGCGCTCGAGCTCGCGTGCCAGGTCGCGCGCTCGACGCTGCCGGTGCTCGTCACCGGGCCCAACGGCGCCGGCAAGGAACGCATCGCGGCGATCGTGCACGCGAACTCGGCGGTCCGCGACGGCCCCCTGGTCGCCGTCAACTGCGGCGCTTTGCCCGCCGAGCTGATCGAGGCCGAGCTGTTCGGCGCCGAGAGCGGCGCGTACACCGGGGCGGTGAAGTCACGCGAGGGCCGCTTCGAGGCGGCCGACCGCGGCACGCTCTTCCTCGATGAGATCGGCACGCTGCCGCTCGCCGGCCAGGTGAAGCTGCTGCGCGTGCTCGAGACCGGCCACTACGAGCGCGTCGGCTCGAGTCGGACGCGCCAGGCGCACGTGCGCGTCGTCAGCGCGACCAACGCCGACCTGCGCGCGATGGTGCGCCAGGGGACGTTCCGCGAGGACCTGTACTACCGTCTCGACGTGTTCGAGATCCATCTGCCGCCGCTCGCCGAGCGCAGCGCCGACATCGTCCCGCTCGCCGAGCACTTCCTCGCCGGCCGCGCGCCGCTCGCCGACGCCGCACGCGACGTGCTGCTCGGCCATGCGTGGCCGGGCAACGTGCGCGAGCTGAAGAACGCGATCGAACGCGCCGCGCTGCTCGCGCAGGGCGCGCCGATCACGCCGGCGCAGCTCGGCCTGCCGGCGGCGGGATCGGCGCGTTCGCTCGACGAGCCGAGCCGCGACGCGGTCGTCGCAGCGCTCGCCGCGGCGAACGGCATGGTGAGCCGCGCCGCGCTCGCGCTCGGCCTGTCGCGCCAGGCGCTGTACCGGCGCATGGAGCGCTACGGGTTGCCGACGCAACGGCCGTGACTCCCGCCGACGCATCGCGCGCGCCGACTGCGTTCGTCTCGCTGCGCGCGCGCGTCGCGCTCGCGCTCGTCGCCGCCGCGGTCGCCGCGCTCGCCGTCCACGCCGCGATCACGCGCTGGCCGTTGCCGGCGCTGCTCGCGACGCTCGCGCGGACGACCGGATGGCCGCTGCACGCGCCGGCGCCCGACAGCGTCGCCGCCTTCGCGCTCACGATCGTCATCGTGCTGCCGCTGGCGGCAGCGCTCGCGACGCTCCTGACGCAGCCGCTGCTCAAGCTGCTGCACGCGCTCGAGGGCGTCGTCCTCAGCTACCGCGACGGCGACTTCAGCCTGTCGATCGCGAGCCGCGGCCGCGACGAGCTCGGCAGCCTCGTCGCCCTCCACAACGCGCTCGGAGCGGCGCTGCGCGAGCAGCGCCAACACCTCGTCGAGCGCGAGCTGCTGCTCGACACGCTGGTGCAGAACACTCCGGTCGCGCTGCTGCTGAGCGACGCCGCGGGCCGCGTCGCCTACGCCAACATCGCCGCGCGCCAGCTCCTGCGCGACGGCCGCAGCCTCGAAGGCGGGAGCGTCGCCGAACTCCTCGCCGACGCACCCGCGCCGCTGCGCGACGCGTTCGTCGCCGGCAGCGACAGCATGTTCGCCGCCGCCGGTGACGACGGCGACGAGACGTTCCACTATTCGCGGCGGCGCTTTCGCCTGCAGGGACGCGAGCACGACCTCCACCTCGTGCGGCGAATGACCCGCGAGCTGTCGCGCCAGGAAGTCGCGACATGGAAGCGCGTCATCCGCGTCATGAGCCACGAGCTCTACAACTCGCTCGCGCCGATCTCGTCGCTCGCGCACACCGGCGCCGAGCTGGCGAAGCGCGGCGACGGAGAGCGCCTGCCCGGCGTCTTCGCGACGATCGGCGAGCGCGCTCGCCACCTCCACGAGTTCCTCGAGGGCTACGCGCGCGTCGCCAAGCTGCCGGCGCCGCGCGCCGCGGACGTCGAGTGGCAGCCCTTCGTCTCGGCGCTGGCGACGCACACGCGCTTTCGCGTCGCCGGCGAGCTGCCGGCGACGCCCGGTTTCTTCGACGCGCCCCAGATCGAGCAGGCGCTGATCAACCTGCTGAAGAACGCCGCCGAGTCGGGCAGCGCGCTCGACGACGTCACGCTCGCGATCGAGCGGCGCGGCGACGCCGTCGCCATCGTCGTCGCCGACCGCGGGCCCGGCATGCGCGACGCGGTCCTCGCGCAGGCGCTGCTGCCGTTCTACTCGACCAAGCGCGAGGGCAGCGGGCTCGGCCTCGCGCTCGCGCGCGAGATTGCCGAAGCGCACGGCGGCACGATCGCGCTCGCCAACCGCAGCGGCGGCGGCCTCGCCGTCACGATGGTGCTGCCGGCGCGGCAGGCGCGCTGAGCGCCCGGCGTCGTCAGCGGACGCGCGTCGCCGGACCCGTGCCGTCGACGTCGATGACGGTGTCGCGGCGCCGCAGGCCGAGCAGCCCGAGCAGGCCGATCAGGCCGAGCCAGCCCCAGTCGGTGCGGCGGGTCGCGGTGTCGCTGCCCGAGACCGACCCGGTGCTGCTCGTCGACATCGATCCGGTCGTCGTCGCGCCCGGGGTCGTCGTGCTGCCGACGCTCGGGTTGTCGGTCGTGCTCGCACCGGGCGCCGTGCCCATGCTCCCGGTCGCTCCGGCACTGCCGGTCGTTCCGGTGCTGCTGTTGACGTTGCTCGCTGGCGCCGTGCTGCCGGCGTCGCTGGCGGCGGTTCCGGTGGTCGCGCCGGCGCTCGCGGCCATGCCGGCAGCGCTCGCCGCCGCGTCCGCGGTGCCGGCGCCGCTCGCCGGCTGCGCCGCCGCCGGCAAGGCGAAGGCGAGGCCGAAGCCGACCGCCACGAGCGTTCGCCTGCCGCAGGTGCCGAGGGATGTCTTCATGGAATGCTCCTGTCGAAGTTGCCGGCGCGGCGTCGCGTCCGGGCGTCAAGGCAGGTCGGCAAGGTGCATACCCGTTCACGAGTGGCTCGCCGCGCGGCGCCGGCGATTCGCGGGCCGCGACCATCGCCGCGACGCAGTTGTGGCGCTTTTGTCGTCGCTCGTTGCGGGCCCGCAGGCCGCGGCGTGACGATCGTCACGGCAACGGCGAGCGTCGCACGCAGGTGAGTTCGGCCGCGACCCAGTTGCTCGATCATCGAGCCCGTCGATCGCTGCCGCGCTCAAGTCGCTCGGGATCGAGCCGATGCACCTGTCACCGACCTGTTCGCCGGAGTCCGAATGAACGCCAGGATCAAGCAGCTTCGCGATCTCGTCGTCGCGCTCGATCGCGCCGACCGCAATCAGCAGCCACTCGACCCCGACACGTATCGCGCAGCGGCGAAGGCGGCGTTCACGCTGACGAAGCAGGAGATGGGGCTGTTGCCGATGGCCGACTTCGCAGGCCCGGTCAACGCGCTGCAGAACATGGCGGAGAACATCTACTTCGGCATCAACGGCTGCTTCGCCGACCTCGACGGCAGCGGCCGCGCGCCGGTCGCGGCGACGGCGGCGAAGGCGCTGCTGGGGCGGCTGCGCGCGCCGAAGACGCACGACGTGCGCCAGATCTGCGACGAGCTCTACGACCGCCTGCGCGCTGCCCGCAAGAAGGGCGAGCGCGGCCGCAACACCGCCGGCACGAGCTGACGGCCACCGCCGTGCGCCGCACGTCGGCGCGGGTAGCGAGAATGGCGCGGTGGACGACACCGCGTTCGAGCGCGCCAAGGCGCTCTTCTTCGAGGGCAACGCGTGCTTCGCTGCCGGCGACTTCGTCGGCGCAGCGGCACGTTTCGAACAGTCGCTCGAGCTCGCGCCCGGCCGCGCGTCGACGCTCGCCAACCTCGGCGCGGCGCGCGTGCGCGCCGGCCGCCACGCCGACGCGATCCCGCCGCTCGAAGCAGCGCTCGCACGCGAGCCCGACGACCTCCACAGCCGCGGTCACCTCGGCAGCGCCTACGCCGCGGTCGGCCGCCACGCCGACGCGCTCGCCTGCCACGACCACGTCCTCGCCGCCGAGCCGGAGCACGCGGCGAGCTGGCTCGCCCGCGGCGAGGCGCTGCGCTTTCTCGAGCGCCACGGCGACGCGCTCGCGGCGTTCGAGCGCGCCAACGCGATCGATCCGTCGCTCGCCGCCGCGTGGTCGCAGCGCGGCAGCATCCTGCGCGAGCAGGGCCGTCTCGACGAAGCGCGGCAGGCGTACGAAGCGGCCATCGCAAACGGCGGCGACCGCGAGCTGAACGGCTACTACCTCGCCGCGCTTTCGGGCGCCGACGTTCCGCCGCAGGCGCCGACGAGATACGTGACGCGCTTCTTCGACGAGTACGCCGCGTCGTTCGACGCGCACCTCGTCGAGATGCTGCAGTACCGCGCGCCGGCGACCCTCGCGACGCAGATCGCTTCGCTCGGCGGCCGCCGCTTCGCTTCGACGCTCGACCTCGGCTGCGGCACCGGCCTGCTCGGGCCGCTGCTGCGGCCGCTCAGCGACCACCTCGTCGGCGTCGACCTGTCGCCGGCGATGCTGGCCGAGGCCGAGACGCGCGGGGTCTACGACGCGCTCGTCCGCGACGACATCGTCGCCTTCCTCCGCGCGACCGAGATGCGGCACGACCTCGTCGTCGCCGCCGACGTCTTCATCTACGTCGGTGCGCTCGAGCCGGTCTTCGCGGCAATCGCACGCGCGCTCTGCGCCGGCGGCCTGTTCGCCTTCACCGCCGAGGCGATCGCCGACGATCGCGATCTCGCGCTGCTGCCGAGCCTGCGCTACGCGCATTCCGAGCGCCACCTGCGCGAGCTCGCGTCGCGGCACGGCTTCGCGGTGGCATCGCTGCTGCGGTCGCCGCTCCGCCGCGAGCAGCAGCGCGACGTCGAAGGGCTCTACTTCGTCCTGCGGCGCTGAATCGCGCCGGCTTTCAGCCGCACGCCTTGCGCGCCGAGCGGAACATCGCCATCCACGCGCTCGGTCGTCCCCGCGCCGTGCTCGGCCAGCTCATCTGGACGTCGCGGAAGACGCGCTCGGCGTGCGGCATCAGCGCCGTGAAGCGGCCGTCGGCAGTCGTCACGCCGGTGAGGCCGCCGGGACTGCCGTTCGGATTGAACGGATACGCCTCGGTCGGCTTGCCGAAGTGGTCGACGAAGCGCATCACCGCGTGCACCTTCTCGCGGTCGCCGCGCTGCGAAAAGTCGGCGTAGCCCTCGCCGTGCGCGACCGCGATCGGCACACGGCTCCCGGCCATGTCGCGAAAGAAGATCGACGGCGTCGGCAGCACCTCGACGAGGCTGAGGCGCGCCTCGAACTGCTCGCTGCGATTCTTCGTGAAGCCCGGCCACGCAGCAGCGCCGGGGATCAGGTCGGCGAGCGCGGCGAGCATCTGGCAGCCGTTGCAGATGCCGAGCGCGAACACGTCGGGTCGCGCGAAGAAGGTCGCGAACTGGTCGGCGAGCCGGGCGTTGAAGCGGATCGACCGTGCCCAGCCTTCGCCGGCGCCGAGGACGTCGCCGTAGCTGAAGCCGCCGCAGGCCACGAAGCCGGCGACCATGTCGAGCCGCATCCGGCCGCTCTGCAGGTCGCTCATGTGGACGTCGTACGTCTCGAAGCCCGCCGCCGCCATCGCGTAGCTCAGTTCGACGTGGCTGTTGACCCCCTGCTCGCGCAGGATCGCGACCTTCGGCGCGCTGCCAACGAACGCCGGCGCCGCGGGCGCGTCGTTCGCAAACGCAGGTCCCGCCAGATGCAGGTGCAGCCCCGGGTCGTCTTCGCGACCCGCCGCCGCGTGCTCGGCGTCGGCGCCGTCGGGCCGGTCGCGCAGTCTGCAGATCCGCCAGCTGACCTCGTCCCACGCCTGCTGCAGGTCGAAGAGCGAGGCCGCGAAAGCGACCTTGGCGTCGCGCCAGACCTCCATGACCTGACGCGTGTTGGTCTTGCCGACGACGTGGCTCATCCGGCCGAGCCCGGCACCGCGCAGGATCGCGATCGCTTCATCGCGGCGCGCCGTCGGCACCTGGAGCAGCACACCGAGCTCCTCGTTGAAGAGCGCGCGCAGCGTCAGCTCCTCGCGCCGCGCGCTCACCTGCGTCGCCCAGTTCTTCGAATCGCCGTATTCGGCGCGGCTGTCGGCAATGCCGTCGCTCTCGGTGACGAGCAGATCGACGTTGAGGCTGACGCCGAGGTGGCCCGCGAACGCCATCTCGCACGCCGCCGCCCAGAGGCCGCCGTCGCTGCGATCGTGGTACGCGAGGACGAGCCCGGCATCGCGCAGCCGCGTGACGGCGTCGACGAGCGCAATCAGCCGCTGCGGCTCGTCGAGGTCGGGAACCGCGTCGCCGAACTGGCCGCTCGCCTGCGCGAGGATCGATCCGCCCATGCGCATGCGGCCATCGCCGAGGTCGACGAGAAGAAGCGTCGTGTCGCCGCGCTGCAGCTCGGGGGTCGAGTGGCGGCGGACGTCGTCGACGGTCGCGAACGCGCTGACGACGAGGCTCACCGGCGCCGTCACCTGCTTCGCCTCGCCGTCGTCGCCGCGCCAGCGCGTTCGCATCGACAGGCTGTCCTTGCCGACCGGAACGCCGATGCCGAGCGCCGGGCAGAGCTCCATCGCGACGGCGCGCACGGTGTCGTAGAGCGCAGCATCGTCGCCGGGCGCTGCAGCGTCGTCGCTGCACGCGGCCATCCAGTTGCAGCTGAGCTTGACGCGATCGAGCGCGATCGGCGCGGCGAGCAGGTTCGTGATCGCCTCGGCGACCGCCATCCGGCCCGACGCCGGCGCGTCGGCGACGGCGAGCGGCGTGCGCTCGCCCATCGCCATCGCCTCGCCGGCGGCGCCGCTGAAGTCGGCAAGCGTGATCGCGCAGTCGGCCACCGGCACCTGCCACGGCCCGACCATCGGATCGCGGCACGACAGGCCGCCGACCGTGCGATCGCCGATCGTCACCAGGAACCGCTTGCTCGCGACCGTCGGATGGCGCAGGACGTCGAATGCAGCGCGCTCGAGCGCGACGTCGCCGAGGTCGAGCGGCGCGAGGGCGAGCGCGCGGCGGCGGACGTCGCGCTGCATCTTGGGCGGCTTGCCGAGAAGGACCTCCATCGGCATGTCGATCGCCGGCTCGCGGTCGTCGCGTCCGACGACGAGCTCGCGCTCGGACGTCGCCACGCCGACCACGGCGTACGGGCAGCGCTCGCGCACGCACATCGCCTCGAGCAAGGGCAGCGACTCGGGAGCGACGGCGAGGACGTAGCGCTCCTGGCTCTCGTTGCACCAGATCTCCTTCGCCGCGAGTCCGCTCTCCTCGACGGGCACCTTGCCGAGATCGAAGCGGGCGCCGCGCCCGGCGCCGTCGACGAGCTCGGGAAATGCGTTCGAGAGGCCGCCGGCGCCCACGTCGTGGATCGCGAGGATCGGGTTGACGTCGCCGAGCGCGGCGCAATGGTTGATGACCTCCTGCGCGCGGCGCTGGATCTCGGGGTTGCCACGCTGCACCGAGTCGAAGTCGAGCTCCGCGGCGTTCGCGCCCGCGCTCATCGAGCTCGCCGCGCCGCCGCCCATGCCGATCCGCATTCCGGGGCCGCCGAGGTGCACGAGCAGCGTTCCGGGCGGGAACTCGATCTTCTTCGTCTGCGCCGCCGCGATTGCGCCGAGGCCGCCCGCGACCATGATCGGCTTGTGGTAGCCGCGCCGCTCGCGCGTGCCGTCGATGCTGCGGACCGTCTGCTCGTAGACACGGAAGACGCCGCCGAGGTTCGGCCGCCCGAACTCGTTGCTGAAGGCGGCGCCGCCGAGCGGGCCGTCGACCATGATCTCGAGCGCACTCGCGATGTGCGCGGGCTTGCCGTAGCGCTCGCGCTCCCACGGCTCGTCGGTCGCCGGCAGGTGCAGGTTCGACACCATGAAGCCGGTGAGCCCGGCCTTCGGCCGCGCGCCGCGCCCGGTCGCGCCTTCGTCGCGGATCTCGCCGCCGGCGCCGGTCGACGCGCCCGGGAACGGCGAGATCGCGGTCGGATGGTTGTGCGTCTCGACCTTCATCAGCACATGGACGAGCTCGCGCCGCGCGCTCCAGCGCGGCGCGTTGGTGTAGCCCTCGGGCAGCCAACGCTCGACCTCGCGGCCCGCCATCACTGCAGCGTTGTCGCTGTACGCGACGACCGTGTGCTGCGGCGAACGCTGCTCGGTGTTCCGGATCATCTGGAACATCGAGCGCTGCTGCGGCTCGCCGTCGATCGTGAACGCGGCGTTGAAGATCTTGTGCCGGCAGTGCTCGCTGTTGGCCTGCGCGAACATCATCAGCTCGACGTCGCTCGGATTGCGCGCGAGCGCGCGGAACGCGTCGACGAGGTAGCCGATCTCGTCGTCGGAGAGCGCGAGACCGAACGCGCGGTTGGCGTCGTCGAGCGCCGCGCGGCCGCCGCCGACGACGTCGATCGCGACGAGCGGACGCTCGGGTTGCTCGTCGAACAGGTGGCGCGCGTCCTGGGGGTCGAAGAAGACGCTCTCGGTCATGCGGTCGTGCAGCAGTGCGGCGAGCGCGGCACGCTCGTCGGCGTCGATCGGCGCCGCACGGCCGACGAGCGGCTTCTTCACGCGCAGCGAGAACTCGGTGACGCGCTCGATGCGGCGAACCGCGAGGCCGCAGTTGTGCGCGATGTCGGTCGCCTTCGACGACCACGGCGAGATCGTGCCGAGACGAGGCGCGACGACGATCGTCTGGCCGCCTTCGAGAGCACGCGCCGGGTCGCCGTAGCGAAGCAGCGCCGCGACGCGGGCCGAGACGTCGGCACTCAGCGCGGCGTCGCTCGCGACCCAGTGGACGTGGCGCGCGGCGATCGCGTCGACGCGCGCGACGCGCTCCTTCAGCTTGGCGAGGAGCGCCGCGGCGCGGAAATCGGGCAGCGCGTTGCCGCCTTCGAAGCGGGACAGGTGCGGCGGCGCGGTCGTCAACGAGGAGGCGCTCGAAGTGGTCCGGAGGGACGATGCGTGAAGGGCTGCACGCGGTGTGGCGACCCCGGTGGAAACCCGCATTCTAAGGGGGCCGATGCGATAATTCGGCAATGACGATCTCGATCAAGAGCGAAGCCGACGTCGCCGGCATGCGCGTCGCCGGCCGGCTCGCTGCCGAGGTGCTCGACCTCCTCTCCTCTCACGTCAAGCCGGGAGTGACGACCGACGCGCTCGACAAGATCGCGCACGACCACATCGTCTACGAGCAGGGCGCGGTGCCGGCGCCGCTCAACTATGCGCCGCCCGGCTACACGCCGTATCCGAAGTCGATCTGCACGTCGATCAACCATCAGGTCTGCCACGGCATCCCGAACGACCGTCCGCTGAAGAACGGTGACATCGTCAACATCGACATCACCGTCATCAAGGACGGCTGGCACGGCGACACCAGCCGCATGTTCATCGTCGGCGAAGGGTCGATCGCGGCCAAGCGGCTCGTGCAGATCACGTACGAGGCGATGTGGAAAGGGATCGTCAAGGTCAAGCCGGGCGTTCGCCTCGGCGACATCGGCCACGCGATCCAGACCTTCACCGAGCAGAGCGGCTTCTCGGTCGTGCGCGAGTTCTGCGGCCACGGCATCGGCACGCGCTTCCACGAGGA
>DATJIM010000253.1:0-15798 GCA_035493195.1 Caldimonas sp.
CGCGCGACAGGGAACCTCCGCCAGCCCAACCACCTGAGCAGCTTGCTGCTGTGGTCTGTTGTCGCCGTGATCTGGCTCGGCGAGGCGAAAGCGCTTGACGATCGGATCGCGGTCGCGCTCACGCTGGTGTTCGTTTACGTCATCGTCCTCAGTGGGTCCCGTACCGGCGCGCTCGGCACTGTGACGCTCGCCGTCTGGGGCCTCGTCGACAAGCGGCTGTCGCGTCGCGCACGCATCGTGCTCATCCTGACGCCGCTCTTCTACTTCGCGACGTGGTCGGGGACCGCGGCGTGGTTCGAGCACAGCCAGAAGTTGTTCCCGCAGGCGCGACTCGCCGCACCCGGCGACAACTTTTCGTCCAACCGCCTGGCCATCTGGTCGAACGCGCTCGCGCTCATCGCCTCGCACCCGTGGCTCGGCGTCGGCTTCGGCGACTTCAACTTCGCATGGACGCTGACGGCGTTCCCGGGCCGGCCGACCGAGTTCTTCGATCACACCCACGACCTCGTCCTCAACCTCGCGGTCGAGATGGGCATCCCGCTCGCGGTCGTCGTCCTCGCGCTGCTCGTCTTCGCGCTCTGGCGTGCGCTTCGCAACGCGATCGCCGACGGCCGCAGCGGCAGCGCGACGCAGACCGACGCGCCGTTCCCGATCCAGCGCGCCGCGTTCGTCATCGTCTTTCTCGTCGCCGTCCACAGCATGCTCGAGTACCCCCTCTGGTACTCGTACTTCCTGCTGCCGACCGCGTTCGCGTTCGGCCTCTGCCTCGAGCAGCCGGTCGCCGCCGACGTCGCGCGCGCCGACGGCGTCGAGGCCGACGTCACCCGGCCGTACGTGCTCGCCGCGATGGTGCTGATGCTCGCCGGCACGCTCGCGGTCTACGACTACATGCGCGTCGTCGTCATCTTCAGGCCGGCCGACCTCGAGCCGCTCGAGCGCAGGATCGCCGAAGGGAGGCACAGCGTCCTCTTCGGCCACCACGCCGACTACGCGGCAGCGACGATCGCCGAGCACCCGAGCAAGGTGATGATCGTCTTCGAGCGCGCACCGCACTACCTGCTCGACACCCGATTGATGGCCGCGTGGGCGCGTGCGTTCGCCGAGCGCGGCGAGGTCGAGAAGGCACGCTGGATCAGCGATCGACTGCGCGAGTTCCGCAACGAAGATTCCGAAGAGTTCTTCGCGCCGTGCCGCAAGCTGCAGGCGGCGAGCGCGCCGACCGCGGCGGCATCGGCGCCGCAACCGTTCCAGTGCCGGCACGCGAAGCGGACGTTTCGCTTCGAGGACTTCCGCTAGCGCGGCGGCGGCGCCGACGCGGCCGCCGCGACCCAGTCGCCCGACTTGCCGCCGCGCTTCTCGAGCAGGCGTACGCCTTCGATCACCATGCCGCGGTCGGCCGCCTTGCACATGTCGTAGATCGTCAGCAGCGCGACCTGGACCGCGGCGAGCGCTTCCATCTCGACGCCGGTACGGCCGACGGTCTCGACCTCGGCGGTGCAGCGAACCGCGCTCTCGGCGTCGACGAGCTCGAACTCGACGCCGACGCGCGTCAGCGCGATCGGATGGCAGAGCGGAACGAGCTCCGACGTCTTCTTCGCGCCCTGGATGGCAGCGATCCGGGCGACGCCGAGAACGTCGCCCTTGGCGGCGCTGCCGCCGGCGATGAGGGCGAGCGTCGCCGGCAGCATGCGGATCGTTCCGGTCGCGCGCGCGCTGCGGTGCGTCTCGCCCTTGGCGGCGACGTCGACCATGTGCGCCTTGCCCGCGGCGTCGAAGTGCGTGAGCGGTCGGCCGGGGCCGGCGGGGTCAACCATGGACGATACAAAGGAGAAATGTTTCCGTTGCATCATACGAGGCGCGGGCCGCCGGCCCCGGCCGCGCCTCGACCGATGTCGTTCCACCTCCCCGCGCGCAAGACCTCCGCCGCCGCCAGGCGCTGGCGGCAGCGTGCCGTCGCGTCGGCGTGCGCGCTCGCGCTCGCGCTTCCGGCCGGCTGGGTGCCGGTCGCGGCGCAGAACGCGCTGCCGGCGCTCGGCGACACCGACTCGGCCGACTTCACCGTCGGCAACGAGCGCAAGCTCGGCGACGACATCATGCGGCAGGTCCGCACCGACCCCGACTACGTCGACGATCCGCTGCTGCTCGAGTACCTGCAATCGGTCTGGCAGCCGCTTCTGGCCGCAAGTCGGTCGCTCGGCAACGTCACGCCGGACATCGACCAGCGCTTCGCCTGGGAGCCGTTCCTCGTCCGCGATCCGACCGTGAACGCGTCCGCGTGGCCCGGTGGCTACGTCCTCGTTCAACTCGGCCTGATCGCCGTCACGACGACAAGCGACGAGCTCGCATCGGTGCTCGCGCACGAGATGTCGCACGTCACGCAGCGCCACATCGCACGCAGCATTTCCGGCGACTCGAAGCGCTCCCTGGTCGGGCTCGCGGCGCTGCTGCTCGGCGTGCTCGCGGCATCGCGCAGCCACAGCCCCGACGCGGCGAATGCCGTCATCGCGGGCTCGCAGGCGGCGACGGTGCAGGGCCAGCTCAACTTCTCGCGCGACGTCGAGCGCGAGGCCGACCGAGTCGGCTTCAAGGTCTTGACTGCGGCCGGGTACGCGCCCGGCAGCATGGCGGCGATGTTCGAGCGCATGGACCGCGCGTCGCAACTCAACGACTTCGGCGGCTATCCGTACCTGCGCTCGCACCCACTCACCGTCGAGCGGATCGGCGAGGCGCGGGCGCGCGCGAGCGCGCTCGAAGGCCACGGCGGTACCACGCGGCCGGCGTCGCTGCCCGACCTCTTCGAGCATACCGTCGCTCAGGCGCGCGCCAGTGTCCTCATGGATCCGCGCACCGACGCGCTCAGGCGCTGGCAGGCGCGCGACGCCGACCGCGACGGCAGCGCCGCCGACAAGGTGCGTGCCGCGTGCGAGAGCGCGATCGCGTCGAGCATGCTGCGCGACTGGGCGCGCGCCGACGCCGCGTTCGCGACCGCGCGCGCGGTCGTCCGCGCCGCGCCGGGGAGCGCTCGCGCCGAGCGGGCAGTCGCGCTGATGCAGGCGCAGTCGCTCGTTGACCGCGGTGCCGCGGCGCAGGCCGCGGAGACGATGAAGGCGTACGCCGGCGACGGCTCGCGGCCGACGCTGCTGCTCGAGAGCGAGATCACGCTGCGCACGACGCCGGCGACGGCGCCCGACAACGCTGCGCTGAAGGCCAACGCGTCGACGCTGCAGACTTGGGTCGCAGTCCATCCGCTCGATCCGCTCGCCTGGACCGCGCTCGGGCAGACATGGTCGAAGCTCGGCCAGCCGCTGCGCTCGATCCGCGCCGATGCCGAGGCGCGCTACGCGCTCGGCGATCTGCAGGGCGCGGTCGAACGCTTGCGCGCCGGCCAGCGTCTCGCGCACGGCGGCGGTGCGGGCGACTTCATCGACGCTTCGGTGCTCGACTCGCGGCTGCGCGTGATCGAGGCGCAGCGCCGGCAGATCGTCGCCGACCAGCGCGCCGGCCGTTAGCGATGCTCTGTTCAGAGCATTCTTAGTCGCAGCTGCGCTTTCGCGGTTTCTTCGCACGCGCTTGACGCGTGCTTCGATTCGCGCGCATGCGCGGCTCTTAGACTCGGCGCCGAATCGAGTGGAGGCGCGCGATGAAGGCTGGCATCCGGGCACTGGCGAGTGCGGCGCTCGCGTCGGCGAGCACAGGCGCGCTCGCCGTCGCGATCGTCGCGGCGACGCCGCAGGGTGAGGTCGCGCAGGTCCGCCAGGTGACCGTCAAGTTCGGCGAAGCGGTCGTTCCGTTCGGCGATCTGCGGCTGCCCGATCCATTCACGATCGCTTGCCGCGGCGCCAACGTTCCTGCCGGCAGCGGTCGCTGGGCGAACGATCGCGTCTGGCTGTACGACTTCCGCGAGCCGCTCGGCCCCGGAACGTCGTGCAGCGCGACGTTGCGCGGCGACTGGAAGCCGACGCCGAAGTCCGGCACCGCGCCGGCGCCGACCGGCGCGGCGAGCGCTGCTGCAGTGAGCGGAACGACGCGCTTCGCGTTCTCGACCGGCGGCCCTGCGATCGTCGCCGTGCAGCCGGGCGGCGGCGGCGAGATCGAGGAGGACCAGCACTTCCTGCTTCGTCTGAACGGTGCCGCGGTCGAATCGAGTGTCGCGGCCAACGCGTGGTGCGAGGTCGAGGGCATCGGCGAGCGGCTCGCCCTCGTCGTCGTCGGCGGCGACGTGCGCGCGCAGGTGCTGAAGGCGCGCGGCGTGCCGCCGGCCGCTGCCGACCGCACCCTGGTCGCCCGCTGCGAGCGCCCGCTGCCCAACCGCGCCGCGATGCGGCTCGTCTGGGGGAAGGGGATCGCGGCGGCGAACGATCCGAACATCGTGACGAGCGTCGAGCAGCGCTTCCGCTACAGCGTGCGCGCCGCGTTCACCGCCGACTTCACGTGCGAACGCGAGCGCGCCGCCGCGCCTTGCCTGCCGATCCGACCGATGACGGTGCGCTTCGCCGCTCCGGTCGCTCGCGAGCTCGCGGCACAGGTGCGACTGAGGCCCGCCGCAGGCCAGCCGCTCGCGCCGGTGTTCGACAAGGACGACCAATCGAGCGACGTCAGCGAGGTCTCGTTTCCGAAGCCGCTGGCGGAGAACGCGACGTTCAGCGTCGAGATGCCGGCGAACCTGCGCGACCTCGCCGGCCGTGCGCTCGCCAACGCGTCGGCGTTTCCGCTCAAGGTGCAGACCGGCAGCGCGCCGCCGATCGCGAAGTTCGCGGCGGCGCCGTTCGGCATCGTCGAGCGCAACGCCGACGCGATGCTGCCGGTGACGCTGCGCCACGTGCAGGCCGACCTGCGGCCGCCGGCCGGTGCGACGAGCCAGCCGAGCGGTCAGGTGCGCGTCAAGCGGCTGACGAGCGACGACGACATCCTCGCCTGGTACGCGCGGCTGCAGAAATACCACGAGACGCAGCTGACGGCGCGCCAGCTCGGCTTTCCGCAGCCGCAGTGGACGGTCGTCGAGGAGGACCAGGACGCGAAGGGCCGCACCATTCGCCGCCGCGTCGACCGCATGGTCGCAACGCGCGAGGTCTCGCTCCTCGCCACGGAGGCGGATGCGCGCCGGCTCGAGCTGCCGATGCTCGCCGGAGGCGACCCGCGGCCGTTCGAGGTCGTCGGTATTCCGCTCGCGGAGCCGGGCTACCACGTCGTCGAGATCGAATCGCTGCGGCTCGGCGAGGCGCTGCTCGACAAGCGCGCGCCGATGTACGTGCGCACCGGTGCGCTCGTCACCAACCTCGGCGTCCACTTCAAGCACGGCCGCGAGAACAGCGTCGTCTGGGTGACGACGCTCGATCGCGGCAAGCCGGTCGAGGCTGCCGACGTCGTCGTCCACGACTGCAACGGGCGCACGCTCTGGAGCGGCCGCAGCGACGCCAAGGGGCTCGCCGTCGTCGCCCGCGTGCTCGACGAAGATCCCGTGCACTGCGTCGCCGACAGCGGCTACTTCGTCACCGCGCGCAGCACCGCGACGGGCGACGTCGCGTTCGTCTTCAGCAGCTGGCAGAAGGGAATCGAGCCGTGGCGCTTCCATGTCCCGGCCGGGCGCGGCAGCGAGCCCGAGCTGCGCGCGTCGACGGTGTTCGATCGCACGCTCTTTCGCGCCGGCGAGACGGTGTCGATGAAGCACTTCGTCCGCATCGAGACGTCGAGCGGCCTTGCCGCGGTCCCGGCCGACCGCTTGCCGACGCGCGTCAAGATCGTCCACCAAGGCAGCGGCCAGGAGGTCGTCTTTCCGCTGCGCTGGGCCGGCAACGGCCGCAGCGCGCTGACGACGTGGAACATCCCGCCGGCGGCCAAGCTGGGCGTCTACGACGTCGTGCTCGAGCGCGACCCCGACATTCCCGGCGCTGCGGTCTCGCGCCGCGACGACCTGCGCGAGCGCAGCTGGTCGAGCGGCAACTTCCGGGTCGAGGAGTTCCGCCTGCCGCTCGTCGACGCGCGCATCAGCGGCCCGAAGGCGCCGTCGATCGCCGCGTCGGCGGTCGCGGTCGACGTCCAGATGAGCTACTTTTCGGGCGGCGCGATGGCCCAGGCGCCGCTGCGCGCATCGGCACTGCTGAAGACGCGGTCGCCCGGCTTTGCCGGCTACGACGAATTCAGCTTCGATCCGCCGCGCGATCCGAACGAGCAGGAAGCCGGCGACAGCGACGTCGGCGAGCGCGACGACGGCCGGCTCGTCGCCGACAAGGTCCCGCTCGTCACCGACAAGAACGGCGTCGCGACGTTCGTCGTCAAGGAGCTGCCGGCAGCGTCGCGGCCGGCGTCGCTCGACGCCGAGATCACCTTCAACGATCCGAACGGCGAGGTGCAGACCGCCGCGACGCGCGTCGACCTCTGGCCGAGCGCGGTCGTCGTCGGCGTCAAGGCGAGCCGCTGGGCGAGCAGCCGCGGCCGCGTCCAGTTCAGCGTCGTCGCGCTCGACACCTCCGGCAAGCCCGTCAACGGGCAGGCGGTCGCGGTGCGCGGCCGCGTGGCGCAGGTGATCACGACGCGCAAGCGCCTCGTCGGCGGCTTCTACGCCTACGACAACCGCACCGAAGTGAAGGACCTCGGCCCGCTCTGCTCGGGGACGAGCGACGACCGCGGCCTCGTCCTGTGCGACGCCAACCTCGAGACCGCGGGACAAGTGGAGCTGATCGCGCGTGCGAGCGACGCCCAGGGCCACGCCGCCGAGGCGGCGGCGAGCGTCTGGATCACCAGGCAGGGCGAGCTCTGGTTCGCGCAGGACAACGACGACCGCATCGACGTCCTGCCCGAGAAGAAGCGCTACGAGCCCGGCGAGACGGCGCGGCTGCAGGTGCGGATGCCGTTTCGCGAAGCGACCGCGCTGGTCGCGGTCGAGCGCGAAGGCGTCATCGCGACGCAGGTCGTGACGCTGCGCGGCGACGATCCGACCGTCGAGCTGAAGATCGAGCCGACGTGGGGGCCGAACGTCTACGTCAGCGTGCTCGCGCTGCGCGGCCGCATCCGCGAGACGCCGTGGTACTCGTTCTTCACCTGGGGCTGGCGCGAGCCGCTGTCGTGGTGGCAGAGCTTCTGGCACGACAGCAAGGAGGTCCAGCCGCCGACGGCGATGGTCGACCTCGCCAAGCCCGCGTTCAAGCTCGGCGTCGCGGCGCTGCGCGTCGGCCTCGCCGCGCACGAGCTGCAGGTGAGCGTCAGCGCCGACAAGCCGCGGTACACGATCCGCGAGAAGGTGATCGCGAAGATCCGGGTGACGCAGGGCGGCAAGCCCCTCGCCGGCGCCGAGGTCGCGTTCGCCGCCGTCGACGAAGGCCTGCTCGCGCTGCGCGGCAACGCCTCGTGGCAGCTGCTCGACGCGATGATGCGCGAGCGCTCATGGAGCGTCGAGACGAGCACGGCGCAAAGCGAGATCATCGGCCGCCGCCACTACGGCAGGAAGGCGGTCGCGGCCGGCGGCGGCGGCGGCCGCGGCGCGACGCGCGAGCTCTTCGACACGCTGCTGGTGTGGAAGCCGAGCGTCACGCTCGATGCCAACGGCGAAGCGACCGTCGAGGTGCCGCTCAACGATTCGCTGACGAGCTTTCGCCTCGTCGCCGTCGCCGACGCCGACGTGCAGAAGTTCGGCACCGGCAGCACGAGCATCCGCGTCACGCAGGACCTGCAGGTGCTCGCCGGGCTGCCGCCGCTGGTGCGCGACGGCGATCGCTTCGCCGCGATGCTGACGTTGCGCAACACGACCGCGCGCGAGATGAAGGTCCACGTCGCGCTGCAGGGCACCGCGAGCCTGCCGGGTGCGAGCGGCGGCGAGATCGCGCGCGTCGCGCTCGCGCTGCCGGCGCAGGACGTCGTCGTCGCGGCGGGCGCTGCGAAGGAGGTCGTCTGGCCGGTCGACGTCCCCGCCGATGCGTTCAGCATCGCCTGGGAGGCGTCCGCGGACGAGGCGGGGGCGAAGGACCGGATCAAGGTGACGCAGCTCGTGTCGGCGGCGGTGCCGGTGCGCGTGCTGCAGGCGACGATCGCGCAGCTCGACGGCACCGTCGCGCTGCCGGTCGCCGCGCCCGCCGACGCGCTGCCGGCGACCGGAACCAAGCGCGGCGGCGTCAACGTCGCAGTGCAGCCCAAGCTCACCGGCGCGCTGCCCGGAATTCGCCGGTACTTCGAGACGTACCCGTTCATCTGCCTCGAGCAGAAGACGTCGAAGTCGGTCGGCCTCAAAGACGCGAAGCTCTGGGCGGGCGTCGCCAACGCGCTGCCGACGTATCTCGACAGCGACGGCCTCGCGAGTTACTTTCCGCCGCGCGCCGACGATCCGGCGCACGGCAGCGACACCCTGACCGCGTACGTCCTGGCGGCGACGCACGAGGCCGGCTTCGAGTTGCCGCCGGCGGCGCGCGAAGCGATGCTCGGCGGACTGACGGCGTTCGTCGAAGGCAGGATCGAGCGCAAGCTGTGGTCGCCGCGCGCCGACGTCGACGTCCGCAAGCTCGCGGCGATCGAGGCGCTCTCGCGCTACGGCCGCGCCAACGCGAAGATGATCGGCTCGATCCAGGTCGCGCCGAACACCTGGCCGACGGCAGCGCTGATCGACTGGCTGAACATCCTGAAGCGCGTCGACGGCGTCCCCGAGCGCAGTCGACGCCTCGACGAGGTGCAGCAGATCCTGCGCGCGCGCTTGACGTACGCCGGCACGACGCTCAAGTTCAGCACCGAAGACGACGACTTCTGGTGGTGGCTGATGGACAGCGGCGACGCCAACGCGGCACGGCTGATCCTCGCGGTTCTCGACGACCCGGGCTGGAAGGACGAGCTGCCGCGGATGGTGATCGGAAGCTTGTCGCGGCAGAAGAGGGGCGCCTGGCTGACGACGACGGCCAACCTCTGGGGATCGCTCGCGCTCGACAAGTTCTCGGCGAAGTTCGAGTCGGCGAAGGTCGCGGGACGGACGGTCGCATCGTTCGCCGGCGCGGCGTCGTCGGGCGGCGCGATGCGCGCCGTCGCCGACTGGGCGACGCAGTCGGGCGGCGGCGCGGTGAAGCTCGACTGGCCGGAAGGCGCGGCGACGCTGCAGGTGGCGCAGGAAGGCAGCGGCAAGCCGTGGCTGACGGTGCAAAGCCTCGCCGCGATCCCGCTGCAAGCGCCGTTGAGTGCCGGCTACCGCGTCACGCGCAGCGTCAGCGCGGTGGAGCAGAAGGATCCGGCGAAGTGGTCGCGCGGCGACGTCGTCAAGGTCCGGCTCGAGATCGACGCGCAGAGCGACATGACGTGGGTGGTCGTCAGCGATCCGATCCCCGGCGGCGCGACGATCCTCGGCGGCGGCCTCGGCCGCGACTCGGCGATCGCGACGCGCGGCGAGCGGACCTCGGGACGCGCGTGGGCGGCGTTCGAGGAGCGCAGCTTCGAGGCGTACCGCAGCTACTACGAGATGCTGCCGCGCGGCAAGCACGTCGTCGAATACACGGTTCGTCTCAACAACCCAGGCGTTTTCGCGCTGCCGCCGACGCGCGTCGAGGCGATGTACGCACCCGAGACGTTCGGCGAGGCGCCGAATGCGCCGGTCGAGGTGTCGCCATGAGACGCGCCGTCGCGGCGCTCGCGTGCGCGTTCGCGTGCGCCGCGGCGCACGCGCTGCCGACGTTCGCCGAGGTGAAGGCAGCGCACCGGCCGTCCGACGTCACGCTCGTCGACCGCAGCGGCACGCCCATCCAGACGGTGCGCGTCGACAAGTCGGTGCGCCGGCTGGCGTGGACGCCGCTCGTCGACATCTCGCCGGCGCTGCGCACCGCGATCGTCCTCAGCGAGGACCGCCGCTTCTGGGAGCACTCGGGAGTCGACTGGCAGGCGGCGGCGGCGAGCGCGTGGGGCAACCTCTGGAGCACGCGAACGCGCGGCGCGTCGACGCTGACGATGCAACTCGCAGGCTTGATCGACGACGGCCTCGCGCGGCCGAGCGGCGGTCGCAGCGTCGCCCGGAAACTCGGCCAGGCGGTCACCGCGGCGCGGCTCGAGCGACAGTGGACGAAGGCGGAGATCCTCGAGGCGTACCTCAACGCGGTGCCGTTTCGCGGCGAGATCGTCGGCATCGACGCGCTCGCACAGACGCTCTTCGGCAAGCGCCCGAGCGGCCTCGACGCGCACGAGGCAGCGATTGCCGCAGCGCTCGTGCGCGGCCCGAACGCGAAGGCCGCCGAGGTCGGCGATCGCGCCTGCGGCATCCTCGCCTTGCAGAAGCTCGACTGCGCCGGCGTCCGCGCCCTCGCCGAGACGTCGCTCGCGCGGCGCGGCGCGATGCCGCTCGGCGAGCAGCTCGCGCCGCACTTCGCCCGCGCCACGATCGATGCGGCCGGCGCTCCGGTGCAGGCGAGCCCGCTCGACGCGCGGCTGCAGCGCTTCGCGGCGACGACGCTGCGCCGCCACATCGCCGAGCTCGCCGGCAGCAACGTCGAGGACGGCGCGGTCGTCGTCCTCGACAACGCCAGCGGCGAAGTGCTGGCGTGGGTGGGCTCGAGCGGAGATCTCTCCGGCGCGGCGGCGGTGGACGGCGTCGTCGCCCGCCGCCAGCCCGGCTCGACGCTGAAGCCGTTCGTCTACGCGCTCGCGTTCGAGCAGCGCCTGATCACGCCGGCGACGCTGATCGACGACTCGCCGGCGCAGATCGCGACCGCGTCGGGCCTGTACCTGCCGCAGAACTACGACAAGAGCTGGCACGGCTTCGTCAGCGCGCGGACGGCGCTCGGCGCGAGCCTCAACGTGCCGGCGGTCCGCGTCGGCGCGATGGTCGGCAACGACGCGCTGCTCGCGCGCCTGAACGCGCTCGGCCTCGCGCTGCCGCAGAGCGCCGGCTGGTACGGCGCGTCGCTTGCGCTCGGCAGCGCCGACGTGACGCTGCTCGGCTTGACCAACGCCTACCGCACGCTCGCCAACGGCGGCCGCCACTCGCCGGTCGCGATGGTGCTCGGCAAGGGCGCTGCGCCGGTGCGCGCGATCGACCCGGCGGCGGCGTACCTGGTCGCGGACATCCTCGCCGACGACAACGCGCGCGTGCGCACGTTCGGCTGGTCGAGCGCACTCGCGACGCGCGCCTTCGCCGCGGTGAAGACCGGCACCAGCAAGGACATGCGCGACAACTGGTGCGTCGGCTTCACCGACCGCTACACGATCGGCGTCTGGGTCGGCAACGCAAGCGGCGAGGCGATGCACGACGTCAGCGGCACGAGCGGCGCGGCGCCGGTCTGGCAGGCGATCGCGACGTACCTGCACGCCGGCAGCCCGTCGAAGGCGCCGCCGCTGGCCGCGGGCGTCGTCGTCCGCCACGTCGCCTTCGACGGCAAGCACGAGCCGGAACGCGATGAGCTCTTCCTCGCCGGCAGCGAGCGCACGCGCGTGCGAGCGAGCGAGGAGGTCGCGCGCGGCGCACGCTTCGGCATCGCGAGTCCGCGCGACGGCAGCATCCTCGCGATCGATCCCGACATTCCGCCGGCCGCGCAGCGGATCACGTTCGAGGGCGAGCGCGGCACCTGGCGTCTCGACGGCCGCGCAATCGGCAGCGGCGAGCGGCTGCGCTGGGCGCCTTGGCCGGGGCGGCATCGTCTCGAGCTCGTCGCGCCGTCGGGAGAGACGCTGCAGGCGGTGGCCTTCGAGGTGCGCGGCGCCGGCGTGAGGAGCGCGGCAGCCCCGCGCTGAGCGCTCAGGCGCGCGCGAACAGCCGCTCGAGCGCCGCGTCGATCACCAGCCCGCACAGGCTGTAGAGCAGCGAGCCGATCAGCGCCGCGACGAAGCCGTCGACGTGAAAGCCCGCCAGCACGGCCGCGGCGAAGTAGAACATCAGCGCGTTGATGACGAAGAGGAAGAGGCCCAGGGTGAGGATCGTCACCGGCAGCGTCAGCAGGACGAGGATCGGCCGCACCAGCGCGTTGAAGAGGCCGATGACGAGCGCCGCGACCATCGCCGAGCCGAAGCTCGCGACCTGAACGCCCGGATAGATCTGCGCGACCAGCAGGAGCGCGGCGGCGAGGAGCAGCCAGCGAACGATGATCTTCATGGCGAAAGGATACGGGTTCGCGTCGAGCCGCCATGCGCACGGTGGCCGCCGTTCTCGATAAGAATGGTTCTCATCGACAGAGCCGAGGCCATCCGATCGTGACCGTTCGTGTCTGGGATCCGCTCGTGCGCATCGTCCACTGGTCGCTGGCGATCGCGGTCGCGCTCGGTTGGGCGACGACGCTTCCTGTCCTCAGCGCGTGGCACGTCGCGGTCGGTTACGTCGCGCTCGCACTCGTCGCCGTGCGCGTCGTGTGGGGCTTCGTCGGTCCGCGCGCCGCGCGCTTCGCCGCGTTCGTGCGCTCGCCGCGCGCCACCTGGACCTACGCACGTCTCGCGGTCCGCGGCCGGGCGCGGCGCCATCTCGGCCACAACCCGCTCGGCGGCTGGATGGTCCTGGCGCTCTTTTCCTGCGTCGCCGGGCTCGCGGCGACCGGCTGGCTGTACTCGACCGACGAGTTCTGGGGCGACCGCACGGTGGAGCGAATCCACATCGATTTCGCCTGGGCGATCGTCGCGCTCGCCGCTCTCCACGTCGCCGGAGTCATCGTCACTGGCCTCGTCCAGCGCGAAAATCTCGTCGCCGCGATGCTCCACGGGAGCAAGCGAGATCCCGCCGAAGGCGACGTGATCTGACGCGCGACAGCGACAAAGCGGCGCTCTCGTCGAAAGAAATGCGATTGACACGAGTGAAAAACTCTTTTCTTCCCCCGTAGTCGCAGTACGATTCGCTCCGCGCGGAACCCTGGAGAAATGAGAGTCCATGTGGCTCTCGCCCGCTCCGAGCACATCAATCAATCACTTGATGGAGAGAATCGACATGGCAACTGCGAAGAAAGCTGGGAAGAAGACGGCAGCGAAGCGGCCGGCGGTCAAGAAGGCAGCCAAGAGGGCGGCGCCCGCGAAGAAGGCGGCCAAGAAGGCCGCGCCTGCGAAGAAGCCGGCGAAGAAGGCGAAGGCGCCGGCCAAGAAGCGCACCCCGAACGCCGCCTTCATGAAGGCGATGACGCCGAGCAGCTCGCTCGCCGCGATCATCGGCGACCGTCCGGTGCCCCGCACCGAGGTGACGAAGAAGGTCTGGGAGTACATCAAGAAGAACAACCTCCAGGACGCGAGCAAGCGCACCATGATCAATGCCGACGCCAAGCTGCGCGAAATCTTCAAGAAGGGCCAGGTGTCGATGTTCGAGATGACCAAGCTCATCAACAACCACTTGAGCTGACGCGTGCCGCCCTTTGCGGCGGATCGAGAAAGCCGGCGCGTGCGCCGGCTTTTTTCTTGACGGCGTTTTCGTAGGACGCTGCCGACCGCGAAACCGGGGGAATTCCCACGAGGACCGCCTGCACCCGCCGAACGACGCCGGCGGCGGGCGGCCGCAGACTGCGTCGCGATCAACATCGGGAGTTGGACATGCGCCCCATCGTCTTTTCCGAGCTCGCCCGTATCGTCGTGGTCGGCGCCGGCTCGCTCGCCTGCGCATTCGCCGCGAACGCGGCAGGCGACAAGACCGCGTACGAGAACGCCAAGGCGTCCGCGAAGTCGACGTACGAGGCCGCCAGCAAGCAGTGCGACGCGATGAACGGCAATGCCAAGGACATCTGCGTCGCCGAAGCCAAGGCGGCGCGCACCAAGACCGAGGAAGACGCCGAAGCGACGTACAAGGGCACGCCGAAGGCGCGCGCGCACGCGATCGACGAGATCGCCGAGGCGAACTACAAGGCCGCCAAGGAGCGCTGCGACGACCGCAAAGGCAACGACAAGGACGTCTGCATCAAGGTCGCCAAGGCCGAACTCACCAAGGCCAAGGCCGACGCCAAGGCGAACCGCAAGACCGTCGAGGCGCGCCAGGACGCCGCCAAGGACAAGCGCGAGGCCGAGTACAAGGTCGCTGCCGAGAAGTGCGACGCGATGAGCGGCGACGCCAAGAGCGCTTGCGTCAAGGACGCGAAGGCGCGCTACGGGATGTAAGGCGCCGGCGGCGCCCGGGCGCTAGCGCGTCCTGAGGCGCCGCTCGAGGAAGTCGAGCCGGTCCTGGCCCCAGAAGAGTTCGCCCGCGACGACGTAGGTCGGGGCGCCGAACACGCCGTTGTCGATCGCGCGCTGCGAATCGTCTTCGTAGCGCTCGTGCACCGCCTGCGACTGCGAGTCGTCGAGGCGGCGTGCCGGCAGCGCGCAGGCCTCCAGCATCGCCTGCAGCGTCGTCGGATCGGCGATGTTCTTCTCGTCGACCCAGACGCCACGCAGGATCGCGCCGGCGACGCGCATGGCGGCGGCGCTGCCGTCGTGCATGTCGACGGCTACGATCAGCTTGGCAGCATCATCGCCGTCGACCGGGAAGTAGCGCGGCTGCAGATGGATCGGCCGCCCGAGGTGTTCGCTCCAGCGCTGCAGCTCGACGAGCCGGTACGCCTGACGCTGCGGCGCGCGCTTGGCGAGCGGCACGCCGCCGGAGACGGGGAAGACGCGGCCGAGGTCGACCGGAAGGACGTTGATCGTCGCTGCGGCGTCGCGCGCGATCTCGGCGAAGCGTTCGTGGCCGAGGTAGGTCCACGGCGATTGCGGTGAGAAGTAGTAGTCGACGACGGCCATGCGCAGCTCCCTGGAGGGCGCGAGTCTAGTCTGCCGTGATGGCGTGCGTGCGACGCCGCCGCGCGCGCTCAGGCCGCGAGCAGCGGACGCAGGTAGCGTCCGGTGAAGCTCGCGTCGGTCGCAGCGATGTCCTCGGGCGTGCCGGTGGCGACGATGCGGCCGCCGCCGGCGCCGCCTTCGGGTCCGAGGTCGACGATCCAGTCGGCGGTCTTGATGACGTCGAGGTTGTGCTCGATCACGACGACCGTGTTGCCAGCGTCGCGCAGCGCGTGCAGCACCTTCAGCAGCAGGTCGATGTCGGCGAAGTGCAGGCCCGTCGTCGGCTCGTCGAGGATGTAGAGCGTGCGGCCGGTGTCGCGCTTCGAGAGCTCGAGCGCGAGCTTGACGCGCTGCGCCTCGCCGCCCGAGAGCGTCGTCGCGCTCTGGCCGAGGCGGATGTAGCCGAGGCCGACGTCGAGGAGAGTCTGCAGCTTCCGCGCGATCGCCGGCACCGCGCTGAAGAACGCGTGCGCGTCCTCGACCGTGAGCTCGAGCACCTCGGTGATGTTCCTGCCCTTGTAGAGGATCTCGAGCGTCTCGCGGTTGTAGCGGCGGCCGTGGCAGACGTCGCAAGGCACGTAGACGTCGGGCAGGAAGTGCATCTCGACCTTGAGCACGCCGTCGCCCTGGCACGCCTCGCAGCGTCCGCCGGCGACGTTGAACGAGAAGCGTCCCGGCCCGTAGCCGCGCTCGCGTGCCGCCGGCACCTCGGCGAACAGCTCGCGGATCGGCGTGAAGAGGCCGGTATACGTCGCCGGGTTCGAGCGCGGCGTCCGCCCGATCGGCGACTGGTCGACGCTGATCACCTTGTCGAACGCGTCGAGGCCGAAGATGCCGTCGTGCGGCTCGGGCTCCGTGTGGCTGTTGTAGAGATTCTTGGCGACCGCAGCGTAGAGCGTGTCGTTGACGAGCGTCGACTTGCCCGACCCCGAGACGCCGGTGACGCAGGTGAAGAGTCCGACGGGAATCGCGAGCTCGACACCTTGCAGGTTGTGGCCGCGCGCGCCGGTGATGCGCAGCCACTCGCCGTCGGCGGGCCGCGGGCGGCGCTTCGGCACCGGGATGCGCAGCGACCGCGCCAGATAGCGTCCGGTGAGCGAGTCGGGCGCCGCAGCGACGTCGTCGGGC
>DATJIM010000254.1:0-4633 GCA_035493195.1 Caldimonas sp.
AGCTCGTCGACACGTTTCTGGAGGAAGCGCCGCGCATGCTCGCGGAGCTGCGCGCGACGGCGACGACGGGGCGTCCCGACGCGTTCCGCCGCGCCGCGCACTCGCTGAAGTCGAACGCCAACACCTTCGGCGCGACCAAGCTCGGCGTGCTCGCGCGCGACCTCGAGCTGAACGGCGTCCCCGTCGGCGGCGGCGACGCCGAGCTCGACGCCCTCGCGGGCGAGTACGAGCGCGTCCGCGCGCGCCTGCAGGAGCTGCGTCGTGCCTGATCCGCTGCGAGGGTCGGCGCGGCTGCTCGTCGCCGACGACAACAAGGTCAACCGGCTGCTCCTGCAGCGCAGCCTCGAGCTGCAGGGGCATGCCGTCGAGTGCGCAGCGAACGGGCGCGTCGCGCTCGAGATGCTCCGCCAGGGCAGCTACGACCTGATGCTGCTCGACATGGAAATGCCCGAGATGGACGGCTTCCAGGTCCTCGAGCAGCTGACCCGCGATCAGGCGCTGCGCGACCTCCCCGTGATCGTGACGTCGTCGCTCGAAGGCATCGCCAACGTCGTGCGATGCATCGAGCTCGGCGCCGAGGACTATCTGACCAAGCCGGTCAACGCGGTGCTGCTGAAGGCGCGGATCGGCGCGAGCCTCGAGAAGAAGCGCTTGCGCGACCAGCAGAAGGAGCTCGTGCGCCGCTTCGCCACCTCCGAGGTCGCGCAGGACCTGCAGCAGTCGGGCTTCGCGCTGCAGGGGCGGCACGTCGACGCGACGGTCATGTTCTGCGACATCCGCGGCTTCACGTCGATCGTCGAATCGCAACCGCCCGAAGAGACGATCGAGCTGCTGAACACGTACTACACGCTGATGTTCGACGCGATCAACGGCCGCGGCGGCGTCGTCAACCAGATGATCGGCGACGGGCTGATGGCGATCTTCGGCGCACCGCTGCCGCTCGACCGGCACGCCGAGGCCGCCGCGCTCGCAGCGCTCGACATGATCGAGATGATCGAGCTGCTCGCGGTCGAGCGCAGGAGCGCGGGCCGCGTGCCGATCCGGATCGGCATCGGCATCGGCACGGGCAATCTCGTCGCCGGCTACACCGGGACGCAGCAGCGCGCCACGTACACCTGCATCGGCGACACCGTCAACGTCGCGGCTCGGCTCGAGCAGCACACCAAGGCGGTCGCACGCGTGATCCTCGTCGATGCCGCGACGCGCGCCGAGCTCAGCGCCGACTTCTCGGTCGAGCCGCTCGGCGCGGTCGAGCTGCGCGGCAAGTCGGCGCCGGTCGAGGTCTTCGCCCTCGAGCGGAGCGCCTGACGCGCGCCGCGGCGCGCGCTACTGCGCGCGAACCAGGCGCAACGGGAAGCTCGACTGGCCGGCGTAGCCGCTGACGCGGCCGTTGCGGAAGTTGACGAGCCAGGCGTTGAGGTTGTCGTCGCTGCCGGTGCGCGTCGCGTAGAACGGGCCGTTGGTCGCGCCGGGGAAAACGCGGCCGTCGAGCTTGGGCTTGCGCTTGAGCTTTTCGTCGTAGAGCGACACGAGCTCGTCGCGCGACGGCATCCGCCACGCCTTGCCCGTGCTCTTGGCCGCGGCCTCCGCGGCCTGCCGCGCCGCGGCGTACTTGTACTTGGCGAGCTTGCCGGAGCAGGTCTTGCCGTCGAAGTGCTGGCCCTCGCCGCAGCGGCGCCAGACGAGCTTCGTCGTCGAGTCGGCGACCTCCTGACCGTCGCTCGAGATCACGAAGCGGTCCTCGGCGTGAACCGCCGCGGCAACGATGGCGAACAGCGCGAACGCCGCGCAGCGAGAGCCGATCGCGGCCCCACGAAGTCGAATCATGGAATCTCCCCGAGACCGGCGTCGGCGCAGGTGCGACGCAACGGCGCGCGATTATAGAAATGAACCCGCCGGCCACCCGGCCGGAGCGCTCGATCTCGTCTTCGCGGCGCGTTCGCCGGGCCGCCGCGCGCGCCGCAGCCGCCGCACTATCCTTGCCCGCCAGGGGGCGCGCATGGAGCAGACCGAGATCGTCGTGATCGGTGCCGGGCCGGCGGGGCTCGCGGTCGCCGCGACGCTCGCAGCGAATGGTCGCCGCGCGCTCGTTCTCGAGAAGGCGGGCGCGGTCGGCGCGTCGTGGCGCTCGCACTACGAGCGGCTCCATCTCCACACCGTGAAGTCGCTGTCGGCGCTGCCGGGAATGCCGTTCCCCGCGGCGCAGCCGAAGTACGTGCCGCGCCAGGGCGTCATCGACTATCTCGATGCCTACGCGGCGCGCGCCGGCATCGAGCCGCGCTTCGGCAGCGAGGCGACCGCGATCGTTCGCGACGGCGACGTGTGGTGCGTCGAGACGCGGTCGGGCGAAGCGATTCGCGCCCGAGTGGTCGTCGTCGCGACGGGAGCGAACCAGCATCCCAACGTCGCTGCCCTCATCGGCCAGGAGGCGTTCGCAGGCAAGGTCGTGCACAGCCGCGAGTACCGCAACGCGGCGCCGTTCGCGGGCAAGAGCGTGCTCGTCGTCGGCATGGGCAACACCGGCGCCGAGATCGCGCTCGACCTCGCCGAGCACGGCGTGACGACGACCCTCTCGGTGCGTTCGCCGGTCAATGTCGTTCTCCGCGACGTCCTCGGCCGGCCGACGCAGCAGACGTCGATCGTGCTGGGCGGCCTGCCGCGCCGCGTCGGCGATGCGCTCGCGAGCTTCTTCGCCGACCTGACGGTCGGCGATCTCTCGAAGCTCGGGCTGCGCCGTTCGCCGATCTCGCCGCTGCGCGCGCTGCGCGAATTCGGCCGCACGCCGGTGATCGACGTCGGCACATTGGCGAGGATCCGCTCGGGCGAGATCGCCGTGCGCCCAGGCATCCGCCGCCTCCTCGCCGACGGCGCCGAGTTCGTCGACGGCAGCGTCGGGCACTTCGAGGCCATCGTGCTCGCGACCGGGTATCGCGCCGGCGTCGAGGCGCTCTTTCCCGGTGTCACGTTGCCGGTCGACGAGCACGGGCTGCCGCGCGACGTCGTCGGCGCCGGTGCGCTCGCCGGGATCTATTTCGTCGGCTTCGACACCCGCCAGCCGGGCGGGTTGCTGCGCGCGATCGCAGCGCAGGCGGTGTTCGTCGCCGAGCGCATCGGCAGCGCGCCGGCGACGCGCGCAGCGTAAGTGCGCCGCGTTCGCGTGGTGTTCGGCCGTAAGTGTCCGGTCAGCCGCGTCAAGCCCGGGTGTCGCGGGCCGATCCGCAGATGAGAAGGAAGTCACGTTCCGCCCCGACCGGCCCCCGGTTCAGGGGGCGCTTTCCGTATCCTTGTGCGCAGAAGAAGAAAGGGAGCGTCGTTGGATAACAGCGGGACCGCCGTCCTCATCCAGATCCTGTGGGGACTGCTGCTCGTCACGGCGATCACGCTGGTGGCGGTTTCGATCATGTACGTGCTGCTCAGGCTGCAGATGCGCTCGAGCCGTCGGCGCGAGGCGCAGCTCGCGCGCAACGTCGCTGCGAAGGCCGAGGAGATCACCCGGCTCGAGACGCGCATCAACGAATACGTCGAGATGGAACAAGGGATCGAGGAGCTCAAGACCGAGGTGCGCCGCGCCGACGCGATCCGCACCAAGACCGAGGAGCGGCTGCGACTGCAGAACGCCGAGATCGACGACCTGCGTTCGGTCGCGCAGGAGCGCATGAGGGAGCTCGAGTACCTGCGCAAGATCGTCGAGCACGTCGACGACCTGTGACTCCGGGCGAGTCTCGCGCGCCGGCGCCTTCGTGGCGCTACAGCCGCACCGCGATCGCGCTGCACTGGCTGCTCGCGATCCTGATGACGTGCACTGCCGCGATCGGCTGGCGGATGATGTGGATCCGCCGCCAGCCGGGCAGCGAACAGTGGTTCGACGTGCACAAGTCGATCGGTCTCGTGATCGCCGCGCTCGTCGTCGTTCGCGTGCTGTGGCGGCTCGCGCATCGCCCCGAGCCGCTGCCGCCTGGTCCGGCGTGGCACGCGAGGCTCGCGGCCGTCAGCCACGCGCTGCTCTATCTATTGATGGTGGCGCTGCCGATCACCGGCTATCTCGGCGCCTCGTACAGCAAGGCCGGGGTCGCCTGGCTCGGCATCGCGACGCCGCGCTGGACGGCTCCGGACCACGACCTGTCCGAAGCCTGGTTCGCGGCGCACGCCGTGCTGCTGTGGACGACCGTCGCTGTCGTCCTGATCCACGCCGCGGGAGCTCTGAGACATCTCGTCGACCGCGACGGCGTGTTCCAGCGGATGTGGTTCGGGCCGCGGCGCTGACGCAACACCAGGCTGCCGTTGCGTTCGGACACACGTGAAGCATCTGCACGCATGCCGTGAAAAATTCGTCGCTTGACCGATCGCGCCGGCCGCTCGCACCGCGCGTCGCAGCAGCAAACCTGCCGTTTCTTGACCGCGGCTCGCTGCCGACCGACGGGCACGTCATCTGCGTGCATCGATGCCACCCGCATTCGTATCCATCCGTCGACCCCGACAACGCCGAGAGCCAACCGTGTACGCCACCGAGAAGGCTGGACCCCGCGAGGCCGCTGTGCTAGGGCGATTCCTGCCCGGTCGGCGCGCTGGCTGGCTGAAGCGCGAAGAGGCGATCATGGGCACGAGCATCGTCGTCGAGCTCTGGGCCGACGAA
>DATJIM010000255.1:0-2006 GCA_035493195.1 Caldimonas sp.
GGTCGACAGCTGGGTCAGCGTCGGCTCGTGCGCGCAGATCGGCAAGGACGTCCACCTGAGCATGGGCGTCTCGATCGGCGGCGTCCTCGAGCCGATGCAGGCGCACCCGACGATCGTCGAGGACAACTGCTTCGTCGGCGCGCATGCGGCGCTCGCAGAAGGGATCATCATCGAGGAGAACTCGGTCGTCGCGATGGGCGTGCGGATCGGCCGCAGCACGAAGATCTACGACGCCGCGACCCGGCAGGTGAGCTACGGCCGGGTGCCGGCCGGGTCGGTCGTCGTCCCTGGGACGTTGCCTTCCGCGGACGGCAGCTACAGCACGTCGTGCGCCGTGATCATCAAGAAGGTCGACGCGCAGACCCGCTCGCGCACCAGCATCAACGAGCTGCTGCGCGCTTGAGCCGGCGCGGCGGCCGCTGCCGCCGCGAGCGCCGGCCCCGCTAGTACTGCGACTGCCGCTGCAGCTCGACGACGCCGCCGATCGCGCGTGCAAGTCGCTTGATGTCGATCGGCTTGGCGACGTGGTCGTCCATGCCGGCCTCGAGATACGTCTGCCGGTCCTCGACCATCGTGTTGGCGGTGAGCGCGATGATCGGGATCTGCGAGGTCGGCCCGTCGAGGGCGCGGATGGCGCGCGCCGCGGCGAGGCCGTCGAGGTTGGGCATCTGGATGTCCATCAGCACGAGGTCGTACGACGACGCCTGCACCTTCGCGAGCACCTCGTGGCCGTCGCGTGCGAGGTCGGAGCTGTGGCCGAGCTGCGCGAGCATCGCGCAGATGACGAGCTGGTTGATCTCGTTGTCCTCGGCGACGAGGATGCGGAGGCCTCCTTCCATCGAGCGGTCGGGCTCGAAGCGCGACTCGGCGCCGATGATCTGCGACGACTGGCCGCGCTGCAGCTCGACCGAGATGCGGAACGTGCTTCCCGAGCCGATCTCGGTTTCGACCGCGATCGTGCCGCCCATGAGATCGAGCAGGCCGCGGCAGATCGCGAGACCAAGCCCCGAGCCGCCGTAGCGGCGGCTGATGCCGCTGTCGGCCTGGCGGAAGCGCTCGAACAACGACGGCAGCGCCGCCTGGTCGATGCCGATGCCGGTGTCGGCGACCGCGACCTCGAGCAGGACGCGGTCGTGGCCGAGATCGCGGTAGTCGACCTGCACCGTCACCGAGCCCTGCTCGGTGAACTTGACGGCGTTGCCGATCAGGTTGAAGAGCACCTGCCGCATCCGCCCTTCGTCGCCGACGAGGACGGCGGGCAGGCCGCTCTGGTAGCGCACCTTGAAGGCGAGGCCCTTCTCGTGGGCGCGCGTCGCCACCGAGGCGGCGACCTCGTCGACGAGTCGGCGCGGGTCGAACTCGGCAAGCACGAGCTCGAGGCGGCCGGCCTCGACGCGCGAGAGGTCGAGGATGTCGTTGATGAGCGCGAGCAGCGCGTTGCCCGAGCTGCGGATCGTGCGCACGTAGCCGAGCTGCTGCTCGGAGAGCTGCGTCTGCATGAGCAGGCTGTTCATGCCGAGCACGCCGTTCAGCGGCGTCCGGATCTCGTGGCTCATCGCGGCGAGGAACTGCGACTTCGCCTCGTTCGACGCCTCCGCCGCGGCCTTGGCGCGCGCCAGCTCGCGCTCGGCCTTGGTGATGTCGCGCATCACGCTGACGGTGCCGCCGTCGAGCGTGCGGCGTTCGACGACGTGGATGACGCTGCCGTCGGCGAGGTCCTGCTCGAAGGTGCCGTCGCCGCGGCGGTGCTGCGCCAGCCGCGCCTCGACCCACGCCAGCCGCTCGGCGCTCTTCTCCGGATCGGGAGCGATCGTGGCTGCGCTCGCCTCGGCGACCGTTCGGAACTCCACGCCGACGCCGATGACCATCCGCACCGAAGGGAACATCTCGACGTAGCGCGCGTTCCAGGCGACGACGCGGTCGTGCGAGTCGCACAGCAGGAAGCCGTCGCCCATCGACGCCAGCGCGCGGTCCATGATGTTCTTCGCGCGTGCGAGCTCGAGGCG
>DATJIM010000256.1:0-2353 GCA_035493195.1 Caldimonas sp.
GTTTCGCTGCATCCGTTGCGGCAAGCCGTTCGGCACGCTGCGCGCGATCGAGTCCATGGTCGCCAAACTGTCCGGCCACGCGATGTTCCAGGGTGACGCGGCGCGGCGGCTGGAGATGTGCAGCGACTGCCGGGTGATCGATCTCCACAGCGATCCCGGCGAAGTGCGGATCACCGAACTGTGACGACGCCGCAGCCGATCGGGTTCGCCGCTGCCGACGACGCCGAGGAGCTGGCGCGCGCCGAGGTCTACGGCCTGCTCGCGGCGCTGTTCTACGCGCCGCCGACGGCCGAGATGCACGCCCGGTTCCAGGTCGCCGTGACCGAGGCGCCGGCCGCAGGGGGCTTTCTGGAGCACGCCTGGGGCGAGCTCGTCGCGGTTGCGCGTCGCCTCTCGCGTGAACAGATCGCGAGCGAGTTCGCCGGCCTGTTCCAGGGCGTCGGCAAGCCAGAAATCTTTGTGTACGGCTCGTTCTATATCGCCGGAAGGCTGAACGAGAAGCCGCTCGTGGCGCTGCGCCACACGCTGCGCGAGCTCGGCATTGCCAAGAGCGACGACGTGAGCGAGACCGAGGACCACATCGCGAGCCTGTGCGAGGTGATGCGCTACCTGATCGCGGGCGACGACGTCGCGACCGCCAATCTCGCGACACAGCGCCGCTTCTTCGACGCCCATCTGCGGCCGTGGGCCGGTGCGCTTTTCGATGCCATCGAAGCGCATCCGCAGGCGGATTTCTACGCCGCGCTGGCGCACTTCGCGCGCGACTTCTTCGCGGTCGAGCAGCAAGCGTTCGACCTGCTCGATTTTTGAGCAATCCTGCGGGTGCAACGTAGGCCCTTGGGGCCGGCCCGGCCGCGTTTTACCCTGTATACAAATCCATCGGCGCTGCTAGAGTCGAATGGAGGCCGCCGTCGTTGCCGGTGTCCTTCGGATCCGCAGCTTGTCGTGCGCGATCTGCAGTCTGCAGTCAGGAGCCGTGGTCATGAAATCCTCGCTCACCGAAACCCCCTCGGGCGCCGCCGCGTCCGCCGATTCCGACTCGCAAGCGCAACGGCGCGGACGCCGTCGCGTCGTCGCGGTCGGTGCCGGCGTCACCGCAGCGGCCGCGCTCGCTGCGGTTGCCCTGCCGGGCAAGCGAGAGCCCGAGGCGCAGGCCGAGAACGCCGCGAACGGCCGAAAGCCCGCCGAAGGGTACCGGCTCACCGATCACATCCGGCGCTACTACGAAACAACGCGCAGCTGAGCAGCGGAGAACGATCATGTTGCTGACTCGCAAGATCCCGTCCCACGGCGCGGCGTCTGCGCCCTCGGCGCTCGTCGCCAGCCTTGCACGCGGTCTCGGCCGCGTCGTCCCGACGATGGACCGGCGCGCATTCCTGCGTCGCTCCGGCATCGGCGTCGGCGTCGGCTTGGCCGGCTCGCAGCTCACGCTCGTCAAGAAGGCGGCGGCCGCCGATCCCGCGGCAGCGCCGTCGGCGCCGGTCGTCCGTCGCACCGTCTGCGGCCACTGCTCGGTCGGCTGTGCGGTCGACGCCGTCGTCGAGAACGGCGTCTGGGTCCGTCAGGAGCCGGTGTTCGATTCGCCGCTCAACCTTGGCGCGCACTGCGCCAAGGGCGCGGCGCTGCGCGAGCACGGCCACGGCGACTATCGGCTGAAGACGCCGATGAAGCTCGTCAACGGCAAGTACGAGAAGATCTCGTGGGACCAGGCGCTGAACGAGATCAGCGCGAAGATGCTCGAGCTCAGGAAGGCGAGCGGAGTCGATTCGATCTTCGTCGTCGGCTCGTCGAAGCACAGCAACGAGCAGTCGTACCTGATGCGCAAGTGGATGACGCTGTGGGGCAGCAACAACTGCGACCACCAGGCGCGCATCTGCCACTCCACCACGGTCGCGGGAGTCGCGAACACGTGGGGCTACGGCGCGATGACGAACTCGTACAACGACATGCGCAACACCAAATGCGCGATGTACATCGGCTCGAACGCCGCCGAGGCGCACCCGGTGTCGATGCTGCACATGCTGCATGCCAAGGAGACGGGTGCCAAGATGATCGTCGTCGATCCGCGCTTCACGCGGACCGCGGCGAAGGCAGACGAGTACGTGCGCATCCGCTCGGGCTCCGACATCCCCTTCCTGTTCGGGATGCTGTACCACGTCTTCAAGAACGGCTGGGAGGACAAGAAGTACATCGCCGACCGCGTCTACGGCATGGACAAGGTCAAGGCCGACGTGATGGCCAAATGGACCCCGGACAAGGTCGAGGAGGCGTGCGGCGTCCCCGAGGCCGAGGTCTACAAGGTCGCGAAGATGATGGCCGAGAACCGGCCGAGCACGATCGTCTGGTGCATGGG